>JBAQJU010000313.1:0-25513 GCA_049300475.1 Terriglobales bacterium | reverse complement strand
GAACCGTGATATTGAGCGATTGTGCCGTCGCTTCGGCATTTTCCAGGTTCGCTTGCGCCTGCGCGACTGCCACCTCATAGTCTTTGGGGTCGACCTCGACCAATACCGCGCCTTTCTGCACCCACTGGTTGTCGTCTACGTTGACCCTCACCACGTAGCCGGAAACGCGCGCGCTAACCGGATAGAGATGAACATCCGCCTGCGCGTCGTCGGTCGATTCGTAGCTGCCCAGGTAGCGCCACAACAACACGCCGCCAATAACCAACACAACAATAACGGCCAGGATCACGATGTTTCTGCGGCGTTTAGAACTCCGGCGCGCAGGCGGTGCATAGTTTTTGTCCGCCAAGGGCGACGGACCACTTGAGGATGGATCAACCCTGGATTCTTTCCCAGTCTCAGATACCGAACGGGGTGGGTTCTCTTCCGCCATGTTCACTTTCCTCTGAAATATTCCTTGACGCCCTCCTCGGCGATGCCGAGTGCGCGAACCAGGGAAATTTTCGCGTAATTATAGTTGTAGAGACTCGAGATGTACTGCTCGTGCGCGCTCGCGACTGCTTCTTGCGATTGCACCACTTCGACCGTGTCTGTCACACCGGCGCCGAAACGATCGCGCGACTGGACCAGCGTCTGTTCCGCCAAATCGATGTTGCTGCTCGCCACGCTTACCAGATCCGCCGACGACTGCAGGTTGAGCAGCGCCGTGCGCACGTCGGAGTCTATCTGCGCCTGCAGATTTTCCAGGCGCTCGCGACTCTGATCGAGTCTCGCATCGGCCTGCAAAACGTCGCCGTGAACACTGCCGCCCTGAAAGATCGGAATCGACAGCGTACCTCGCACATCCGCGACTGGTGTAGCCGTGGAGGGATGGGACGAAGCCAACCCATAGTCCGCGTTGAACGAAAGCGACGGGAAATAGCCGCCCATCGCTGCTTTGCGGGAGAGTTCTGCCGCTCGCACCTCGTTCATTGCCGCCCGGTAATCGGAACGCGAAGCGTATGCGCGTTTGAGCGCCTCCTCGATGGTTATGCTTTCGAACGGCTGGTACGGCGACTTGTCCGTGAACTCGAATTCCTGCCCGGGAGCAAGGCCAATTACGCGTGCCACGGTCAGCTTCTGGATGGCGAAGTTGTTCCTTGCCTGGATTAACTGTTGTTGCCGAGTCTGAAGCTCCACTTTGGCGCGCAGCGCGTCGATATCCGGTGAAGTGCCGGCGTTCACCTGGTCCGTTGCCTGATCGTAGACTGCCTGTGCCGTCTTGACCTGCGCTTCTGAAGTTTCAATGCGGGCTTCGTCGGCGATGGCCTGCAGATAGGTGTAGCCCACTGCCAGCACAACCAGATCACGCGCGTCCTTAAAGCTGTACTCGGCGGATTTCAAACTCTGGCCAGCCGCCCGGGTCGCGCTTATCGACTTCCAATCAAACAGCGTTTGCGTCACCGAGGCGCGCGCGTCAAAGTAGGAAAAAGGGCCAACCGATGACGGAGTATGCAAGACGCTGGCGAGACCCGCGAAACCGATCTCGTCGACATTGAGCTTCGATTCCGCCACATAAGGCGCCGCCGTCACGTGCGGGAGCAAAGCGCTTAACTGTTCCCAGCGCTGTCCTCGGGCCGAGCGAATGTCGGCACTCGATAGCAGCAGTCCGAGATTTTGCTTTAAGCCGCGGTCGATCGCGTCCTGCAACGAAAGCGGCAACACGCCCGCAACCATCTTTGCCGGCACGCTGCCCGCGAACGGACTCACTCCACCCGTGCCAGGGATCGACTGCCCGGGAGTGCTCGCGCCTGCTGTTGTCCCGGTTTGCGCACGGGATGTTGCTGCTCCACAAACCAAGACTCCGACCAACAGGAAAACGTGGCGGCGTCCGTAACTGAGTCTCAAGGGAGCCTCCCTCTTTTTGGTGACCGTAAGACCGGTGTACTCCCGCAAGCGGGGTGGATGACATGATATGCCAAGCCGTTCAGCGGATGCTTCGTTGTCAATGGCGGAGAGAACATCGTCTGGGTCGCTCTCTCTGGTCAGAATCGCACGGACGCCGCTGCGCAGTAAGCGCGAGATCGACCTCGGGTCGCTGACCTCCGTGAGCAGAACAATCGCAGCGCCTGGCGTCAGCTCAGGCAATGAATCGAGGATTGAATCGGAATCGATGACCATTACATCCAGCTCTGCGCTACGCGCAAATGACACTAGGCTCGCCACGGCGCCAAAACTTCCTGCCAGGTGGAAGTCGGCGTGGCTGCGAATGATGCTCTCGAGTCCGGCTCGGCGGACGGCGGAGGTCGCCGCCACAGCTGTTCGGATCCCGCCTCCACCGCCTGGCTTCGACATTCGTTATCGCACTCTTTCGCCCAGAGTGATCGAAACCGGTTTGATCTCGCCGCCGCGAATTACCCTGACCTGCAGGACATCACCGATCTTCGCCATAGCTGATTCCTGAAACTGTGAGAACAGGATCTAGGATTTGGAACGGAAGGCGCATCCGCCACATGGCTAGGTAGAAACCAGAAGGTTGGCTAGGCAAAAGCCTCCGGCCGATTGTTCTCGATGCGCACATGCGAGAGCCTCTTCACTCCAGCCCGTGAACGGAAACCCGTGTTGATTAAGGCCGCGCAAGACGCTCTAATGGACTCAAAGTCTGCAGTTGCTTCGAATGAAAACGGTGGAACTGATTGAGCTCCGTTCCAGTTCCGGGGGAACAAATGATCTGGAAATCGTTTGGCAGAGCCCTCAGATGGCTCGGGCCGGCCTCAGTGTTATTGGCAGGGCTTTGGGTGTCGGTGTCGGTGCCGGTTCGTGCCCAGTCCAGTTCCACCGCACGGTCGGCGCAACGCAAGACCAGCACCCCCTACACTGGCGATCTGTCCATTTTCGATGCCCCGGGGCGAGATGAACGCCTACAAATCAACCGGGTCATGGATCTGTTAGGCATTGAGCCCGGCAAGAACGTAGCCGACATCGGTGCCGGATCGGGTTGGTTCACGGTGCACGCCGCTCGTCGCGTCACAAGCTCGGACACGGTTTATGCCGTGGACATTAACCCGGAGGCGATTCACTACATTGACCAGCGTGCGAAAAAAGAGCAACTCCAGAACATAAAGACGATCCTCAGCAAGCCCGACAATCCGCAGCTCCCGGCCGACAGCATTGACGCCGTGCTACTGCTCAAGACCTACCACGAGGTAGCCCATCCGGTAGTCCTGCTCCGAAACCTTCGCTCATCACTTAGACCAGGAGCCAGGGTCGGAATCATTGATCGCAATGGCAACGGAGCAAATCATGGGGTGAATCGAGATGTGGTCGTTCGCGAAGCCGCCCAAGCCGGTTACGAACTGCGCGACTCACAGGATTTCGTGAAAGCCGACGGCATGGATTATTTTCTGATCTTCACTCGGAAGCCGGACTAGGTTCGCCGTTGCGATTTTTCTAGAAGCACACAAGCAATGAGCAGGCAGACGCGGGGCGTGTCGAACCCAACCGTGGCTGTGGGAGCCTGAGGGCTCGCCGACAGTAGAATAGACTCCCATGGCCCTAACCCTCGAACTGCATAACACAGGAGATCCTGGCGCCGGCGCTGAAGTTCGGGCACTAGTGGAACACGCTCTGAGCGACAGACCGGGAGACTGGCGGGTGTCGATCGTCGGTGGGAAATGAGTATCTAGGGACCAAATGGGTTTGAGCGGTCCTACACATTGGTGGGAAGTGCGGGAGAGCACCAGCCTTTGGTGATCGGGAATGTGCTAAGGAGATTGCTGCCGGCGAGGGTGGCGCGGGGGTGAAAGGCAAGACCCGCCGGAGCCCGTCGTCACGGTTTTACACAATTCCCTACCATTCTCTGCAGTTCAATCACATCCGACAGATAGTAGTGGAATGGGGCCAACCTTCCGGTTCCGAACCGTGGGCGGGAAGAAAACATTGTGTTCAGAATGTGTTCAATTGCCGCCGATAGTGCCTCATTTTGCCGTGTAGGAGCTACTGTAAGCCACTGATTCTTGGAAGGCCGATGCTATTCTGACTGCCTCCGGAGCTGTAGGTCGGGAGTTCGAATCTCTCCGGCGCGCCAGTCCGCCCTGTTGTTCTTCCACTACTTCAGATACCTCTCTTGGTTCGGGATTTCAGCAGGAGCGAAACCAGCACTGGATGCGGTATTTGAGAGGTATCCCATTCAACATTAACACTTCACTCGTGTGAAATCCCCCCACTTTTGGACGTATCCGAAAGGACAAAACCGGTATAAAATTAGGTGTTTGCGAAGTAAATCAATGAAGTAGATCACTCAAGAGGATTTCGGCGACACGCTCAAAGTATCTGCGAAGCTTCTCCGAAGTCTTCAGAAAGCCTATTTTCTGAGTAAATTGCAATGATCCGTCATGTGAGTGGAAGTGTGCTTTTACGCCATTGGTTCGTTCTGGCGGGTGTATTAGGTTTCCAATTCTTCGCCCCGAGTAACCCAGCCCTGGCGCAGGGACCTCCATTGGACCCTTCGACCGCAGCTCGCTTCGCGGATGTCAAGCTCGGCGTCGGCAACAACAAGAATCTTATGCTGACCGTCCTGAGCGACGTGAAATCTCACCTGGACCGTCAAGCGGTGATCAAGCTCCGCGATGCGAAAAGGGATTTCACCGTTTGGCAGACCACCGACAGCGAATCCCTGGCGGAGTTTCACGATCTCGACTTTGGCGACTACGACGTTGAAATTAGCGCAGTCGGATACCTCCCGGAGCACAAGGTGGTGCACATCACTACCACACCGGATCCCAGCATCGAAATGAAGATTGTCCTACAGAAGGATCCGGAAGCCGTAGATTTGAAGACTTCTGATGAGGGCTTGCCTCCGAACGTTCGCAAGGATGCCTTGCGTGGGCTTTATGCCCTGAAATCGAGTAACTTCAAAGAGGCGCAGAAGCGCCTGGAAAGGGTCTACCAGGCAGCCCCCTCCAGCGCCCAAATCAATTTTCAGCTGGGGTTTCTATACCTGCAGCTCAAGGACCTGGACAAGGCGCAATCCTATCTGGCCCATTCCGCCAGCCTGGATCCGCGGCGGGAACAGACACTGCGTTTGCTGGGCCGGTTGCAGTTGCAGCGTGACCACGTAGAAGATGCGCGCAAGTCACTGGAGCAAGCGGTTGCCGACGATAACGAGTCCTGGATGGCGCATAACCTTCTTGCCGACGTGTACCTCAAACAGAAGGAATACGAAAAAGCGCGAGAGCAAGCCGAGATGGCGATCGAGAAGGGCAAGGGCGCGGGAAGTGCTGCGCAGTTGGTTCTCGGGCAAGCTTTTGCCAATGTCGGGCGAGACAAGGAAGCGCTCCAGTCTTTGAACAGCTTTATTCAAACCAACACGGCCAACCCGGTGGTCCCGCAAGTGAAGGCTCTGATCGCCCAGATCGAGCAACGTGACGTGAATGGATCGAAGGAACTGGCAGCGGGCGCTGATCTCGCGCTGGCCGCTTCGGAACCGTCCCTGCCGCCAAGTAACTGGGGACCACCCGGAGTAGACGATGTGAAGCCGACCGTGGCCGCCGGTGTTGCCTGCCCCTATGACCAGGTGATCGAGATGTCGGGAGAGCGCGTGAAGCAATTGGTGGACAGCATCTCCCAGTTTGCGGCCACTGAAGACATGCTGCATGAACAGCTCGATCCTGTCGGGAATCCCATCACCAAGGTGAATCGCAAATACGACTACGCAGCTTCGATTACCGAGGAAAAACCCGGGTTCTTGCAGATTGACGAGTATCGCAACGATCGTTACGGAATCCCGGATCTCCCTGACCGCATCGTCACCTCCGGTTTTGTGAGTTTGGCGCTCATCTTCCATCCCGACATGCGTGAGAACTACCTGATTACGTGCGAAGGTCTGGGCGATTGGCACGGACGCGCGACCTGGCTCATGCACTTCCGCCAACGCGACGACAAGCCCAGCCGCCTCGCGGATCTGGTGGTCGGCCCGAATACCTACGCCATAAACCTCAAGGGACGCGCCTGGATTACCGCCGACAATTTTCAAATCGTGCGCATCGAATCCGAGCTGTCGAGCCCTCTGCCGGTGCTCGCCGTCCAACATCAGATCGCGGAATATGGCCCGGTCCATTTCCAGAAGAAGAACGTCGACCTTTGGCTGCCCCAAACTGTCAATCTGTTTTTCGAGTTGAATCGGCACCGCTATTATCGAAAACAAACTTTCGATCATTACATGTTATTTGCCACGAATGCGGAGGAAAAGCAGCAAGTGCCCAAGGCAACGCCACCCGCGCCCCGGAAACAAAATCGCTGACATACCAATCAGATGTACAAACATCTGGATCGCCTCCAGCGACAGTTCGGCGCGCGTAACGTCTAGTTCAGGCTTCGCGGGAGAGCCTTTTTGCCACCGTGCAATATAACTCCACCGCCTCCTTCAGTTGCTGCTTATCTACATACTCGCCTTCGGTGTGCGCCACGTGGATCGAGCCCGGCCCCAGCAGCAACGGCTCGCCCCAATTCGTGAGCGAAGGAACGTCGGTGGTAAATGCGGCGACCATGGTGGGCAGCCCGTCCATGGTGCGCATCCGCATGAACGGAGCCTCGCGCGTAAACTCGACCTCCGCCAATTCTCCGGCCGCCTCGACAATTTGCCGCCGCAACTCTTCCGATGGACCCACCAGCCGGTAGAAAAGCTCGGCACGCGCAAAGTCGGAAATAATGTTCCGAGCCCGCCCGCCTTCAATCATTCCCACATTCCTTGTGCACGGTCCCACATCCCCGCTTTCCGGCAGCTTCATCGCATGCAGCCGGTGCAGCACCTCCACCAGCTTGTCGATCGCCGACTCGCCCAACTCCGGATAGGCGGAGTGCGCCATCTTCCCGCGCGCCGTCAGCACCACGTGCAGCGAGCCTTTGCTGGCCAGGGCAAGCCGATTTTCCGTCGGTTCGCCGTTGATCATGAAGCGCGTCCCGATTGGATGCCGATTTGCTTCCCGCGCTCCGATCGAGTCCCGCTCCTCGCCCACCAGAAACAGCAGTCCCACGAAAACGCCCGCCGCGCGCAGCTTCTCGGCCGCCACGATCTGCGCGGCGATGATGCCCTTGGCATCGCACGATCCACGCCCGTAAATTCGCGTGTCATCCTCCGAGGAAGCGATGAAGGGCGGGACAGTATCCAGGTGCGTCGAGAAAGTGACTTCCGGCCGCGGATGCTCCGGCCAGGTTGCCAGCACATTGTTGCGCTCGCCCTCCACCGGCATCTTGCGGGCGTCGAAGCCGCGGCGTGTGAGTTCCGCGCAAAGAAAATCTCCTGCCGGTCCCTCATGCGGAGTTGTGGATTCAATATCAACCAGGCATCGCGTGAGCGCGAAAAGATCCATGGCGTAAAGCTTACCAGCCCGCGAACTCTACCCAGCCCTCGGAGAGTGTCATCCTGAGAAGCCCCAGCCAGCGGCCGCGAGCGCATGGGCGCAGGTCTCGGCGCCGAAAGACCCCTAACCCCAGATACACGCCAGATACACGCTGGGGAATCATTCCACGGACACTCCTGCGCCCCAATAGATGTACGTTCTAGGTCTCGGTTTCCACTCTTAGCGAGCACCGTCACCGATAGGGTAAGCTGAAATTCGTGCCCTTCGAAAACGCCACCATCCGCTCACTGTTTTTAGAGGGTCCCGCCGGACGCCTCGAAGCCCTGCTCAACGCCGGTTCAGCGACAGCCACCCACACCGCTCTGGTCTGCCATCCCCATCCACTTTACGGAGGAACGCTCCACAATAAAGTCGTTTTCCACGCCATGAAAGCGCTCAACAGCTTTGGATTTCCCGTATTGCGCTTCAATTTTCGCGGCACCGGCCTAAGCGAAGGCGAGCACGGGCACGGAACCGGCGAGGTGGAGGACGTCCGCACCGCGCTCGACTGGCTGGAGCGCGAATTTACTCTCCCCATCGTCTTTGCCGGATTTTCATTTGGAGCCGCGGTCGGTTTACGCGCCGTGTATAACGACGATCGAGTTCGCGCCCTGATCGCCCTTGGTCTTCCCGCCGTCCCCGTGCCTTCCGAGTCAGGTGAGGCCCGCGTCTATGATTTCGAATTTCTGCGCGCTTGCCCCAAGCCCAAGCTCTTCGTCAGCGGATCGCGCGACCAGTTCGCACCGCCGGGAAAGCTGGAAGCGCTCGTCAACACCTTCGCCGATCCGAAGAAGCTGGTCCGCATCGAGGCGGGGGATCATTTTTTTGAAGGACGCTTGCGCGAAATGCGCGAGGCAATTGAAGGGTGGGTGAAAAAAGAATTTCTAATTGGTAATTTGTGATTTGCAAGTTCAAAAGACCCTGAACTTGCAAACATCACAAATTACCAACTACAAATTTACTTGCTTTTCCCCCACAACCGCTGCGCGTCCTCGCGAGTCAAGTCGCGCTCTCCCATCTCCTCGAATCGGCGGAAGCTCGCTTCCACAACTTTTCCCAATTCGCCAAACAACGACTCCTCCGCCTTTTTGAAATTCCAGCAGGTTTTTCCCTGCATGCGCCTCTTCAGTTCGGGAGAAATGCCGTCCACGAGATTGGGAAACATGTACACGGGAAACAGATGGAAGGCGACGTAGCTCTTGCTCGTGATCCCGGCGAACATCAAAGGCTTGCCCAGATAACGCAGCGACTTCGATTCGCTCATGTAGTTGCCGGGCTGGTCCTTCGTCACGTGCAACTTCTTGTCATAGGGCTTCAGAATCTGGCGCAGACCCTCAAAGGCAGACACAAACTCGCGCTTCTTGGACTTATCGGTGACTTTCGTTTTCGCGACCATGGCGCGAGATTATACCGCGAAGCACGGATTCATCTTGTCTGGCCCAATTGCCAAAGTATAGACTTCGGGTCGGATGTCGCTGAAACAGGGGACGTGATGAGTAAAACTAGGCCTGTAATGTGGTTCGCGGACGACCGGAAGCCGAACCGTTTCTTTCTTCGGTCGCCTTTTCGCTCATGGACATTCCTGATCAACACTGGACTCGCGGCCGTGGTGAGTCTGGCTTTTGCCGTGACTCTGTGGAAGTACTGGGATAAGTTGAGCCAGGGTTCTGCGCGTTCTTTGGTCTTGTCTGCGCTATTTCTTCAAAGCATTGTGTATCCGTTCTGGAGAGCCCTGCAACGTCACACGAGGGTCAGCGACCTTTTTGCCGCGGGATACCTGGCGGTGCAAGCGGCTGGATCGCCGCTCGATGAGGTATTGGAGGTTACGGACGACGCGATAAACGATTCCTTGCGCAACTCCGTACTTCTCTTTGGCCTCCTTCTTTTCGCCTTTATCCTGTGGAAGCTCCGGTAGCTGGGGCTAGATCTCCGGCCTTCCTTATAATCTCTCCGATGCCCGACCTGTCTCCCGAGCGCGACCAGCGATTTCGCGATATGCGCGCCACTGCTCGCGAAATCTTCTCCACCGCGCTTCAGAATGCCTCGATTGCGAGCGCCTTCTCGCGGCATCTGCACTGCGAGCGCGGCCTTCTGCGCATCTGCGAAGACCTCTACGATCTCAACTCTTATAACCGTGTCTTCGTCGTTTCCATCGGGAAAGCGGCCCATACTATGGCCACCGCTCTCGAAGGGCAGGTAGGCAGCCGGCTTGAGGGCATCGTTGCCTCTTCCGTTGAGCACAGTAGCCAGGTTCATGGATTCCGCTATTTTCAAGGAGGCCATCCCACCCCGACAGCCGAATCCATCCATGCCGCCGAAGCCATACTCAAGTCGCTTGGGTCGCTCGATGCCGTGTCGCTCGTCATCTTCATGCTCTCGGGCGGAGGATCATCTATCGCCGAGAAGCCGATTGACCCTGAAATCTCTCTGCCCGATCTGGTAGCCACCTACCGCGCACTCGTCCATTCCGGCGCGCCCATCGCAGAGATCAATGCCATCCGCAAGCATCTCTCTGCCGTCAAGGGTGGACGCCTCGCCCAGGCCGCCTCTCCCGCGCAACAAGTCTCCATCCTCGTCTCCGACGTGCCGGACTCTACTCCCGACGCGCTCGCCTCCGGCCCCACCATGCCCGATTCCACCTCCATCCATGACTGCGAGCGCATCGCCGCCCGCTACGGACTGGTTGAGCAGTTCCCAAACTCTGTCGCCGATCTGTTCCACCAGCACGCTCTCGACGAAACTCCGAAATCCGACGATCCCGCCTTCGTTCGCGCCCGCTGGTGGACCGTGCTCTCCAACAAACTGGCCCTCGATGAGGCCGCCGCAGCCGCCACCCGCGCCGGTTTCACGGTCGAAATCGATAACTCTTGCGATGATTGGGATTACCAGAAAGCCGCCGACTACCTGGTCAAGCGATTGCGGGACCTCCGCGGTCACGAGAAGACAGCGCGCGTCTGTCTGCTCTCCGGGGGCGAGGTGACTGTCACAGTCCGTAACGGCGGCGCCGGCGGACGCAACCAGCAGTTTGCCCTGGCTTGCGCCGAGAAAATTTCGGAAGAGGACATTACCATTCTGAGCGCCGGGACCGATGGCATCGATGGCAACAGTCCGGCTGCCGGAGCCGTCGTCGATGGCACCACTCTCCGCCGCGCCGGAGGGCCGGAACCTCTCCGCGCAGCTCTCGCCGGCTTCAACGCCTATCCCCTATTCGACGCCCTGGGTGATGCAGTGGTGACCGGGCCCACCGGCAACAACCTGCGCGATCTGCGCATCGTGCTGGCCTACTAACGGCGCCCTTAGCCTTTCGCCCCTTATGCCTTGGCGTCTCCTCCTTGTAGATCTGCTCCCTTTCTGCCGCAGACATGCCGTTGCTCCGCTAATCCAAATCTACAGATTTTCATACTCTCCGAAACGCCCCATCCCCGTAAAGTCTTGTAAAGACTACCCGATCTGCAGCGCAATCCATTTATCTTGCATCTAACCGATTGAATTCCAAAAAAACAGTCGGAGGTTTCGCTTGAAACGGACACTACGAGTTGCTCTGCTCTTGTCTTTCGCCGGCGCGCTGCTGGCCACTGTCTCGAACGTCGCTCAAGCTCAGAAGGTCGACGTTGCTTTCGGCATCAGCACGATGGACGCACCGGGAATCGGCAACCTCACCATCAGTGATACCAGTCACGCCCCGGTGTCGATCCCCAGCGGCGCCTACCCAGGATTTAGCGGCGACGTGCTCTTCTATCACAATCTCGGGATCGGAGCCGAAGTTTTCTGGAGAGCGGGTCAGGCCGACAATTATGCGGGCCAAGGTTTTAACTATCGTCCGCTGTTTTACGATATCAATGCGGTTTATTCACCCAAGCTTGTAAACCACGTCTACGCGGAACTGGTGGGCGGCGTCGGCTCTCTCAGCACCCGGTTCTATACCGGCACGAGTTGCGGTTACTACTCTTGCACAAATTACCAGTCCAGCAATCACTTCGACGTTGATTTCGGCGGCGGCCTCAAGCTTTATCCAGCCCACAACTTCTTCATTCGCCCCGAAGCGCGCGTGTATGTCATCAATAACAACACCGACTTCAGCTCAAGTCACGCACTTCGCTATGGGCTTTCCATCGGGTACACATTTCACTAAATCTGTCCGTATCACTTCCGCGCAGGGATGGGGCTCAACCCCATCCCGCCTTGTTTCCTCAGAATCCTCACCATCTTCCGCCTGCGCGCATTTATGATAGCGATTCCGCCCCACCTCCAACGAATTTCGTTGGGGTAAAAACGATACTTTGGATGGTTTCGATTGATACTGAAACGCGCTGCCCTTCTCTTGCTTTTTGCCTGCGCGGCCATGGCCGCTTTCACCAACATCGCACGCAGCCAACAGATTGACGCCGCCGTCGGAGGTGGGTCCATTTTTGCCCCGGCGGGCAGCACAGCGACCGGCGATCACCAGCCGCAATCGTTAGGGGGCGCAGCCTACGCGACAGGTAGCGTCGATTACCTGTTCTTCCGGAAGGTTATCGGCGTACAAGTCGAAGCCGCTGTCCGGGAAGACACCGGGACCTATGCTCAGTATTTTCTAAACATCCCTTTTCGCCCGATGTTTTTCGATGGCAATGCCATCTGGACCAGGCAATTCACCAAGCGGATTGGGGTTGAAGCGGTCGGTGGCGCCGGTGTTCTGAATACCCGGTTTCAAACCCAACCCGACTGCACCAGCACCAAGTGTTTCGCCAGCAGCACTCATCTCATGGGAGACGTGGGCGGTGGGATCAAGCTGTATGCCTGGCGCCGCCTCTTCATCCGTCCCGAGGCGCGCCTCTACCTGATCAATAACAACACGGAGTTCAGCTCCGGACACGCCCTGCGGTACGGTTTCTCCATCGGGTACACCTTCCGATAGAGGGAAAAAGTGTTTCCGCCCGCTAAAGGCACCCCCAGGCGTAAAGCGCAAGTCTAATTTTAACGACTTAGCGGCACGACCAAGGTCGTGCCCTTCCCTTTTTCCTTCATTGGCCGCGTTTTTCCGCAATCTGCTAGAGAGCGCCAAAAACGCTAGCTAAAGCCCTCCGGCTCTCCGCATGTTGCTTGAGTGGAAGGTGAAGAACCAGGGCTGTCAATCCTTAAACCTTCCGAGAACTCTCAGATGAACATATTGGCTTTTGCCCATCTCTTCAGCGAAGTTGCACGATATTATTGGCGACCACTGCACCTTCGACGCCTACCATCAGGCGCATCGTGATGCGCTCTGCTTTGTAGTGGTGGGTCTGGTGTAACAGGTACACAGTTCCCAATCCGGCGGCGAAACCCAGTGCGGATCCTACGCCTTCTCCGGCAGCACCCCGGCTGACAAACGGACGCATCAGCGGATTCGTCTCGTGGAACCCTTCACTCAAGCCGCGTTGCGTGGTAAACGCATCCGCGGCAACCAACCCTCCAAGAATGCCGAAGTCCACTTTGTTCTCGGTGGTCCAGAAGGGTCGAGCGTGGCTAGGGGAGTCGGGTAAAGGCCCAGAGGCGGCCGCAAAATTCTCGGCCTGCACGGCTGCGCACAACCCAAGAATCAATAGGAACAGATACTTCATTTGGCCTCAGCCCCGCTTTGGTTTCGAAGCTAGACTAAGGCAGAAGGACACCAAAGTACATGGCCTAAAGAAGGGAGAAAGTAGCCCTCCAGTAACACGGCCGGGCGGCGGATGGTAACGCTGCCTCCTTCCCCAGTCGAGGCACACTCACAGCCGGCGGACTCGGCAGTCACATGCCATCGGTTTCAGGAACGGGTTATCGTGGAAGGTTTGTCCGGTTTCCGTAACAAGTAATCTTTTCAGGTAATCAATAATTGGATAGTGGCTATACTCCTCCTGCAGTATGAGGAGTGGGGCGGGACTGTGCTTTTGTACCCCCTCAACGGTTCCGCCACTCTCTCAAACCTCGGATGCACGCAACGCCTCCCTGAGTAACACCGGACCGTGTGTATGTGTCTCACCCGGGCCTCCCGCTTAAGCCTGATGTATGGTTACGTTCTCGGGTAGATTCGCAGCCATGCCCCTCACCAGCAGATATTGATCGGCGATTCCGCTCGACGGAGACCTCATGGTTGGAAAAACCATGGCAGCGTTCAGCCGCAGCAGAGACAGCACACACCAGACCTTCAATCGTATCGCCCGGTTGAGAATCTCTTGTCCCGAAGCGGCAATTTCCCGATCGGCATGGGAGCGCGCGGACTGACCGACCGCCACCAACACGGCGGCATTTTGCGACAATGCCATCACATACATCTTTGCGGCGCAGAGGCGCGATCGCTGCACCCCTCGAAACTCGGCTGGCGAAAGGTTGACCCGCAAGAATTGTTCTTCTTCCGGATCGGTTAGATTTTCGAAGGCCTCCAGATCTACCGGGATAAGCTGCCCCGCGTTCGGCGCCTCTGCCTTCGTGGAGTAACGTCGCCAGACCTGAAGAATCAGGAAAAGGACAAATATAACTACGATCCCGGCCAGAATAATAAGCGGCGTCATGGGCGAGTTATCCTTTCCACCCCGGAAGCCCAGTCCCGGGCTTCCAGCAAATACGCGGCATCAATGTTGGTATTGACCGTCTCGCGAGCTCGAACATAGTAAATCCAAAGAAGAACGACCCCTTGGAAAATCGCCATTTGCGTCAAGTCCACAAACGGGGAGTTTTGAGTGGGTACCCAATTCTTCAGGGCCAGGATGAGCGGGTCCGAAGACACGACCAGTCCCACCCCTAGTGCAATTCCAAAAACGCAGGGCGACATCCTGAAGCCCAGAAACTGGTGCCAGATGAAAACACAAACCAAGAGGGCACATTGCGCAGTGTTCAATGCCTCGAGACCCACGTAGCCTTTCAAAAGTCCATAACCTGGAAAGCGGTAATAAAGGGGCGCGATAAACGTCATAGCCAGCAGGATGAGAACGAGGGACAAGCCGCCAAATATTCGACCCATTGCCCGGCGCATCGGCACGATATTCGCAAATGGCGACTCAAACAGCTCCTGGATAATGCCGAAGTGCAATGCAACGTCTCCTCCACGGGAGAGACGATCGACACTCATTTGCGTCGGGCCCGGCACCTTCATCTCCAACATGGTGAAAAGGACGCCAAACTCCAGAATCTCGAAGAGGACGTAAGTAAAGAAAACCGGAAAGTCCTTCTGCAATCCCTTCCGAAACATCACAACCGCGATGTGGATGAGTAGCACACGCGGAGCTATCAATAAGCAAAGCCAGACGAGGCGGAGCGGAACACTCATACGCTTGGGTGCTACCGTTCGGAAATGTAACATCCGAAGCGGTAGCACTCAAGCATTGATTTGTGTTACTTTGCAACCAAACAACCGCTGCCATTAGCGCCGCAGGTCGGAAATGGGATTCCGTCGGCCCGAAGTGCGACTGGGAAGGCAGTAACAAGGGCAAGTGCGAGAAACAGCAGGGTAACTTTTGCTTTTAGTGATTTCACGGCGTATCCTCTCTGTTGTGGAAGTGAAGTTCGGTGGGCATAGTCTGCCGGGAACTCGCACAAACAGAAGAGGAATCTGGGGTTACCGAGCTTTTTGGAAAATGTAGTGAGCCGCGAAAAGGTGCGACCATGGCGCGGAAATCGGCATATGACGACCTTCTTCAAACGACCTTGAGAAGAGTCGCGGGGCTATGGGGAAAACTTTCCTACCTCGCGGGTCTACGCACGGCGGAAGGGGATTACGAACACTGGGGATTTGAGCGGGTGCATGGGCCGGCGGCTGCGCAAGACAGTTTCGCGCAAGCGCATCAATCGCTGATCGGAACTACTCTTCGAACCCGGTTGAAGTTACTGCGTGAGGATCTCGATCAATCGAGCAGCGCGGCAGGAGTTAGCCCAGCTTCTTACGTGTCGAAATTGACGGAAGGTCTGCGTCAGTTATTGCCTTCAGGTTGTCCGAAGATGACAGAATTGCACTTTGTTTCGATTCTGAAAACTCTCTCGCTTCTTGCAATTCGGCGGCCACCAGATTCCCAATCCTCATCGCCACCCCCACCACCTGACCGATCACTTCGGCCTCCTGAGGGTGCTTGAGAATTCGCACTTGCGCTGGGGAAAGCGGATGGGGTTGCAAGACTAGCGCATTGGGCAGAATCTGACACCAGCAGCAGGTGAATCCGTCCCGGGTCTCTACAAAGTAGATAGGACGTTCATATTCGGAGCGCCACTGCCGGTCCACCACGCGTCTCCGTGCTTCGGATTCATCCACCTGCACGAAGGATCCGGGTTGCAGAATCGGGTACATGGTGAGGTCTTCATAGCCAATGTAGGCATAGACGTAGTGCTGAGAAAACAGATGTCCCAGCATGGTGAGCGGGAGCGGGCCCCACTTCTGTACCATACGTCCCAGATCCGAGGTCTCTCTCAGATCGAAACCCGGATCCATCTGGACGGGAAGGCTGCAGGCGCTCTGCTGATTTTCGAGCGTTACGAGGTGGGTATGGGCCGGCTGCGACGAGCCCCACTCTGAGCTAATCCCGTCCAGGTCAATGCCGTAGAGCTGCAATAGAGTCCGCACCGGCCGGTGATAAATCGCCGCCAGGGAGTAAAAGCGGAAGACGCTTGGAATTACACCTTTAGTCTCAATGTCGGAAAGTCGGCTCGGAGGGATCAGATACTCTTCGCTGCCATGGCGCTGCGAAATCGACTGGCTGGCGGCCTCGACACCTCTCATCGTTAAGCCAAGTCGGTCGCGAATCTTGCGTAAGTCTTGCCCTGCCGATACCATGCGGTAACTCCAGGTTAAGCGGGACGCGGGTTCCACCCAGGTTGGCGATGATCCATTCCTACCGGGCTAACATGGCCATTACCGATTTCGGCTCGCTTCGTTAAAGCTCGAAACTGATCGCAACGTATCTGACGGCGATCAAACGCCCCAGTGCTGCTTATATCAAGTTTCTGCAACTGTTTTCAACTATATTGTTCGGTTTTCGTAACAGCGCTAAGCCGCGTCCTGAGGGCGTTTCCGGCAGGCTAGTAGCATTGGCCCTCCGGCCAGTCAAATTCTCATTGGACACCCTCCCGGAGCTGATTTTTCGGTATTTGTAAATACCGAGCGCCGAGCGTTTCAATCGGCGCAATCCTGTAAATCATGGAATTACAAAGTAAGCTCGCCGGCGAGGATGGATGACTCGAGATGACGAGTAACACGTCCATTTTGAACAACCTACGAACAGTGATCCAAGTAGCGCGGCGATAGCTGGAGGAGCAGGAGATCTGCTTTCGTCAAACGGAGCAACAAGGGCTGGCTGCGAGGACACTGTGAATTTGATCCCTTTGCTGGCGGCTCAGAGCGGTGAACTGGAATCCGTATTCGGTTCCGAAGTTTCTGGTGATTTTGGCGGGGACCACGAGCTCAACTTCATCCCGCAGAGGAATTCTGAGCGTGGCTAGTTCTCCGACAACGAGCGGCATGCCTACAAACGCTCCCAGACCACTCTCGCTCAGGTCGCGGGCCCAGCCCTCGGTCCAACTCGTTCCCCGCTCACGCATAACCTCGATCTTCACCCGCGCTTCAAACTGATGTCGAGGCAGAACTCTCTCGACTCCCACCGGCTTGTCAGATTCAACGAGTCCCATTGAAGATATTTCTCCGTGACTTCCTCAAGAGTTGACGACATTTATTCTTACAACGTCCTCTCCTCGACCTCAAGGTTGACTTTTGCGTTTCCCTGCAGAGAGGAACTTATAGAGCCCAGCCGCTTCAGGTGATAACCTCCCACCCTTCATTTTTCATCTTTTGGTTAGTCCAGCGTTGCAATTGCTGGAATAGTACGGGCTCGATCACAATGAATCGCAGGCCCGCTCTCCCGCCGACATCGGCCCACACCAGCCGTCCTTTGGCCTGCATCACAGTTTCGCTGTCGGGCAGCAGGAAATTGACGTCCAGCAATCCGGCGAAGCTGCCCGGATCGCTGACGGCATCAAGCCCCATTCCTCCGGTGCTCAGATTGATTGCCTGTACCTGCAATTCCTTGCCGCTTGCATTCCTCAGAGTGACGGGAAGACTGACCTTGGCACGAAAGAACTTCTGCTGCTCCTGGCTGATCATCCCCAGGGGCGCGGACCCATCCCCGCCGGCCGGCGAGTCGATTCCGTACTCCCGCAGCTTCCGGCTCAAGGTGCGGCGCGAGATTCCGAGTTGCTCGGCCGCCTGCGCGCGATGCCCACCGGTCTGTTCCAGAGCCCGGATGATCATCTGCTCTTCCATGTTTTCGAGGTTGCCCTCCGGCAGGACGCCGCGGACATTGGTTGCGGTCCCCGGTTCTCCATGCAACTCGGCCATCACTTCGCGCGCCGCGATCTCCGCATCCGGCGCCGCCATCGCGAGCTTCGCGACCAGGTTGCGCAATTCACGAATGTTGCCCGGCCAGGCATGAGCCTGCAATGCCGCCACCGCATCTGCGGAAAAGGTCTTGCCGGGGGCTTTCAGCGAAAGAAAATGCTGTGCCAGGGCTGAAATGTCTTCCGGACGTTCGCGCAACGGCGGAACGCGCAACTGAAACTGGCTCAGGCGGTGAAACAGATCCTTGCGAAAGCGCCCTTCTTTCACCGCCAGGTCAAGATCCTGGTTGGTGGCGGCAACCACGCGCACATCCACGGTGATCTTGTGATGCCCACCCAACCGGAAATAGGGCGCACCGTCGAGCACCCGCAGCAACTTGACCTGGATTTGCGGCTGCAATTCACCAATTTCATCGAGAAAGATCGTGCTCTTGTCGGCGAGCTCAAACAATCCCGGCTTAGAGGCGTCCGCGCCACTGAAAGCCCCCTTCTCGTAGCCGAATAATTCGCTCTCGACCAAGTGCTCCGGCAAAGCAGCGCAGTTGATATCGACCAAAGTTTTCTTGTGCCGGTAAGAAGATTCGTGGATGGTACGTGCGACCAACTCCTTGCCCGTTCCGGTTTCTCCTACTACCAGTACCGTTTCGGTGTGTCCCGCGACGCGGTCCACCAAACCCATAAACTTGTGCATTACGGGACTGGCGATCAGAAACTCGGTTCCCTCGATGACCCGCCGCGCGAGTGGAACCGCGGCGACCGCAGCGCGCCTCAGGTGCGGAATCGCCCCTTGCGCCTTATTTTCCGTGACCCCTGCCGAGACGCCGACCATGGCGGTCGGGACAGAATCGGCATCGCGCACCAGTGTCAGGCAAAGATGGAGACAGAATTCCACGCCCGCTTTGGTCTGACCGCGCAGTTCGTGATCGCAGCTTCCCTTTTCGCGAACGGCAGGCATGATTACTTTCGCCAGCACAGACTGATCGTCAGCGCAAAACAGATCCGCCAATTGCTTCCCGACAAGATCTCCCGGCGCATACCCGTACCGGTGTAAGCCTAGATTGCAACTTGTAATCACGCCTCGCAGGTCGGTGATAAGAACCGCATCCTGTGCCTGATCCGGGATCTCGGGACCAAGAACGTTCCTGGGCACGACTGAACGAGAGTCGCAGCGACCAGCGCTGGGGGCGAGATTCTTGGCATTGTCCATCTGCAGAGACACGAAAGAAGTGAGACTCCATGCGCGCCACGAAGCGCGCGGGCTTTATCTCAACCGGCGAACAATGGACTTACAGTCCTTATAGTCCTTCGGCGCAATTTGCCTAACTCATCGATGCTGCCACAGGCCCGCGGCTGACGGAACCCTTCGGTGTAGGGCGATCAAACCGAAGTAACTCGTGGTGAGCCGCGCCAATCTGTCCCATCGTGCCAACCTGGCCCGTTTCGCTCTCGCAGCAGAAACCCCTGAACCCCATCGTTTCAATGACTTCGGCGTCCAGCAGCTTTGGGTGGGGAGTTGCAATCAGAGGGGGTGGAGCAGGAGAAAGAAACCCCTATGAGAGTCAAGACCTATCTCATTGTCCTCGTACTCAGCCTGGTGGCGGTGGCTTCCGCCAAGAACGAGAAACTCGCGCCTGAACTTCAGAACCGAGCGAGCCGAGACTCCGTTGACGTCATCGTGCAGTTCCATTCGCCACTGAACGCGAAGCACCATCAGATGGTCGCGAGCCGAGGCGGGCGTCTGAAGACAGAACTCAGCGTAGTCAAGGCTGCGGCATATACGGTTCCGGCGGCCGCGCTGAAGGCCCTGGCTCAAGATCCCGAGGTGGCTTACATCTCGCCCGACCGCTCGTTGAAGGGAATGGCCACGGCAACCAGCTCAACGGTGACGCTGGACTATCACGCCGACACCGCGAATGCCCCTTACGCTTGGGGGCTCGGTCTGGACGGCTCAGGCATTGGCGTAGCCGTCATCGACAGCGGGATTCTCGATATGCCGGATCTCCAAGGTGCCGGACCGGGAAACTCGGGAAGGCCCCGGATTGTCTACAACCAAAATTTCATCAATGCCTATTTCTGGGACTACTTCGATGAATTCGGGCACGGCACTCACGTGGCTGGAATCGTCGGCGGAGACGGCAACCGATCCACCGGCAATCAGGATTTCTACACCTTCAAGGGCATCGCCCCGAACGTAAATCTTGTGAACCTGCGTGTTCTCGACCAGAACGGCGCGGGCACAGACAGCGAAGTAATCAGCGCCATTCAAACCGCTGTCCTTCTAAAATCCACCTACAACATCCGGGTAATCAATCTTTCGCTTGGGCGTCCGGTCTACGAAAGCTACACCCTCGACCCGCTCTGTCAAGCGGTGGAAGCCGCCTATCGTGCAGGCATCGTGGTGGTAGTAGCCGCCGGCAATGACGGGCGCGACAACTCGGAGGGCACCAATGGATATGGCACCATCTACGCGCCCGGGAACGATCCCTACGTAATCACCGTCGGCGCAATGAAGACCATGGGAACTCCCACCCGCTCCGATGACCTGATTGCGACTTACAGCTCGAAGGGGCCAACCGCCATCGATCATATTGCAAAACCCGATCTCGTGGCACCCAGCAACGATGTCATCTCCCTTTACAACCCCTTCTTCAATCTGGCTCAGCTTTATCCGGCAAATGAGGTCCCCCACTCGGTCTACCAGACCAATGGCGGATCTAGCGTGTCTAACACCTATTTTGTGCTCAGCGGTACCAGCATGGCAGCCCCGATGGTTAGCGGCGCAGCCGTCTTGATGCTGCAACAAAATCCGGCTCTGACACCCGACCAGGTCAAAGCCACACTCATGCTGACTTCCTCCAAGACCTTCCCGCAATACAGTTCTTACACCGATCCAACCACTGCCATCACCTATACCGACCAGTACGACGTCTTCACGGTTGGGGCGGGCTATCTGGATATTCAGGCAGCATTGCAGAACACCGCGCTCAGCACGGGCTATGCGAAGTCGCCGGTCGCCACCTATGATCCGACATCGCAGAACGTCTACTTTGTGAATGACAGCTTCGCGGTGTGGGGAGGCTCTTCAAACTGGAGCACCTTCGCCGTCTGGGGTGGGAACGCTTTCAATAGCAGCCAGTTCGCGGTCTGGGGTGGCTCCAATCCCTACTCGAGCTTCGCGGTCTGGGGCGGATCAGCACCCTGGGGCAACAACTCCAACAGCGGATTCTTCGCCGTCTGGGGCGGGAGCACGATCGTGAGCAGCAACACTCCGGTCTCCGAAGCGTTGATCACCGGCGAGAACTAAAGCAGGCGGCACCCTCCGGCAAGTTCGTGCGGGAAGGGGGGATCGAAACTACCAGGTGCGTCACTCGATTACCTCGGTAAGTATCAGGTCCTCCCTCCCTGCTCTACCATCCTCTAGAAGGGGCAATTGGGGCTCTCTTTGCCGGTCGCAGACCCGAAGGGCTGGAGGTGTGCGGCGACCGAACTTCCGAATTGGTGGGTATGGGTGCGCGAAATTTTGTACGGCTTATAACGGACCTGACATCTATCTTCAACCCGGTCGTTCACTTGCACGGAAAGTAAGCGGAAGCGATCCATGTCCAAACGGGCCACATTCTTCATCACCTCGACCGCCGCTATCGGTATGTTGGTGCTGGCCCATTCGCTCTGGTACTGGCACAGCTCCGATCTGACCCGCTTCATCTGCTATCTCCTGATTGCCACGCTGGCATCCGGCTTGAAGATTCAGTTGCCCGGCATTGACGGCACCATGTCGGTGAACTTTCTATTCATCCTCCTGGGCGTGCTCGAGATGAGCATGTCCGAGACCCTCGTCATCGGCTGCACCGCAAGCCTGGCGCAGTGCGTGTGGTGGGCGCGGAGCAAACCCGATCCCGCTAAAGTGGTTTTCAACGTCCTCAGCATGATGGCGAACGCCATCGCACTCTCCTACTTCACTTTCCACCGGCTGGAGAAAGTGATGGGCGGAAGCACACCTTTGCTGCTGGTCATCACGGCCTTGCTTTTCTTTCTCGCGAATACCTTACCTGTTTCCATCATCATTTCGCTGACCGAAGGAAAGTCGCCGCGCAAGGTTTGGTCGGAATGCTACTTCTGGTCGTTCCCTTATTACCTGGTCGGCGCCGCCGTCGTCTTTTTCGTGGACTTCGTCAACAAACATACCGGGTGGCAGGCCAGCTTCATGGTTCTGCCGGTGATCTATTGGGTCTACCGATCCTACCGGCTTTATCTCGGCCGTCTGGAAGCGGAAAAGTTACACGTCGAAACCGAAAAGCGTCACGCCGAGGATGTTGCCAAACTGCACCTGCGGACCATTGAAGCGCTCGCTCTCGCCATCGAAGCCAAGGACCACACTACCCATAAGCACTTGCAGCGCGTGCGCGTGTATGCGATCGAAATTGCCAAGGAACTCGGATTCACGGCAGAGGAAATCGAAGCGCTCTGCGCAGCCGCCCTGCTGCACGACATCGGCAAGCTTGCCGTCCCGGAACACATCATCAACAAGCCCGGGCGATTGACTCCCGAAGAATTCGAGAAAATGAAGATTCACCCCATCGTGGGCGCCGAAATCCTGCAGCGCGTCGCCTTCCCCTATCCCGTCGCACCCATCGTGCGCGCTCATCACGAGCGCTGGGATGGAACGGGCTATCCCGATGGATTGAAAGGCGAGGAGATTCCCAGGGGAGCGCGTGTTCTGGCCGCCGTCGACTGTCTGGATGCTCTCGCCTCTCATCGCCAGTACCGTAATGCACTCCCGCTTGACGTAGCCATGGAGGCGGTCATCGCCATGTCCGGCTCCTCCTTCGATCCCGCTGTGGTCGAGGTTCTGGGTCGCCGTTATCGCGAACTCGAAGTCATGGCGCACTCGTCGGAGGATGCGGCCGAGCCCGGCCTGTCGGTGCAGGTTCGCGTCGACAGGAAGGTTACGCCTGGGGCTGGCTATGAGCAGTCGTCCACGTCCCCGTCGGGTAATGATGCTGATTTTCTTTCCTCCATTGCTTCCGCCCGCCAGGAAGCGCAAACCATGTTCGAGCTCAGCCAGGACCTGGGCAACTCGCTCAGCCTCGGCGAAACACTTTCCGTGCTCTCCGTGCGCCTGCGCAAGCTGGTTCCGTACGACTCGATGGCTGTCTTCCTTTTGAAGGAGGGACGGCTCGTGCCCGAACTGGTCAGCGGCGATAACTTCCGCTTGCTCTCCTCGCTCAACATCAAAGTTGGAGAAGGCATCTGCGGCTGGGTCGCGGAAAATCGCAAGCCCATCGTGAATGGCGATCCCGCTATCGAAGCTGGATACGCGCCCGATCCGGAAAAATTTACTACACAGCGTTCCGTGCTGGCCGTGCCTCTCGACGGGCTTAACGGCGTGGTCGGCGTGCTCGCGATGTACCGCTCCGAACGCGATGCCTTCGCAGCCGACCATCTGCGCATTCTGCTGGCCATCAGCTCGAAGATCGCGCTCTCAGTCGAAAATGCACTCCGCTATCAGCAAGCGGAAGACTCGGCTACTACCGATTACCTCACCGGCCTGCCCAACGCGCGTTCACTTTTCGTGCACCTGTCGCGCGAACTCTCGCGCTGCCGCCGTACCGGCACATCGCTGGCAGTCATGGTGTGCGACCTCGACAATTTCAAACAGATCAACGACCTCTATGGCCACCTCGAAGGCGATAACCTGTTGAAAGATTTTGCCCTGAACCTGAAGGAATCCTGCCGCGGCTACGACTACGTCGCCCGCATGGGCGGAGACGAATTCGTCGTGGTAATTCCCGGGCTGGACAAGGCGGCGAGCCTCGAGAAGGCCACCCGCCTGAATCAATTCGCTGTCGAAGGCGGCTACAAGATTGCGAGCCGCAATCTGGTTTCGTTAAGCGTTGGCACGGCTTTCTGTCCTGAGGATGGTTTCGACGTCGAGCGCCTTCTCGCCGAAGCCGACCGGCGCATGTACTCGATGAAAAAGCTCCACCACTCGGACAGTGGCCCGGACGCAGAGCTTCCGCCTCGTTCGCAGGGCGCGAGCGTGAATTAGGGCTCATCCATGCTCCTCCGCAGAATCGCGCGTCACCTGCTCTCGATCGCCGCGCTCGTTCTGCTCGGCGGACTGATCTCGGCTACGCTGGTACGTCTTGCTCCCGGCTTCGATAGCGACGAACGGGAACTCGATCCCAGCCTCAACGCGGAAAGTATTCGCGCCCTGCATGCCGAACGCGCCGGAGAGCACAACATCCTCCACTTTTATGCCGCTTACCTGGGAGGCGCGCTCCATGGCGACCTCGGCATCTCCCACTCGCTGGGACAGCCCGTGAATAGCCTCTTGCGCGAACGTTGGCCGGTCACCGTGCGGGTAGCCGGCATTGGTCTATTGCTGGGATGGCTTCTGGCATCGACTCTCGCCTTCGTTGCCTGCCTCTGGCCGCGTCCGGCGCCTGAAATTTTCGGAATGACCGTAAGCGGCGCCTTTCTCTGCATTCCGGCCGCAGTCCTCGCGCTCATTTCTGTGATTCTTAATACTCCCGGATATCTCGCCATCGCTTTTATCGTCTTCCCGAACATCTATCGCTATTCCCGCAACATGTTGTCGAAAACCTATTCCCTGCCTCACATCACCGCCGCCCGCGCCCGCGGACTCAGCGAACCTCGCATTCTCGCATGGCACGTGCTGCCGGTTGCCGGCCCCCAGATGATCGCACTCGCCGGCATCACCATCAGCCTCGCGCTGGGCGCCGCGATTCCTGTCGAAAGCCTCTGCGGATTGCCCGGCATCGGACAGCTCGCCTGGCAGGCCGCGCTCTCCCGGGATCTCCCGTTACTGGTGAACCTGACCATCCTCGTGACGCTGGTAACCTTGCTCGCCAACTCCAGTGCCGATGTAATGATCCTTATATTGAAGCCCCAGGAATCCCAAGGGGCATAAAGAGAGCCGAAGGGAAATAAAAGCTGCATGAAGGCAGCCCGTCTGTTGGCGTGCGTCATCGTCGTCGCCGTGTGCGCGCTCTCGCTCGGCGCAAGCTGGCTGGCGCCTGCCGGATACGCGAAGCAATTTCGTGACGCTCCCGGCGCACCTCCGTCGCGCGCTCATCTTCTTGGCACTGACGAGATTGGCCGTGATCGCTTCGCGCGCGTACTTTATGGCACGCGCATCTCGCTTCTACTTGCTCCTGCCGCCGCTCTGGTCTCAACCGCGCTCGCCGCGCTGGTTGGCGGACTCGCCGGGTACCTGGGTGGAATCTGGCTCAAGCTGGCGCGCGCTTTTACCGATTTGTTTCTCTCCTTGCCCTGGCTCTTTCTACTGATTGCCGTGCGCGCACTTATGCCGCTGAATGTCTCTCCCCTGGTCTCGGTGCTTATCACCTTTCTGATTCTCGGACTGCTCGGCTGGGCCGCATCGGCGCGTGTGCTCTCAACCTCCGCCGACGCGTTGCGCAATTCCGATTTCGTCCTGCAGGCGCGTGCCTCCGGACTCCATGGCCCGCGCCTTTTCCTGATTCACGTTCTCCCCAACTTGAAGCCGGTCCTCTACGCACAGTTCTGGATTTCGATTCCCGTCTTTATTCTGAGCGAAGCCAACCTGGGAGTACTTGGCCTGGGCGTCGCCGAACCGCTGCCCTCCTGGGGAAGCCTGTTGCGCGAACTCGAAGGGATGATCTCGTTCCGCGACGAACCCTGGCGGCTGGTTCCCTTGCTCTTGCTGATCGTCGTGCTGACGTCGTTTCAACTGCTCGTATCCAATGTGGAGGTGACCGCATGATCGGCCGCCAAGAAAATTTACAACGTAGAGACGGGGCGTGCCCCGTCTCAGC
>JBAQJU010000312.1:0-7599 GCA_049300475.1 Terriglobales bacterium | reverse complement strand
GCAAATTCATTAACGGCTTTCTCAACCGCGGGTTTTACGTCCGCGAGGTTGGTCGCCATCTGCAGAATGACCTGCGGCGCTCCCTTCGCCACCTTGAACTGTTTCCCGTCGGAGCCCTTTACGGTGGCTTCGGTGCGCTTGTGCACCGGATCGAATGGCTGGAAATGCAGCACCTGATAGCTCTTCAGTTCCTTATCGTCCTTCACGCCGCCGATCACGGCCAGATCGATAGTGTCCTTATCTTCCGCGCGCGAAGCGAGGGCGGCGTCGAGGATGATTTGATCGGCTGTGACGCCTTTGACACAGAATGGATCGCCCAGCGTCAGCTTGTTCTGGGTCAAAGTGCCGGTCTTGTCCGAGCACAGCACATCCACGCCCGCGAGTTCCTCGATCGCCGACAGCTTGGTTACAATCGCCTGCTTTTTTGCCAGCAGACGAGCGCCGACCGCCATGGTGACGGACAGCACCGTGGGCATGGCTACCGGAATCGCGGCTACCAGCAGCACCAATGCGAATTCCAACGTGCTCAAGATCGGGTCATGGCGGAAGAGTGCAGTGGTGACAATCACCGCTACCAGAGCCACCGCAAGAACGATCAGATAATTGCCAATCTTGAGCACAGCACGCTGGAAATGGCTGACGGTATGAGCGTCCTGCACTAATTCCGCCGTCTTGCCAAAATAGGTGTTGGTACCGGTGGCGTAGACCATCGCGTCGGCTTCGCCGCGCTTGATGATCGAGCCGGAAAAGACTGCCTCGCCAGGTTTGCGAGTCGCGGGCAAAGATTCTCCGGTCAACGCGGATTGATCGACTTGCACCGGGTCGCCGGTCAGCAAGCGTGCGTCCGCCGGCACGATGTCGCCCAATCGCAGGCGGATGACGTCGCCCGGCACCAGTTCCGCTACTTTCGGAGTCGCCCATTTTCCATCGCGCAGGGCGCGAGCCTGGGTTGCCAACTTCGCGCGCAACGCGGCAATTTCGTTGCCTGCCTGATGTTCTTCCCAAAACGCAACGACCGCGTTGGAGAAAAGCAGAAAGAGAATGATGAAGAAATCCAGCCAGTGCTTAACCACTCCCGATAGAATGACTGCCCCTTCGATCATCCATGGAATGGGACCCCAGAAATAGCTCAGGAACTTCAGGAATAGATTGTCTTTCTTTTCCTTGATCTCATTTGGACCATATTGCGCCAGCCGTTTCTGCGCTTCATCTTGGCTGAGGCCGTTCGGAGATGACGCCAACTTTGACTGTAGTTCTGCCATCGGGAGGGACTTCAGATCGTCCTTGGAATCGGGCTTTTCTCTTTTCAGTTTCAAGATGAATGTCCTCCTCTACCGTGCTACCTGCTGTAGCTTATCGGTGTTCGCTATGGAGATCAGAATTCAAGCGCGGAACCCGCATGACGGTGGTCAATATCATGGTGAAAACGCACAGAGGATGGTGCTGGAAGAGACAGGGAACGGGCGTAGCCTTGCTCGACCATGGCCGTTTGCAAGTTCTGGACTTCTCACTAGCTCCTGAACTCCCTATTGCACTTATATTGCATGGCTGTTACTCGGCCAATCTAGAGCGTATTTCAAAAATGCCTTTCAGGTCTGACGGCGCATCCCGCAGGGGCTAAAGCCCGCATTTTTATTGGTCCATGGCGGCCCGGCTGAAGCCGCACCCTTTCAAAGCAACGTCAAAACCGAGGTTTTTCCGCAGCCTGTGAAGTCGTGCTCTTCCCAAAACCTATTTTTGAAACACGCTCTAGGTTTCTTGAAACAGCTACCAAACGAAGAGGCGAGCACCAGAGCCGGAGGAGCCTGATCTCCCGCCGTGCACAGAACTGTTGCGGATGGCAGCACCCTCATCGCGGTCCGTGACGGGGAGATTCGGCCGCGAGGCGCTGATTTCCTCTATCTCTATAGCACCATGGCGGTTCATAATCTCAGTAGCTGCGTCCGCCTTTTCGCCCAAGGCCGTCGCGAAAACCATTTTTCCTCCGCGCCGTACTCCTTGGACATAGGCTTCCGCGTTTGCTTCGATGATCCCGAATGCAGTGAGATCCCGAATCAAAGCGACTTCAAAATCAGTGTGTGCGGTACTCATCGGTCCACTACCCGCCATCTCCCGTGGCTCGCCTAAAACGCGGACGTCCTTACGAAGAACACCGCTGGCTTCAAGATCGCGGACGACCTCGTCGACTGAACCCGGATTCTCAAACAAACCGACCGCCGTTTTTGTCATATTGGCCTCTTATTCCTTTCTCTTAGATTCGCTCGGCCGCTTGCGAAATACTGTGCAGAATGGATCACCTTGGGAACTTGGTCAACGAAGGGCAAATAGAATCGCGGGTGCGAATTGGACCCGCCTTGTCGGAGTTTCACGGGATGATCTGAGGTGTGGGCCGTCAAACTTGATCTCTAGGAAAAACAAGAACTCATTTCTGGAATAGGAGTCCGGCAGTTCTCTGCATTCTGACTCCTCTGTTCCATAGTCCAGTTTTGCTGCAGACGTATACGGGCAATTGGCGACCTGTGCTTGTAGGCGCAGCCGCTAAGAAATACCTTCACCCCCAGCGTATTGTCTGGTTGGAAAATCGCAGGCTATACACGTCTCAGCGGCATTGTGAGCCGGCGGCACACGGATCCGCAAGATCAGCTCCTATGTTTGGAGTGTGTGGGCTAGCGGGCAACATGGGATCGGCGAGTGATGCTCTACCTCTACGTTTTCTTCCTGTCTTTTTGCGCCAACCGGGCCAGGCGCAGAATGCTGGCCGCGCTGTTAACGCACGACGCCCTCATGATCCGCGATCGCCGATTCGATGCCGGACAGCAATGCCGAGTCTCCGCGCATAGGAAACCAGTACGGGACTGTATAACGCGTCGCTGATTTGAAAAGCACGGGACGCCTCGCTACCAAGGCCAGCAAGACGAGCAGGTCAGGAACAGGAAAGATGATAGTATCCGCCGAAATATTGAAAGACAGAATTACGTTCGACTTGATTCTAGGTTGTCTTGACCGTTTCTGAATGCCCTGGCAAAGTGGTCTAGGACTTGTCTTTACAACCGTCCGCGGTTGAGATGGCAACGGACTTCGACAGATCGCTTCGCAGATGGCGAATAGCCACTCTTGCCAGGAGCAGACGATCATGCTGGTGACCCTCGAAACGAACAGGCGAAACCGTAATCATGCTTTCGTCCTTGCTGGCGCGGCGGTAGTGATGTCCGTGCTTGCGAGCTGGTTTTACCGTCCTGTTCTGCTCTTTCTGGGGCTCTCTCCGTTTATCTATTGGTTGGTGCGCCGGCGATGTGTTCGGCGGTTGCGGGCTATGAAGCAACCCTTCCCCGCTTCCTGGGAACAGGTGCTTCAGTCTCACGTCGCCTTTTTTCGAGCGTTGCCGGCCCCTGAGAGAGAGCGATTTCGAGAGCTTGTCAAAGTTTTCTTGGATGAGGTCCGGGTCACTGGCATCCAGGCCGAGGTCGATGACACGGTTCGGGTTTTAGTTGCCGCCAGTGCGGTGATCCCAATCTTCGGATTCCACGATTGGGAATACCATCGCCTGGGCGAAGTGCTCGTCTACCCCAACTCGTTTGGGGAGGAGTATCAAACGATGGGGAATGCTGATGAGAACATTCTTGGCATGGTCGGACTGAAGCAAATACGTGGTGTGATGATTCTGTCCAAACCATCTCTTCTCGCGGGGTTCGATGCTCCGTCCACTGGGGACAATGTTGGTATTCATGAGTTTGCGCACCTGGTGGAGTTGGAGGATGCCGAAAACGGCCTCCCGCCCGAGGTTCCCCGGCAAGCAGTTCAGCATTGGGTGCAATACGTTGCACGGGAACTTTCCCATCCTTCCCGGAATCGCTCCTACATCCGCGATTACGCTTACACCAACGAACATGAGTTCTTTGCGGTGCTGGCGGAATATTTCTTCAAGTCGCCAGACTTGCTCGAAAAAAAGGACCCGCAGTTGTACGAGATGTTGCAGAAAATGTTCCATCAGGACACTGCATCGCTGATGAAACGGACGTTCTGGCGCCGCCCGCGACACGCCCGGAATGCCGCTTGCCCATGCGGCAGCGGGAAGAAGTATAAGCATTGCTGTTTGTTGAAGGCTGTTGGAAAGAGAACAGCCAATGCGGTGGACAGACAATCCGCGGCATTGGCCGAGAAGCAGGAGAAGTAAACCGCGAAGACAAGAACTGTGCTCCTGCTGGATTGCCTGTGATTTGGTCATACGCAGATGCCCTCTCTTCATAAGGTAAAGTGCCATGATGTGCAAGAATGCCTTCTATGAGATCACCCGTGACCAGCTCCGCAGCCAAGCCTTCCCAGAGGAACCCGGTCTCACCCCGTACGCTCGCGGTGGATGTGGGAGGGTCGGGAATCAAGGCTATTGTTCTCGATGCCCACGGGAAGCCTTTAACTGACCGGGCTCGAGTTCCCACCCCTTCTCACGCCACGCCGAAAAAGGTTCTGGCAATCATTGCGCAAGTGGCAAAGCCGCTTGGGGCATTCGAACGTATTTCCGTGGGATTTCCGGGAGTGGTGCGAAACGGTAGGTTGCTGACGGCGCCCAACTTGGGTCCGGGATGGGCCGGTCTGGACCTAGCCGCGGAATTGAAGCGCCGTCTGCACGCTCCTGTGCGCGTCGCCAACGACGCTGACGTGCAAGGTATGGGCTGCGTGACCGGCCACGGCGTGGAACTGGTGATCACGCTGGGCACCGGCTTCGGATCGTCCCTGTTCGTGGACGGCCGCAATGCACATCTGGAACTGGCTCACCACCCTTTTCGCAGAGGCCGCACCTACGAGGATGAACTCGGACATGCTGCTCTCAAACGGAAGGGCGCTGCGAAATGGAATCGTCGTCTGGTGGAAGCCGTAAAGCTGTTGCAGGCCACGTTCAACTGCGATCGGCTCTTCATTGGCGGGGGAAACACCAAGTTCGTCAGGGCGAAACTGCCGGCGAACATCAGGGTTGTCAGCAATGTTGACGGCCTTCTCGGAGGCATCAAACTATGGGAGGGCAAGGCAGGGAGCCTTCATCGAATTGTCTGATGAATTTCAACACTAGACGGTATTGTTCTGACTCCACGGAGGCAACCTGATGACGGATCTCCAGTCTGACGCCTTTGTGTTTTTCGGTGCCACCGGCGACCTCGCGCACAAGCAGATCTTCCCCTCGCTGCAGGGACTGGTTCGTGACGAAGGTCTGAATGTGCCAATCGTCGGCGTGGCCAAAGCGGGCTGGAATCTCGATCAACTCAAAGCACGCGCCCAGGACAGCGTCGAAAAATACGGTGGTCTCGACCAGGATGCGTTCAGCAAGCTGACCGGCCTCCTGCGCTACGTCGACGGCGACTACCACGATCCAAACACCTTTGCCCAACTGCGCAAAGAGCTGGGCCAGGCCAAACAGCCACTGCATTATCTGGCGATTCCGCCCAGCTTGTTTGGAATCGTCGCCGAGGGGCTGGCCAAGTCAGGCTGCGCCGAAAATGCGCGGGTCGTGGTGGAGAAGCCCTTCGGGCGTGACTTGGCCTCGGCCCAGGAACTGAACCGGATTCTGCGCCAGTATTTCCCCGAGGAACGAATCTTCCGCATCGATCATTTTCTGGGGAAAGAGCCGGTGGAAAACATTCTTTACACTCGCTTTGCCAACCCGATGTTTGAGCCGGTCTGGAATCGCAACTACGTGCGGAGTATCCAGATCACCATGGCGGAGAAGTTCGGGGTTGAGGATCGCGGCAAGTTCTACGACGAAGCCGGCACGGTGCGTGACGTGGTACAAAACCATCTGCTGCAGGTCTTGGCCAACTTAACCATGGATCCACTCACTGGCGAAGATCACGATGCGTCGCGCGACCAGAAGGCCACTCTGCTCAAGGCGGTCCGGCCGCTCGCTCCGGGTGACGTGGTACGCGGCCAGTACAAGGGCTATCGTTCCGTTCCGGGCGTGGCCGCCGCTTCCACGGTCGAGACCTATGTTGCCCTCAAGCTCTTCATTGAAACATGGCGCTGGGCGGGGGTGCCCATCTACATCCGCGCTGGAAAGATGCTGCCTGTGACTACGACCGAGGTTTTCGTTGAATTCAAGCGCCCGCCAATCGAGGCCTTTGGTGAGATCGTTCCCGCCACATCTGCACATCTGCGTATGCGCATCAGCCCGGGCATCGCCATCGGAATGGGCGTGCGAATCAAGACACCGGGCGAGCAGATGACAGGGAGCGATGTCGAACTGACCCTCACCGAGCAGGCGGCCGACGACATGCCTCCCTACGAACGGCTACTGGGGGACGCAATGCGGGGGCAAAGTCAACTCTTTGCGCGCCAAGACCTGGTAGAAGCGCAATGGCGCGCGGTCGAGCCCATCCTCGGCAACGTGACTCCGTTGTATCACTACGAGCCCGGGACATGGGGACCCGACGAGTCTCAACAACTTATCGGCAGCGACGGACCATGGATCAACCCGAAGGCTAAGGAAGAGAAATGAAGAAACCGAAAACGTCGCATGGTTCTTCTCTTCGATGTGGACAATACGTCAATCAGGAAATGACAAGCAAAGAATTAAGGTTACTTTACGCCGGTGTCTTCGTCATTCACTAAAGCTCCAGCAGCAGCGCTAACCCTTGTTCTAGCGTCAGGGTATCCGGCATGCGTCGGAAATCAGCGGCCTTTCTGACTGAGTCAATGTCGATACTTTTGAAAAGGAGGATCTTGCCGGTGAAATGCAGCGCTAATATCGTGATTTCCCACCGCCCGCTTCCCACATCCTGCTGTTCCAAACGGAAAGTGCCTCCGCGATAGAGACGACCGAGAATTCTCCATCCGAATTCGACATCACGAACCAGTTGGGCCTCGACCCGTACGAGCCGATCAAGCCGAGCATCGACCAACATCGTTCCTGCCATGCCCTGCAACACCCGCAACTCCCGCGACGGCGGGTCAAAGTTCAGGTGACGCCGTGGCCACCGCGCGCTACCGAGCAGCAAGCGCGTTAACGCAATATTCATCCATCCTTGATGACTTCTTTATTTTTTCTTCACTACCATTTCCGGTTATTTGTTTGAGCGAAATCGCCACAGGTGAAGAAGGACAGAGATAGCAGTGCTTGACCTCAGTCCTTTGAAAGGTACCAAGATGGGAGTACTACGCAACTCACTGCCTCAAGCTTTGCGATCTCGCGGCGTCTCGCGCCGCGAATTTGTGAAGTTCTGCCAGTTGATGGTCGCCACGCTCGCGCTCCCAACGCGGTATCTGTCAGCCGTGGAAAAAGCTCTCAGTGGTACGACTCGTCCGGTTCTGGTTTGGCTCGAATTTCAGAGAATTCATTACAGTGATTGATTGCGATCAGTGGAAGAGTCTCCCCGACGGGGTGGGGCGGGACGCCCCACGACCGCCGCCGAGACGGCGGTGCTACGGTAACGCTTTCAGCGCGACAGGCCACTAGTATGCACCTCTTGGGCGCCGAAAGACCGCGGGTTATGTAGTCGAATTGAAAGGTTGCACGAGGTAAACGCCTATGTCTACGGGAGATAAAACAACTGGCGGAGAGGGAGGGATTCGAACCCTCGATACAGGTGTTAGCCCGTATAACGGTTTAGCAAA
>JBAQJU010000311.1:0-13921 GCA_049300475.1 Terriglobales bacterium | reverse complement strand
GGAGCCACAGTCCGATGCTCTACCAAGTTGAGCTACTCCCACCGCAGAGATCTATTATACCAACGGCTGCAGATTGATTTAGGCGCGCCAGTCGGTTTCGGGAAGAAACTCCCTGCGTCAGCAGGGAATGCCGTTCAGGGTGCAGGGGGTCCTTCGACTTCGCTCAGGATGACATCGCTTGCTCTACGTGCTACCGACCCAGGCCCATGTACTGGAATCCCATGGCACGCAGGCGAGAAGAGTCGAGCAGGTTTTTGGTATCGATGATGATCGGCCGTTTTACCAGGTGACGGATCTTTGCAAAATCGAGCGTCCGGAACTCCGGCCAGCCGGTGGCTACGATGAGGGCATCGACTCCCTCGGCCACTCCGTAGGCTGATTCGCAATACTTGACCGTGCCATTGAGCTGCAGCCGTGCATTCGGTATCGCGACCGGATCATAGGCACGCACGCGTGCTCCCTCGGTTAGCAGGTTCTTTGCCAGTTGAACGGATGCGGACCCGGCTACTGAATTCGTGTTGGGCTTGAAGGACAGTCCGAGAATACCGAGATCCTTATTCTGCACGGTATCCAGCACCCCGGCGACTTTTTTCAGGAGCCGGCTGGCCAGATCAAAATTTACATCGCGAGCGGCGTTCAGAACCTTAAGGTCGACATGGTTCGCCAGCGCCAGCTCCGTCAGCGAGTCCATGTCGCTCTGGGCAAAAATACCGCCCATGCCGGCGCCCGGTTGCAGGCAGCGCGGTGCAATCTTTTTGTCCAGTCCCAGAGCAAGCGACAGGCTGACCGCATCCGCATGAACGTGCTCGCACAGGCTTGCAATCTCATTGATGAATGAAATCTTGGTCGCGACAAAAGCGGTGGTGGCTTCGCGCGCCAGTTCGGCCGTCTCGTAATTCGTCACCAGGACGGGAACGCCGCGCATCACCAGGGGATGGAAGATCTGTTTGAGCGAAGAGACCGCCTCACTGGAAGACGTACCAAGTAGAATCCGGTCAGGCCAGTTGAAGTCTTCGACCGCGCATCCATTCGTGAAAAACATCGGCTGGCATACCAGCAAACTCTTGAGCGCGTTTCCCCGGAGCGCCTTTTCAATCAACGTCGTCGAACCCACGCTTACCGGCGTGACAATGGACAGTACCTGAAAGCTGCCTGCTGCGCGCGCCAGGCGCAGTGTCAGCTGCTCCAGGCCCTCGGCGGAATCTTCGGCGAGAAATATAACCTGGGCTTTGTGCGCCAGATCCTCGGGATCCGCCGAATACACCAGTCGTCCGGAACGCACGTTGCGCCGAATCACTTCCTGCAGATTTTTCTCGTAGAAAGGAGTATTGCCTTTGGAGACTTCCAGAAGCTGTGTACCGTCGGCGTGACAGCAGCAAACGGGGGTGCCGAAATCGGCGAGGCAAGCGGAGATGACGGTGGCGAGGTACCCGGATCCATAAACGCCAATTTGCATATTTCACACTTCCGATCTTCTTGCGACCTTCTTCAGTTCTTCTTCAATTCAAACCGCAGTCTGGGGTCCGGCGCTTGGATTCGAGCCCGTAAATCCATGGTAATCCTGCTGGTGGAGTTAGCAATGGACGGAAAGGACATGAACTTTCGAGGCCTGGGAATGGCCGACAGTTAAGGGTTTTGAAGGGCTTTTGGGCGGGCTGTTTGCAGGCTTTCTTGAGGGGGCCTAGGACTTGGAGGACAATTGGCCGCGTCCCAATGGAAGCGGAGCTAAATCCTGCCACTGCCCGTGGGTCTCGCGCACGAACATCAGCTCATCGACATGCAGCTGGCGTTTGCCATCGAATTGCCGCCACCGTTCCCGAGCCATGGTCGTCGCCACCCGGGCTTGCTCGTCGGTTTCCGTTTTCACAACGGTGAGATGCGGAATATAAGGCCAGCTCTCGGAACAGCACAGCATTTTCCCGCCGAGCTGATCGTGCAGTTCGCGCATTTTATAAGCGGCGCGTTTTACCTGGATGAAGACCGTAGGCGTGGTCGGCAAGAAGGTCTCTACGTCTCCGAGTTCGACATCGAACGGGATGACATGGCTGCAGGTTCCTTCCAGAAATTCGAGCGCTGCCGCCTCCGCACCCACCAGTTCGCGGGGCGGAAGAATTGTCAGGTGGGCGGCCATGTGGGGCATGGTCGGATGAAGTTCCTTGCGGAGATTTTCTACGAACAATCCCACCGGATTACGGACATACGTGACGAGCGCGTAACGTGAAACGGGCATGACTTTCGAAGCGGATTATAACGTGTGCGTGGCCTCCGGGGCACGCCACCTTTAGGGAGTGTCACCGAGGTCACCTTGTTTGTGGACGTAACCGCCGGCTCGCGCGGTCAGGTAGTTCTAATCCGCAGTTTCAAACGCGGCGCGCAGGAAGCTTGCCAGGTGCCACCCATCCATGTAGTTATAGGGAAATTCTCCCATCGAATAATGGCCGCACGGCAAGACCACTACTTTGTAATTCAGATGATGGCGTGCGAACTCGGCAACCACTTGCCGGGAAAACTCCGGCAGGAACGTCAGATCGTACTTGGCATAAATGATCAGCGATTTCCGCGGCCAGCGCGAGAACTTGTCGAAGTAGACCATCGGACTGACCGCGCGAAACACTCTTCGAAGGCTCTCCACATCCAGCGCCACTTCCAGCGCTTCGCGGATATGGCGCGTCGATTGTCCGTACCAGACCACGTCGGCGAAATAGGTGGAAGCATGATTGAAGGCAGCGACGCGAATCCTCGGGTCGTGCGAGGCGGCGATAAAAGAGTAGCAGGAACCGAGACTTGTGCCGACGATTCCAAGCCGTGTATAGCCCTGCGACTCCAGCCAGTCCAGGCAGGCCCGGGCGTCAATTACCCCCTGACGCACCGAATCGATGGTGCGGCCAATGTTGGCGGAGACCGCGTAATCTGCGCGGTAGACCCCTGCTGGCCGCCGGATATCGTGATAAGGCATGCTGAGTCGCAGGACCGCGATCCCGAGCCAATTCAAAACCCGGCACAGACTGTTGTAGGCGAGTCCGTCGGCGTTCCAATGCGGAAGCACAACCACGGCGCGCCGCCCCCGCGCCGGAAACCAGCGGGCATTGACAAGATTGTTCTCGGGGAACGGAGTCGCGACCGGGGAAGTGAAACGCAGGAATTCCGCGTGCGTGCCATGAACCTTCTCTTCCAGCCTGGGATCGGGAACTTCGCGGGTGCTGAAGACCTGCACCTCGCGCCGCTCCAGCCTGAAGTCGGCCGGTGTTTTGTACGAGTAGAATTCGTCGCTGTTCTGGATGATGCGATCGTTGAAGCGCGCGAAGTACGTCGCCAGATCGCGCGATGTTTGACCCTGCGGTCCGCCATTCCGCCCCGGCCAGTTCGCCGTCCATTCCAGCCCCCAATCGAGGGGACGGACGACACGATTGTTGTCCACCGACGTAAGCCGGGTCTCCCAGTCGTGCATCCATTGGCCGTAGCGCGAGCGCATAGTGTTTTTCGACTATAACAAACGCAGAAGGAAGCGCATTGATCGCAACAGCGAGTTGCGCCGAGACAACATTGAAAGGTTCGTATCCGAATTGACAGTGGGAGGTTTGATCGACAGTGGAAGCTTGCAGCTAAAGCCAAGAACTGGGATGGTTAGCTGTACACGCGCGGCACGCGCTGCGAAATGCCGCACAGAATTTCGTAAGGCACGCTTTCGCAAAGGCGCGCCAGTTCAACCGCGTCCACGCTCTTGCTGCCACTCGAGCCGATCAGGATCACTTCATCTCCCACCGCGACGCCAGGGATGTGGCCGACGTCGACCATGGTCAGGTCCATCGAGACGCGTCCGACAACCGGCGCATATTCTCCGCGAACGATTACGCGCGCGCGATTCGACAGCAGGCGTGGGTAGCCATCGGCGTAACCAACCGGCACCACCGCGATGCGGCTGTGCTCCTTCGTCACATACGTTCCCATGTAGCCGACCGCTTGTCCCGCAGGCACGCCCTTCACGGTGAGCACACGCGTCTTCCACGAGAGCACAGGACGGAGCGGCAGTGGAGACTCAGCAATCGGCTCGCCGCCGTGCGTTGTGGGAAGGGAATATCCATAGAGGAGGATGCCCGGACGCACCATGGTCTTCCACGTTTTGGGCCGCGCACTCACCGCCGCTGAATTGCTCATGTGCACCAGCGGTGGATGCAACCCGCGCTCGTCGAGCATGGCGAGTGCTTCGTCGAAAAGCTCGATCTGGCGCGGGGCGTCTTCGGCGTCCAGCACTTCTGCCGACGCGAAGTGAGTGCTCACGCCCTCCAGCCGCAGGTGCTCGCATGCCGTTAGCTTGTCAAAAAACTGCGGCAGCGCTTCTTTAGGTGCACCCAGACGGTTCATGCCCGTGTCGACCTTCAAATGAACGGGCAGAACGACCTGCTGCTTCCGCGCCGCTTTTTCCAGGCGCTCAACGTGCCAGTTCTCCCAGACCGTGGGCGTCAGATTGTGAGCGACGATGCTGTCTTCCTCGCCCTTCCAGATTCCGGTCATCAGCAGGATGCGCGTACAAATGCCGGCGCTGCGCAGGGCGCGTCCTTCGGCGGCGTCGGTCGCACCAAGCCAAGGTGCGCCCTCGGCTTCGAGAGCAAGCGCACATTCGGTTGCGCCGTGTCCGTAACCATCGGCCTTCACCACCGCGCAGATCGCCACGTTCTGGCCGACGTGCTGCTGCACAACGCGGAAATTCTCACGCAGAGTGGCGAGCGAAACCTCCGCCCAGGTGCGGCCGTCAAGAGCAAGCGAGCGACGATCGGGCAGAACTAATCGATCAAGGCGAGGCGCATTCACTATGCCGATTATAACGATCGTCCCACCACTCGGTTAACGACCGACGGTAACTACCGGGGTCAGTGATCGTCGTAGAGAGGCGTCCCTGGCTAGCAGGCAGGGGAAGAAGCTAGTAGCCTGTATCCATGTCTTTTCACTCCGGATTCGTCTGCATACTCGGCCGTCCCAACGCTGGCAAGAGCACGTTGCTCAATGCGTTGGTTGGTGAGAAGCTCGCGATCATTTCGCCCAAGCCGCAGACCACTCGCAACCGCATTCTCGGAATCATCAACCACCCCAAGCGGATGGTCCAGAATCGGAATCACGAGCAGCAAAAGTCGACGCATAAGAAAGGGCAACAAACCGGACAGATCGTACTGATCGACACGCCGGGAGTGCATCGTTCCGGGTCGTCGCTCGATCGCAAGATGATGGCCGAGGTCCGCGCGGCGCTGGAGGGCTGCCAACTGATCCTGTTGATTGCCGATGCCAAAAGGAAGTGGGATGCTGACGACGCTCAGGTTCTCGACTTGGTGAAAAAGTCGGGCACGCCTGTATTCCTGCTGCTCAACAAGGTCGATTTGCTGGCCGACAAGCGGAACCTGTTGCCGCTCATCACGCAATTTCAGCCGCTGCATAACTTTCGGGAAATCATTCCGATTTCGGCGCTGAAGAAGACCGGTCTCGACGAATTATTGGAATGCGTGGTGAAGGCACTGCCGAGCGGCCCGCGCTACTTTCCGGAGGATCAGATCACGGATCAGCCGGTGCGATTCATGGCGGCGGAGTTGATTCGGGAGCACGTTCTGATGCAGACCCATGAAGAGGTGCCGCATGCCGTGAGCGTGCTGATCGAACAATTCGAGGAGAGTCCCAGACTGGTTCGAATCGCCGCCGCGATTTACTGCGAACGCGACGGGCAGAAGGCGATCCTGTTGGGCAAAGGCGGCCAGATGCTGAAAAAAATTGGCACGGCGGCGCGGCTCGATATCGAAAAGATGGTAGGGACCAAAGTTTTTCTCGAACTCTTCATCAAGGTTCAAGCGGGATGGCGGGATTCGAGGCAGTTCGTCGAAGAACTGGATTGGCGCCGTCAAATGGAGCAGATCGGCGGTCCGCACCGGCCCGAATCATAAGCTTGGCCAGAGAGTTGAAATCCCTGTTGGGAGCGGCGTTAGCGGCGTAGCCCGTTAACGTTGAAGAGTTTGCCTGCCCTCCAAATTAAGTTGCATCGGAGGTGACAAATCCCTACAATCTGGCAGCGCCTTTGTGCATCTTATCTAGGTAAGGGCGGAGAGCAGACGCAGTAAGATCGCGAAAGCCAGAATGAAAGTGCCGCCCCTCCTATGACCGATCCTCCCGCCTCCCCTGAAAACCAGCCTTTGAATGTTGATGGCGAAAAGTTCGATCTGAAGCTCAGTGTGACTTTGAGCGCCGACCGCGATGCGGTGGACCCGGTTGTTCGAAGCGTTATGAATGTGGTGCGAGAGACGCAGTGCGCCACCGGCCGCGAAGATGCCATTGAACTGGCATTGACCGAGGCGCTTGCCAACGCTGTCGTTCACGGCGCGGGAAGCGATCCGTCGAAGATTGTAGAGTGTGACGTAGCCTGCAACCAGCAACGAGGCATGTTGATCGTGGTACGTGATCCGGGACCCGGATTCGATCCCTCAAAAATCGCCGATCCTTGTCAGGAACAAAATATCTACTCCGATCACGGGCGCGGCATTTTTCTGATCAACCAATTGATGGATGAGGTCCGGTTCCACAAGAACGGGACTGAGATTCATATGTTCAAGAAATAGTGCGTCATTCGCTACCCGTCGCTTGTCGCTCGCAAAATGCTCTCGCGGTCTGCTTTAGCTTCGCCATGCGGGATTGGCTTTCCGAGATGACAGACGACGGTAGGCGGGCGAACAGCAAACGACGCGTGTTACTCCTTCGCCGCGATTCCCAGGCTCTTCATCTTCCGGTAAAGATGGCTGCGCTCGAGGCCCAATACCTCCGCCGTGCGGCTGATGTTGCCGTGATTCTCGTCGAGCTTCTTCAGAATGTAGTCGCGTTCGTAGGCGGCGCGAGCCTGGTGAAGGGTGGAGCCTTCGGTGCCCGCGACTTTTCGGCTGCCGTCGCGATGCACCAGCGGGGGAAGATGCTTGCGCTCGAAGCGCGAGGTAGTGGGATTCATGATCACAATGCGCTCGATGACGTTGCGCAGCTCGCGCACATTACCCGGCCATGTATAGCGCATCAGCGAGTCGACGGCATCGTCGGTGATTTCTCGGGGCCGGCGGCCGTAAGCGGAGGCGAATTCTTTGAGAAAATGTCGCGCCAGCAATGGGATGTCTTCTTTGCGCTCGCGCAGCGGGGGCACGACGAACGGGATCACGTTCAAACGGTAGAAAAGATCTTCGCGGAAGTTGCCCTTGGCGATTTCTTCTTCCAGATCTTTGTTGGTGGATGCGATGACGCGGACGTCGACGGTTACGGGATCATCGCTGCCGACCGGGACAAAGCGCTGCTGCTCCAGCGTGCGCAAGACTTTGGATTGAGTCTTAAGGCTCATGTCCCCGACTTCATCGAGAAACAGCGTTCCGCGATCAGCCTTCTGGAACTTACCTTCTTTATCGGCCGTCGCTCCGGGGAAGGATGATTTGCGATGGCCGAACAGTTCGCTGTCGATAAGGTCTTCGGGCAGAGCTGCGCAATTGATCTCGACGAAGGGTTGTTCTTTGCGCAGGCTCTGCACGTGGATAGCGTGCGCGACCAGTTCTTTTCCGGTACCGGATTCGCCGTAGATAAGCACGCGTCCATTGGTCGGCGCCATGAGGCTAATCTGCTGGCGCAGGGCCTTCATGGGAACGCTGTCGCCGGCGATCACACTCTTCGACTGCAATTGCTTGCGCAGATCGAGATTCTCATGGCGCAGGCGGCGAGCCTCGGCCGCGTTCTTTACCAGAATCAGCATCTTTTCGAGCGATAGCGGTTTCTCGGCGAAGTCGTATGCGCCCAGCTTGGTCGCGCGCACGGCGGTTTCGATGGTTCCATGGCCGGAAATCATGATGACCTCGGGCGGATCATCGAGCGCGCGGATTTTTTCCAGGACTTCGAGGCCATCGATTCCGGTCAGCCAGACATCGAGCAGAATTACGTCGAAGCTGGATTTGCGAAGTTGGTCGAGACAATCTTCTCCGCTCGGGCTGATACTGGTTTTATAGCCCTCATCCTCGAGAATGCCCTGGAGGGATTCACGAATCGCGGATTCGTCGTCGACAATGAGGATGTGAGACATTGCTTAACTCTAAGCTCCAGGCTCCCAGCTCCAAGTTCTCACCGGTTTCCCTGAGAGCTGAGAGCCTGAAGCTGAGAGCTTATTTCAGCTACCGGTAACTCAACCACAAAACGGCTACCGACCGGCTTGTTTTCCTCCACCCGTATGGAACCGTTATGGTCTTCCACAATTCTGCTGACAATGGCCAGGCCAAGCCCGGTACCGCGTTGCTTGGTCGAAAAATAGGGAAGGAACAGTCGTTCTTTGACGTCGCGCGAAACGCCATGTCCGGTGTCAGAGACGACGAGTTCGACGGCATCCCGGCTGGCGACGAGCGCGGTCGAGATGGTGATTTCCTTGAGCCTGGCATCCCGCATCGATTCGGCTGCATTATCGACCAGATTGGCGACAGCGCGCTTGATGGCTTCGGGGTCGGCCATGACGGCGGGCAGATCGTGCGCGAGTTCGGTGCGCACGTGAATCCCTTCCAGCCTTCCACTGAACAGGAGGAGCGCGCTTTCGACCAGATCATTCAGGCTCGCCGGCTGCGGCCGCGAGGCAGGGAAACGCGCCAGCACGGAGAATTCATCGACCAGATTCCGTACGGTTTGGACGGCGTTATTAATCGTGTCCGCGCAACTGCGAATCACTTCAAGCGAAGCCGTATCAGGAGTGGTGCCGCGCGTCAAATGGCGATGAATGCGTTCCGCGGAAAGCGCGATTGGAGTAAGAGGATTCTTGATCTCATGCGCCACCCGCCGCGCCACCTCACGCCAGGCTGCCTGCTTTTGCGCGCGCAGCAAGTCAGACAAGTCTTCGAATACGAGAACATACCCCAGACGCGTGGCTGGATATTCGAGGGCGGCGACCGTTATGGCGACGTTGAGCTTGGCGTGCGGCAAGGCGATTTCCATGTTGGCCGCCGTGAGGCCCATGCGATCGGCGCGGCGAAGAAGCGGCTCAAGGTCGTCCAACACGTCAGCCGGCAGGACCTCGCTCAAAGGAAGATTTGCGAGCGTGGCGGGACTGGCGAACTCGGGACGTTCGGGGTGGAACATCCTGGAAAAAGCCGCATTCGCGAGTGTCACTCGGCGGGCTCCATCGATGGAGACGACTCCAGTGGGAATCGTCTCGAGCACGGTTTCGATGTAGCGGCGGCGGCCTTCCAGGGCTTCATTGGCGTTGCCCAATTCGCGGCTTGACGCTTCGATCTGGCGGCTGCTGGATTCGAGCTGCGCCGCCATGCTGTTGAACGATTGCACCAGTTCGGCCAGTTCGTCGGTGGCACGGATATCGACGCGGTAGTCCAACTGACCTTTGGAAATTGCTTCGGTACCTGCGGCGAGAGCCGCGACCGGCCGATTCACCAGCTTGGAGAGGAACAAGGCGAGCCAGGTCGAGGCGAAAAGGACCAGCACAGTGAGAAGGAGAAGGAATCCGAGGTAGATACGGCGAACCAGCTTGCGCTGGCGCGCGAGCTCGACATAGCGCTGCTGGCTCTCCTGAATCTGCCGGGCCGTGTCGGCAAACTTGGGGGGAAGAGGCATGGCCACAACCACCTCGCCATCGCCCGCCGGGGCAGCGCCGACAATATAGTCGGTGTGGCCCCATTGAAAGTGAGGATGCTGCCCCCGCAGTGCCTGCCCCATCGGGAATCGGTCCTTCATTTCTGGCCAAGTCGCAGGCGTATTCAACGAGGCGGCTGAGTTGCCGTCGGTCAAAGCCAGTACAAATCCGCCCTGCAGGGTTGGAATGTGTTCTCGCAGTTCGTCGTTGACGGCGGGAAAATTTCCTTTGGCGAAAGCCGTCTGAAATTCCTCCGACTCAGCGATGGATTGCGCCTCCGACGTGGCGTTCTGTCCCGCATAGTCGTAGAGCAATGCAGACATCGCTGCGGTGTCGGTCCGCACCTCCTCGACCGGCTGAGAGAACCATTTATCAATGGAGCGGTTCATCAGCCCGTAGGAGAACCAGAACATGGCGATCACGGGCAAGAAAGAAAGAAGCAGATTGACGACCACCAGGCGGGTACGAAACTTCGATCCGGCAATGCCCTGGCGGCGTTCGGCATAAAGCTTTAGAAGATTACGGCCCAGCACAAACGAAAGGGCGACGAAGGCTGCGAAGATCAGGCCCGTCAGGGTGACGAAAAAGAAAAGTTGCTGGTTGCTGTCGGGACTGATGAACTTCAGATTAAACGAGCCCTGTGCGATCAGGAGCGCAAGCAGCAGGAAAGCGGCGATCGCGAGCGCGATGATGGCTTTCCTCCGGCCCGAGGTTTTGGTTTCCGCGCGAATTGGATCTGTTGTGGCCAAGCTCTATGGGTCCCCGAGAGGTACGAGACCGGGATCCGATGGCCCTCATTATAGAGCGGGCGGAGGCGGCTAACGACCATTTACCAGCACGTCGCGGAGTGCCTCGTAAGCTGGTTTCGGTTGATAGTTGCGATCGAAGGGGAGGGCCGCGCCTCGTGTTTTCCTTGAATGCGATCCGATCCACGAATACTTATCAGTAAATCCCCAGGTTTGGATGGCCGTACAGCCGGGGTGAGCAAGACAGGCTTGAGCGATCTGACGATAGACGTTTGCTTGTAGCTGAAGATCCTCGGCGCTGGCGTTGCCGTTGGCATCGACCGGGAGAGAAATGTCCATTTCGGTGATATGAACTTGAAGGCCGAGGGCGGTGAAGCGGGCGATGTTGGCGGAGATGGAAGCGATATCCGGAGGCGCGGCTCCCGTGTGAAGGGCGATGTGCATCTGCAGGCCAACGCCATCGATTGGAACACCCTGGCGCTTGAAGTCGCGCACCATCGCATAGACAGCATCGGATTTTCGGTTGATCTCCTCAGCTTCGGCTTCGTTGTAGAAGAGCAGAGCCTGAGAGTCGGCTTCGTGCGCCCACCGAAAACACTGCGCGAGGTAGGCCGGACCTTTTTGAGCATAGCCGATGCCGGGTTGGTCGTACCAGATCGTGCTGCGGAGCTGGCCGGTACGGGCGCCTTCGTCGAAGGCTTCGTTGGCGACGTCCCAGGCGAAAATCTTCCCTCGATAGCGCCCGACGACGGTTTTGATGTGCGCCTCGAGCAGTTTAGATAGTTGGTCTGGAGTGTAACGACCGGTCGTCAACCAAGCCGGGTTCTGGCGGTGCCATACCAGCGTGTGGCCCCGGACCTTCATGTTGTGGCGGACGGCGAAGTCGACGAGTTGATCGGCCTGATGGAAGTCAAAAGATTGCAGATCGGGGCGCAACACCTCCCATTTCAAGGCATCTTCCGGTTCCAGCATATTGAACTCGCGGGCGAGCGTTGCAGCGTAGGCGGGCTCGGAAAGCTGCGCCGGACGGACGGCAGTGCCGATGAGGATTCCGGAATGCTGGGCGGCTTCGCGCAGGGTCTCATGCTTGGTTTGGGGCTTGGGTTCGGGCTGGTTTTCGGGTAAAGACGGCGCCGCAGAAGCGAAACAGACAGCCGACAGGCTCCAGATAAGAAGTCGCGTTCTTGGACTGGGGGTCATCCTTCCGTTACTGTGCCCCGGGAAGAAACTTTTGCAAAGGACAGCGCTCACACTCAGGTTGTGACTTTTTGCAGTAGTTCTTGCCGACGCCCACAATCAGCCCGTGCATTTCATTGAAGACCTGTACGGCTGCGGAGCGCTTGACGGTGCTCATTCGCGAGGGCGAATGCGAGGAACCGCGTGGGCCGACGGCCGCCGGCGAAAGAGGATCGTGCGTCTGCCCGGGAAATTCTTCCGCCAAAGGTTTGAGGGATTGTTCGAACAGCCTCTGAATTTCCTCATAGCCGGCGCCGGGCTCGACGAGCTGGTGGCGTTCCAGAATGCGGCGGGTATATGCGTCGACCACAAAGACCAGATGATTGCCCGCATACAGCAAGATTGAATCGGCAGTCTCCGGGCCGATGCCGTTGAGCCCGAGTAATTCTTCGCGAAGCTTGTCGGTGGGTTCGACAAACATGCGGGACAGCGAGCCGGCATACCGATTGTCGAGGAACCTGACAAATGTTTTCAGGCGCTGCGCTTTTTGCCGGAAGTAACCCGCCGAGCGAATCAATTGCTCCAGCTTTGACAATGGCGTACGCCGGATGCCGGGGATGCTGAGAACCCCGGCTTGGCGCAGACTGGTGAGTGCGCGTTCGACATTCGTCCAGGATGTGTTTTGCGTCAGATATGCCCCAACGATGACCTCGAAACGGGATTCACCCGGCCACCAGTGCTGGTGTCCCCAGGCCCGGTAGAGCGTTCGGAAGAAGCTGCGCAGGTGTTCGTCGGCCTGCAAGGTCGGAGCGTCTTTAGTAGCGAGACTCTCGCCCGATGCGTTTTTTGATGCAGTGTGCTCCATCACGTTATTTCTACACCGAAGAACATGATCTAACGAGTCAGTATCAGCGCAATCTTGTGATTTCTGCTCGGAAAGCGGTACAGTCAGCGCACTTCAGCATTCCTCCGCCGAGTACAGGTACCTAAGTTACTTTTTCAGAATTCCCATTGGGTTGACAATTTGTGTCAGTGCGAAACAGTCCCGCTGAATCCCCCCGGAAATCAGCGGTTTCGCATCTCCGCCTTCGCGGGAAACAGGAGAGATATGTCTCAGCGGCTGGGGGACCTGCTTGTAAAAGAAAAGGTCATCACCCCCGAGCAGTTAGAACAGGCGAACAAGCTGCAGAAGGAGACACACTGCCGGCTTGCCTCGGCACTGGTGAAGTTAGGCTTCCTTTCGGACGAGGATGTCACCAACTTTCTCTCGCGCCAGTACGGCGTGCCCGCCATCAATCTTTCCTACTTTGAAATCGATTCGGCGGTTGTCAAGCTGATTCCATTCGAAACCGCCAAGCGCTATCAGATTTTGCCGCTCAGCCGCGTGGGCGCATCGCTCACCATCGCCATGGTCGATCCCACCAATGTTTTCGCCATGGACGACATCAAGTTCATGACCGGGTTCAACATTGAACCGGTGGTGGCTTCGGAAAGCTCGATCGTTGAGGGCATTGAAAAGGCCTACGGCACTTCGAAAGAAGAAGAGCTTGAGCAGGTGATGCAGTCGATGAACGATCTCGGCGACGCCGCCGATGTCGAAGTCCAAAGCGAAGAGCAGGAACTGGAACTGAAGGAGCTGGAGAAAGCGGCCGACGAAGCTCCGATCGTCAAGCTCGTGAACCTGGTGCTGACCGACGCTGTAAAGCGCGGAGCCAGCGACATTCACATGGAGCCGTATGAAAAAGAATTCCGCGTGCGTTTTCGTATTGACGGCGTTCTGCAGTTGATCATGAATCCGCCGCTGAAGTTGAAGGACGCGATTACATCGCGTTTGAAAATCATGGCGAAGCTGGACATCAGCGAAAAGCGGCTGCCGCAAGACGGCCGCATCATGCTGAAGATGCAGATCGGCGGCAAGAAAAAGCAGCTTGATTTCCGCGTCTCCACTCTGCCTACGCTCTGGGGCGAGAAGATCGTGCTCCGGCTGCTGGACAAGGAAAACCTGCGTCTGGATATGACCAAGCTCGGTTTCGAGCAGGAGTCGCTGGTCAAATTCGAGAAGGCCATCCTGAAGCCCTACGGCATGGTGCTGGTCACGGGGCCGACGGGATCGGGCAAGACCAACACGCTCTACTCTTCCATCTCGCGGCTGAACCAGCCCGATACCAACATCATGACCGCCGAAGACCCGGTTGAGTTCCAACTGGGAGGCGTGAACCAGGTGCAGATGAAGGAGCAGATCGGGCTGAATTTTGCGGCGGCCCTGCGCGCCTTTCTGCGCCAGGACCCCAACATTATCCTGGTCGGCGAAATTCGCGATTTTGAAACCGCGGAGATCGCCATCAAGGCCGCACTTACCGGACACCTCGTCCTATCC
>JBAQJU010000310.1:0-26381 GCA_049300475.1 Terriglobales bacterium | reverse complement strand
CAGCCGGAGCAACCAACGTCCCTGGAGCAGCCTTCTCGACGCCCTGCTGCGCTTCCACTACGGGTGCCATAGCGGAGATGACGACCAAACTTACCGCTACCACAATCTGCTTCATCGCTTTCATTGTGTCCTCCGTGGCTTGGGCCCAGGTTCTCTCGCTCTAGACTGCCGTCAGGCCGCCATCGACGGGAAGGTCGACACCGGCGATGTAGCTGCTTTGGTCCGAGGCGAGGAATTAAGCTTCCGAAGCGATCTCCTCAGGGCGCGCCAGACGCGCCAGAGGCGTCATCGCAGTGATCTGCTTTCTGGCTTCGGCGGCGCCCTCCCTGGACGGGAACTGTGTTGGTGCACTCCACTTCCCATGGTGCTTTCGAGGCTTACCTACTTCTTCGGAGGAGCAGGGGCACCGCTGGACGGAGGAGTTATACCGTTCATGCGCAGATACTCAACCATCTGCCCGTACTCATCGAAAGCATGCACCGCGATGTATGCGGCCTGTGTGCAGCGCGTAGACGGGATGATAGCTCCCCCCGGAGTTCGATCACTCACACTTTCAAAGGCGGTTGCGTTCGTGAGCGTCCCAATCGCCTTGTGATCGAAAGCAAACGAGGCCTCAAGTGCAGCAACAATTTCATCTTTGCTCGACAACTTAGCAAGCGTGGTTGGATCAATATCGGGCTTTAGTCCGCTCAGGCGCGAACCCAAAAAATAATTCGCCTGCGCGACGTGAATGACCAATGCCCCGAAAGTGCGGACGCCTGCGAACTCAGTTTGTTGCCCAGGTGCAAAAATCGCCGCGCTTGGTGCAAATCCATACTTGTCGGCAGGGAATGCCTTCACCAGACTTGTCATCTGGCTCTCAGTTATATTCAGCAGTGAATTTAGTGCCTCGGCGGGAGCCACCAATGTTCCTGGAGCAGCCTTGTTGACGCCCTGCTGCGCTTCCACTACCGGTGCCATCGCTGAGATGACGAGTAAACTTACCGCTACCACAACCTGCTTCATCGTTTTCATTGTTTCCTCCGTGGGTTGGGCCCAGGTTCTCTCGCTCTAAACTGCCGTCAGGCCGCCATCGACGGGAAGGTCGACACCGGCGATGTAGCTGCTTTGGTCCGAGGCGAGGAATAAAGCTGCCGAAGCGATCTCCTCAGGGCGCGCCAGACGCGCCAGAGGCGTCATTGCAGTGATCTGCTTTCTGGCTTCGGCGGCGCCCTCCCTGGACGGGAACTGTTCGTCGAACATCGGCGTGTTGACCGCGCCAGGGCTCAACACGTTGGTCCTGATCTTCTGTTCCTTGAGTTCGCTGGTCCACGTCCGGGCAAATGACCGGAGCGCTGCCTTGGTGGCGCTGTAGGTGCTGCGACCCGGAAGGCCTTTGTTTTTCCCGGCGGACGCCACGAGGATGATGGAAGCACCATCGTTCAAGTAAGGCAGCGCCTTTTGAACGGTGAAGTAGGTGCCGCGTGCGTTGGTGTTGAAGGTCTCGTCGAAATGCTCGGGCGTCACCGTGGTGGTCAGCCGTTTCTCGACGAAGGCTGCGTTCGCAAAAATCACATCGATCTTGCCCTTCTTCGCAACGATCTCGTATAAACGGTCGAGGTCATCGAGCTTAGAGATGTCGGCCTTTACGCCGGTGACGTTCTTGCCGATGTCCGCGACGGCCTTGTCGATCTCGGCCTGACGGCGACTGACGATGAACACATAGGCACCCTCTTCAACGAATCTCTTTGCGGTTGCGAGCCCGATGCCGCTGCTTCCGCCCGTGACGACAGCGATCTTGTTTTTCAATAAAGACATCAGAGTTGCGACCAACCGCCATCCACCGGAAGTTCGGCGCCGGTCGTGAAGGTCGCATCGAACGCGAGGAAGAGGGCCGCCTTCGCGATTTCCTCCGACGTCCCGAAACGCTTCATGGGAACCATGCCGCTCATCTTCTCTCTAATCTGAGCGACCGCGTCTTTATCGGGAAAAACTTTGCCGAGGATCGGCGTGTCGATGGGACCGGGCGTCACCGCGTTGACGCGAATTTCGCGAGGAAGCAACTCGGCGGCGAGCGTCCGAGCCAATGATCGCAGCGCGGCCTTGGCGGCTCCGTATGTGGCTTGGCCTGCCAGTCCCTTGACATTGGCGACGGAGGTCGTGAGGACGACAGCGCCTCCCCGGTTTATTAGCGGCGCGAGCTTTTGTACCGCGAAAAATGGTCCCTTGGCGTTCAGGTTGAACATCTCGTCGTAGATGGCCTCGGTCACACTCCCGAGAGGCGTCGGAATGCTGAACCCGGCGTTGACAAAAAGCAGGTCAATGGTGTCGAACTCAGCCTTCGCCCGAGAGGCAAGGGCGTCGATGTCAGTCAATGACCGCGCGTCGCTGGAAACCACCAGGGCGCCCTTCCCTAGCTCTTTCTGGGCCGAATCCAGGCCGGCCTTCGAGAGACCCGTCACCAGAACACGCGCGCCCCCATCGAGGAGCATCTTCGCCGTCGCGAGCCCCATGCCGCTCGTGCCGCCGATAATCACCACTTTCTTACCTTGGTACCGTTCCATGTCTATTCTCCTCACGAGGCTGGGGTTGCTTTGCTGCTTTTGGAACTGTTTGGTACGATAATAGACGCAACAGCTCGTGGTCAAGACATTTTTGAACTATTTATTTCACAATACCGTAAGACCCCTGTGGAAGACCACCTAGCTCTGCAATTGCCTACTGATTCTGGTGACCGCGCTCGAAAAGGCTGGGTTAGACAAGTCGACGCCAGAGACCTCTACGACGGCCTGCCACGCGGCTTCCTGGGTGGCGCGATCGTGAAAATGTGGGTGGCGCATCGCCTAGATTGGGCCGGTGAACTTCTTGGGCGGCGAGGCGAAGAACCGGCCCGAGACTGTCGGTTCCGAACGCTGATGCTTGGTGGCCAATGAGAATGATCACAGCAGATTCAGCCGTCAGGCCTAATTTATGAAATGGTGAATTGCCTCGTTGGCGTTATCTTGAAATGACGTATTTTTCAAAGAAGTAAAAAACGTGCTCTGATCTACCATGTCACCAGATAACTTACCCTCTTTACTGGCATAAAAAACGCCGCTTTTATACTGCGCATCCGAAATGGCATCTACAAAGCGTTTTGCACCTACTTCCAGCTTATGCACCATTCCGCCCATTAATGGGAATACAATAGGCATCATCACATACTTCAACATAATCCGCATTGGCAGGGGAAGAGCATTTGGCGCCTGAGTTCCCGTTGTATTCCCTGGACTCGCAACAATAAATTTGAGCTTAGGATATTTTCTTGCCATGGATAACGTCCACATGGTTTCTGCATATTTGACATAGGCGTATGCTTGTAACGCATCGAACTTCTTACCAAAATATGATCCATCAAGGACAGCGACAAATTCACCCACAGAGGAAGTCCTCATTGAAACTGGTTTTACTCCGAGCATCTTTACTCCCGGTACAGCCTCAGCACTGATTGATAGAACTGCTTTCCTTATCTTGTCGCGTTTAATCAATTCATCCACTAAAATTACATTTCCCAAAATATTCGTGGCAGCTAATTCATTCATACCGGAAGGCGTAAGTTTCGCAGCCGTTTTCCCAACTACTCCACCTGCATTTAAAACTATTGCATCAATAGGTTCCTTTATTTCTTCTACTGCTTTTCTCACAGAATTTGCATCCGTAACATCCCCAATAATAATTTCAAAAATCTTTCTCCCCGTTTTCTCCTCAAGGTCTTTTTTGGCTGCCTCTGCCCTCCCTCGATTTCTGCAAAAAAGAACTATCTTTTTCGTTTCTTTTTTCATTGCCAGCTGTCGGGCAGTCTCTTTCCCAAGCCCAATATTTGCTCCGGTGATTAATATACTTTCGTTCATATTTTCCATGGGCTTCTCCGTGGTGAAACTTAATGTCGAGTCGTAAGGCCCCGCGAGGTGATGGCCTTGCTAATTTCGAACTGTTCAGTTATATATTTGTAGAATGACCATTGTCAATGAGTTATGAACCAAATGATTCAAAATACCACCAGGGCGCGAGGTCGACCGCGCAGCTTCGACGAGACGGGGGCGCTGGAAAAGGCGACTCAGGTGTTCTGGTCGAAAGGCTACGACGGAGTGACGATTGACGATCTCGTCGAAGGGATGGGTGTGGGACGGCCGAGTCTGTATGCCGTTTTTGGGGACAAGCGGGCGATATTCTTGCGCGTCCTTAGGGCGTACGCAGAACGGAAGGGCGCATCAGCCGCGAAGGCGCTCCTCTCGCCACAGAGTCTTCGCGACTCGATTGCGGGCTTTCTGAAGTTCGCCGTCGAAAGTGCGACCGAGAAAGGGTCCGCGCGGGGCTGCCTTATGGTGTGCGTCGCGCCGCTTGTGAACGACGCTGAGGTTCAGCGGTTCTTGCAGAGCGCGGTCGCGGGCGGCGCGGCGCTGGTGGAGCGTCGTTTCCGGGACGGGATCAGCGCCGGAGAAATCCCTTCTGACTTTCCCGTGGCCGCGCGCGCAACCCAAGTCACGGATTTTGCTCGTGGCCTGACCATGCGTGCGCTGATAGGCACGTCGCGCAAGACGCTCCTCAAAGAGGCTGAGGAAGCGGCCGATTTGGTGCTCCAGCCGCGCGGTTAGTACCGACAAGTCGGCTAGGCTGGAGACAAAAGGCTGGATGCGTGCGCGTTTATCAAGGCCGAGTTTGGAGAAGTGGCTCCTCGATGATCGAATCCACGATGACTTAGTAGTAGGATCGGCGGTGTCGAATTCGAGCGCCGCTCCCATTGATTCGCATTCGGAGTAGCGGCAGGCTCACGCCATACATTTCGCAGGCTGTATCCTCATCGAACCCTTGTCGCACGATGTGGAGGGCCGCTTCGTTGGAAACAAGAATTGTGGGACCGAGCCAGCTCGCTTCGTCCTCAATGTCGCGGTCCAGATTCCTGCATCCCGATGGATCGATGGGGTAGGTAAAAGGGTGACCGAGCAAAAGGTGGGCCAACTCATGGGCAAGGTTTCCGCGCTGACGGCGGGGATCGTGGCTATCGTTGTGAACGATAATATGCTGGCCGGAATCTATGGGCAGCGTCGCAGCTGAGAATGACCCGTTGTCGGTGATCGACAGCCGCCTCACAGCCGTTTGACAGTCCCCCTTTAGCATGCTGAGGGGCACGATCTCGATGCCCAACCGCTCAGCAATAATCCCCAGATCGATCGGAGCTTCGGGGCTTCTGCCCTGGCCCTTCCGAAGGCGAAGGGAAATCTGGTTTGCTTGCGTCTTGAAACCTCGTCTCAGGCTCATGGCTCTTTCACCCGGAAGCGCTTGTATGCCGCCTTTAGAATCTGCTCGATGGCTTCGGCGCTGTCCCTACTGAGATTCTTGTCCGCGCGGAGAACGGCGGTGATCTGCGCCAGCGGCTCCGCTGTCTTTTTCTTTTCCGTCCCAGTGTCTCGAATGAACATTTCAGCCTGAAGACCCGACCAGCGTAGGAGTGCGGCCAGTCCGTCCACGTCCGGGCGTTTACCCTGTGCCATTCGCGTTAGAGTCGACGCGCTGACGCCAGCTTCGGCGGCAACGTCCTTCCAGTTCAATCCCATTGCCAAGCGCTGGCTGTCTAGGGCCGCATGGAACGCACCTACGTCGAAATTCTCTGACATTCTCGGATTCTCCTTAATTGCGAGATTGCAATCGCACGCCATTTATGCAATCATAGATGCCTGTAATTGGAGATTAGCAATTCCAGGGCTATATCGCAATTGAGGAGAAGAAGATGGAATATAGTCAGCCACTTTCACACGTTCCCGTTAAGCAATGAGGGCCTAGCCTTCCCGCATCGCACAATAGGCACGAAAACTAACCGTTTCAAAACAATAAGGAGATGAGATTATGGCAATCGTCTACGTTGAGGCCCGGCCTAAGGGTCGCCCTGAAGGATCGCGCATCGATGATTATGTGGTCGAGACCCAAGGCGACGACGTGCTTGGCACTTTTGGTACTCAGAAAGCTGCGATCGATTGGGCGAAAGAAAATGGCCACTCTCCTCATGTTGCTCGTGTGCGGCACCTGAACGACAAGAAAAAGCCTGATCACTGGCGGGCGGTCTAACGACATTACATAGTTCGCAAATTGTATGCACCCTGAATGCAGTGAACATCGCGGCGCGCTCTAAAGTTGGCTGGCGGAAGCGAAAGATCCTGCCCGCTGATCGCACCCGATTATTGTCTAGCGAGAAGCAACAGGAGGAAATCAAATGAAAGAGCCAGGACTAGATCAGCGCCACCGCGACAAGACTCCGCCAAAGGCGGGTGAGATTCAACAGAAACGAAGCGACACGTTGAATCGGAACTTGAGCAGGCCGATTCCACAGTTCCGTTCGGATGCTACTCTCGGAAAGATGCGCGAAGAAACTGGCAAGGTGAGTGAAGACGCGGTTCGAAGAGCAGCCCGAATCTTACGGCCCGATAAGGACTGAAGTTTTCGGCCGTAATCGTTCTGTAGCCACCTACAAGCCCTGGAAAGTCGGCATCCTCGGATGCCGTCGATCCGTCACTGCGAGCGCGTTTTTCAGGACTAATGTCCAATGTCGGTTCAAAACCCTTGCTCGACGAGTGCATTGGCCTGATATCGCCATTCGGGAATCATGTCCGATTTGGCAACTATGCGGCCAAGTGGAATTGGATCATCGAACGCTCCGTTGGGCATTTGTGCCAGTGCGCCAGACTTTGAGCCGTCACTCGCGTACGGTCGTCCTAGGGGAAGGATTTAAGGTGCGGGCGGGGGGACATTAGCGGAGGATTGGTCTAGACTCTCGAGTTGAGCCAGTTCTTCACGCAGGCGCGCCGCCTGCCCGCGACGGTTTGCGGCATCGAGACGGGGGTTGACGCTAAGGGCCGTTCCAACCCCATCCATAACCTTAGTGATGCTTTTAGTGATGCCGTTCTTCTTCTTGCCTTTACCGTTCTTGCCCATATTGGCGAGATCGTCGGCGCTAATGTCGTCCTGCAGAGCGTCGGTCTCCAGTTCCTCCGCTGGATCATTGTCCAGTGCGGGGAAAAGTTCTTCCACCAGTGAAACAGGCGTCTCTCCGGCTACGTCTGGCGCGCATTTGGACAGCGTCGAAGCTGCCAGGAAGGTGAGTGACGCCGCCGTTAGGAAGGGCGATGCGGCCGCCAGCGGCGACACCAACGAAGCCGCGACTCCAATCGCTAGCGGAGTCGCAATTTCACGCGGTTCCGCCGCGGCGGGTGGCACTGCGGTTGGTTCCACTACCGCCAACGGATCTAGAGTTGCCGACGTTCCACCTTGGAACGAGTTCGTTGCGACGCTCTACATCGCTCTAATCGCAATTGTGATAGCCGTGTTGGCGAACGGATTCGTCAATGTCAATACGTTCTCACTGCATGGGATGTACCGCATGCGGTTGACACGCGCGTACCTTGGCGCCTCGAACTTCGCCCGGCATCCCGACAATTTCACAAATTTCGATCCGCATGACAACCCGTATGAAGCCAATCTGGTTCGCCACGATGCACCGCTGCATATCATCAATACAACGTTGAATCTCGTCGCAACCACTAACCTGGCATGGCAGCAACGAAAGGGTGAATCATTTACGTTTAGCCCGATCAGCGTGGGGTGTTGGCGGCTGGGATATTTGCCTACTTCTTTTTATGGCGGCAGCAAGGGGGTTACCCTCGGCACCGCTATGTCGATTAGTGGGGCAGCCTTCAATCCCAACATGGGCTACAACTCGTCCCCTTTGGTAACACTTCTGATGACTTTCTTTAACGCAAGACTGGGCTGGTGGCTTCCAAATCCGGCATGGCCAGTGCTCAAGTCCAAGCGATTGAATACTGCGAACCTCGCCTCTGCCGATCTGCCTTCGGCAACGGAATTGGAATGCTTGTTACGAAAAGAGGGTTGGATGACCGGTTACCTGCGCTCCAATGGTCCAGTAGGAGGATTTTTCAGTCCCTTGCGCACCCTGATTAATGAGGCGTTGGGCAGAACCGACGATAAATACAAATGGATCGAGTTAACCGATGGCGGTCACTTCGAAAACCTCGGTCTCTATGAGATGGTCATGCGGCGCTGTCGGTACATTGTACTGGTCGATTCCGATGCCGATGGCGACTTTGAGTTCGAAGATCTCGGTAACGCGCTTCGCAAGATCGAAATCGACTTCGGCGTTCCGATCCGCTTTCCGAAATATCCCAACGGCTTGCCTATGAAACGCGGTATCGATGGATCGAATGTTTACTATGCCCTTGGGGATATTTATTACGACTGTGTCGATAGCAACCCTGAATCTGCATGCAGCAGCGAGCAACAGGGTATCCACAACGGCAAGATACTTTATATCAAGCCCTGTCTCAACGGGAGTGAACCGCAAGGTATAAGAGCATACGCCAAAACGCATTCAGACTTTCCCCATGAGTCCACGATCAACCAGTTTTTCAATGAGGCGCAATTTGAAAGCTATCGTAGCCTCGGGTCGTGGGAATTCGCCTCTATCGTTGACGAGTTTTCACAGGGTCCCGATGCTCCTGGCAACGACATTCAAACCTTATTCGATATCACTGAAAGTAAGGTCGCGGGCGACGGGACCTCGCCGTCCAAGAGCCTGTGGGAAACGATCAAGGATGCGCTGGGGTTGTCGAAGGAAGAACGTTCCGCGCCGACTGCAAAGCCGCCAGACAAGAAGGCATCGCCGACGGGATAATGCTTAAAGATCAGCTAAATCTACTTGCGATGATCCGACCTGCGACGATATTTTCCCTTGAATCTCTGCACAATCGACTTCGTCTGGTAGTCAAGCTCAGGAAATAACGTCTGTTCGGAAATGCCAAATTGCGCGAGTTCTTGCTTGATGCGGTGTTTGTTCGAAAAGATGATTCTTTTCGAGTCATTTCCACACACAATCCAGTCCGACGGAACCGTGGCGCTCTTACTTTTTCTGTCGCGAATCCCAAACAGCAAGAATGCTCCATCCTGACGAGCAATTCGTGCGTTATCTAGTTTGGCCCTCGCACAAACTACTCGTCGCAAGTCGTCCTTCCGGATGATTGGACGGAATGCGGGTTTGTCCTCCTGAATGTCAAACAGGAACCTGCCCATCTCAGGATCTTCGTTGAAGTGCTTTTGGCTCGGGGGCAGGCGGTCGAGGTCAAACGAATAGGGCCTCCGAGCCAGGTTGGCTATGACCGCAACGGTATCGCTGTTGTAGTACTTAATGTCTTCTTGGGGGATGTCAAAAACCAGCACCTCACCAGTCGTTCGTTCCTTCTCTCGACAGGCAAAGTACAGGGCTGCAAGCGCGTTCGAGGTCACGTCCAAGAGTCGGGTCGGGAGGCCATAGTGTTGCAATCTCACTAGTTTTTCGAAAAAGGTGCAGGAGTCGGGAAAATCTGCGGGACAACGGATCACCGCCTCATTTATGAGATTGCTTTCATTTGCAATGAATCTCCGATGGCGATAGACGGTGGGGCGGATCTTATATTTCCTAAAGTCGGCATGCCCCCGAAAGAAACGCATGCTTCCTTCGCGTAGTCGCAGCGTGGTAAGTTCCTCGATGAATTCGGCAACGTTGGTTACACGCACATCCATGAGTGTCGCGCCGCCCGTTCTGAATCTGCTTTCTGATAACAATCTCGACCAAGAATCATAGCAAAGCGTCGCGAGCGTACCTTCCTTTGTTCGGTGCAAACGAAGGGAAGCGATTCGGAACCGGATCTTCCGCAAGGTGTTTCATCAAGAACAGTGAGAACAAGAACGGCAAGAACAAAAAGGGCAGCGATAACAACGATTGCGATAACAACTACAACGACGGCGATGACAACGACGGCGACTGCGCATTCTAGCCGCTACCCAGGTCACTTGGATTTGGATTTGGTGCGATGAGACAAAAGCTCCGAACGGCCGATGACAGTTCGCGGGTTCTTGAGTTTCGGGGGGTCAGAGATTCCCTCGAAAGCTGCGGACGACTTCCACGGGCTGAGGCCGTACATCCGGGAATCGCGCAGAACACTCACTCCCTCACTCCAGGCGGCCAGCATCCGCTTTCCAGTGTCCTTGAAACCTGCCAGTCCCTGCATCAATTGACGAACGGCAGGAGCGGTATCTGCTACCGCATCACTGATGCGCTCCAGGATTTGCTTCTGCTCGCGTTGAGAAATGCCAAAGGTGGAAGCAATAAAGGTGCCCAGAGTCTTTCCGGGCAACCACGTCTTCCTCCCCATGAAGCTGATTCCCGGAGGGTTGTTCTGGTAACCCTCGTAGACGGAAGTCGTGAAGAAGTCGTACGCGGGTGCGAGGTGCGCATCCGTCCGTGACGTATATAGCAATGCCAGATTCTTCGAATGGCAGTCCGCGTTCCGGAGAGCGTATGTCAACAGCAGAAGTGTGGTCAGCTTCTGGAAGGTTTCGCGCTGATCTCCGCCCGGCACATAGGTCCGAACCGCCTTCGCGATTCGCTCCCATGTGGTTTCGTACTTCGCTGAAGGCCGAAGTCCGAGCAGGGCACAAAAATCTTCCAATGCGCGGAATGGCTTCCCGTTCTCATCGACGTCGAACCGGCGCACCACCAGGACATTGCCGTCCTCGGAGAGTTGGGTTTTCGCGCTTTCGACAACCCTCGCTGCCACCTGCATGCACAAGTGTTCGTTGGCAGTCGCGAACGGAAGCTTGCTGGATGATCCTTTGATGATGTGGTCGTGGACCAGCAATGAAGCCTTCTTGTGCGGTCCCAGGCCGCTCGTCTTCTTTTGTGCGGTGTCCAGAAACTTCGGCAGGACGCCGGAAACGCCACTCTTCGCATGTTCTCGAACCAGTTGCGAAAATGCCTCCTCCGAGTTGTCTCCCTTCAGCAAGTCAGCAACTTCGATCGGTTTTGCTTGCTCATCGAGTGCCGCCCCGGGTGGAGCGACTTGTAGTCTTCCCACCATGTTTCGACCGATAACGGAGAGGAGCGCAACCGGGCTCGCACCGATATGGGGTCCGAATTCCTCCTGCAAGACCTGCAGGAGGTAGCCCTCCGGAAGGTTCATCTGGAAGATGGGGTGAAGTTGGTCGTCCCATGGGTACGATTCGGTGCGGACGGGCATCGTCAATGAGACGAGGTTCTCGGGCGCCACGTCTGGAACGTAGGCCATCACGCTCTTGAAGTCGCCGACTTGTTCAAGAATGCCAACGTGGCGACCGAGGACATGGACATTCAGTTTCAAGCACCACCCCGTTCGCGCCGCAGTTCATCGAGGGTGCCTGAGGCTCCAACCTCGGTGAAACTCATTTCAAGGCCGAGTACGGCGAGTACCGCCAGAAGTTTGCGGGAACCGAACTCCGATACCTGTCCTCGTTCAAAACGCAAAAGGGATTCCCTGGTGATTCCGGAGCGTAGGGCGACCTCGCTCTGGTTCAGGCCAAGAGCCTTTCGTCTGCCTGAGACCGCTTCGCCGAGTTCTGCCAGCGTCTGCATAATATGAGCTATACATCACTTTTAATACATTTTCAAGCATTATGTGATGTATATATCACTTAGCCAGAGTCCTCGGACCGAAATCGACGATCCCCTTGGTCGGGCTGCTTTTTGGGCTGAATACGCGACATGATTTTGTTCCGCTTGCGTCTCCGAGAAGCAGCAGAGTTTCGGCGGAGCACCCATCTCGTGCAAATTCCGTCATCTTGAAAAGGGCGTTCTGGTCTGACTGGTCGAGCATTACGGTCAGCAGCCACATATCAAATACTCAGAAACCCAACAATTTCTTATTGAAGAACTCTTGATCCCGCCCCCTTGTGTTCCTCCAGACCGCCTTCTACGCCGGTCGCAGACAGCCCAAAGCCGTTCGTTCACTCGTGGAGGCCAGGCAAGTGCACAAACCTGGGAGATCACGCCATTACTGCGCCCTTTGGCTCCGCGCCCTCCTTTGACTGAATTTCGGGACCGAGGTAAAAGGCCTTAATTGGTGCAATTCCGGAGGCAGCCTTTGTCAGCCCAAGGGAAGCCATCGCAAGTCGTGATTCCAATGCGCACCTCGGGGACTCTGCCGATCACCTCGAGTCAAGAGCCCCCATACGATGACGCGAAACCTATCGATCACTCGGCCCGCGCACTCGAACCTCCGATGAGAGTGAAGGAGGCGGCTAAATTCCTTGGAGTGAGCCCGCAGACTGTGTATCTTTGGGTTGAACGAAAGCAGATTCCCCATCTCCGCGTAATGGGTCGCAACATCCGGTTTCTCAAATCGGATCTCGAGTCATTCCGCGCTTCATTCAGACAGGAGATGGTGAATGCGTAAACCACAGAAACACGATGGGGTTGTCTACCCACGCAAGGATGGCCGGATTTTGTGGATTCGATACAGAGATCGCAACGGGAAGCGCTGTAGAGAGTCCACCCATACCGAGGACTGGCAGGAAGCCAACAGAAAACTTCGAGAACGGCTGCTAGCCAGGGACGGCAACCTGTTGGAAGTAGTTCGCAAAGGAGAGGCACTAGATTTCGGAGAGTGGGTGGATTCTTTTCTCGAGAACTATTCGAGACCACCCTTACGAGCCAATAAAACCCACGAAGCCAACATGCGGTGTGCAACCCATCTGAAAGCTGCGTTCCCGGGCAGAAAACTGGTGGATGTCACAGCCGACGCGATCGAAGACTATTTGCGCCATCGTCTTCGGCAGCGAGTTCGGGTTAAGGTGGCTCGTGGTTTCCGGGAGAAGGGATTACTCAAGTCAACCACGGTGCATCAGGAATTTCGGGTGCTCCGTCGCATGTTGAATGTTGCGGTCCGCAAGAAGTTGCTTGCGGCCAACCCCTGTTCGGGGGTGGAGTTCCCGGTCGCTGTGAAAGGACTGTTCCGGCCGCATTACGTTACCTGGTCGGAGCAGCAGCGGATCGAATTTCACGGACCCGAGTACATGAAAAACGCCGTGCAGATCATTACGGAGACTGGATTGCGAGTCTACAAGGAACTGACTCCGATGAAGAAGGATCAAGTGGACCTTCGGAATGCGGTGATCTGGATCCCTGACTCGAAGACTCCAAACGGCACCGCCGAAGTCCCTCTTACTGCGCTGGCCATCGAAGCTTTTCGTCGCCAGATGGCCATCGCGGGGGATAGTCCGTTCTTGTTTCCGAGCGATCTGAATCGGAGCGGACACCAAACCACCTTCAAGACGGTTTGGCACAAGACACTTCGGCGCGCCAAGGTTCCCTACTTCCGAATCTACGACCTTCGTTCCACTTATGCTACGCGGCTGAGTGCTGGAGGCGTGGCTGATGAATGGGTGACTCAAATGCTTCGCCAGGGAGACGCGCAAGTCTTCAAAAAGTACTCGCAGATGAAATTGCAGATGAAGCGCGAAGCTCTGGAGAAGCTCAACCGCCGGGCGAGCGAAATGCAGCCGGCGAGTGGTGAATCAATTGGCACGGTCACGGTGCAGTGAGTGGATCTGGCACGGTTTTGGCACGGTCGAGGCCGGAAATCATGAATCGGAGTGGTCGTAAAGTTGGAAAGTGCTTTAGAATCAATTCTGCTAGTTATGTCGGGGCGTAGCGCAGCCTGGTAGCGCACCTGCCTTGGGCGCAGGGGGTCCGCGGTTCAAATCCGCGCGCCCCGACCAATTCTAAACAGCTCAGCGGTTTACCTGAGTTTCCTTCAATTCACTTCGGGTCAATTGACCCCATGTCTTGGAGGACCGATGGAACCGCGTTTCGAGCAATTCATTCAAGAGAAGAAATATCTCGCCAACGTATCGCCCGCCACGTGCGAGTGGTACAAGCAAAGTCTTCGTTGGCTTCTGAGTCCATCACCCGACGAAGCCGCGCTGAAAGACTTCGTAATGCGGATGCGTGCGAAGGGTCTAACCGCATCATCGTGCAACTGCCACATTCGCGCCATTAACTCTTACCTGCATTGGGCCAGCGGCAAGAGTACAAAATGCTGTTCGGCGTGTGCGCATTTGAAAGTGCCCAGGCTGAAGGAAGAACAGCGGATTTTGCCCACGTTCTCAAACGCTGACATTCAGAAAATAGTTAAGTGGAAGCCGAAGGGATTTTGTCCAACTCGCCTTCACGTTCTTGCGCTCTTGCTCGCTGACACGGGATGCCGTAGCGGTGAAGCACTGGCGCTGCGATGGGCTGACGTGGACTTTGACAACCTACTTTTGAAGTTGCACGGCAAGGGCGCGAAGGACCGGCTCGTTCCATTCTCTTTCGAGCTGAGGCGTCATCTCTGGAGATGGAAGTCTCTCAACAAGTGGGACCTTGTTTTTCCGACGCTGCAAGGGCAGCACATGGGACGGCGCAACGAACTGCGCGGAGTGAAGCGGCTTTGTAAGCGGCTAGGCATCGTGGCCCCGGCCAGAACCATTCACGCATTCCGCCATACGTTCGCGGTGAACTATCTACGCCGCGGCGGGTCCGTCTTTCATTTGCAGAAGGTCTTGGGGCATTCCAGCCTGGAGATGACACGGCGGTACGCCAACCTTGTGACTGAGGATTTACAGGCCGTCCATGAGCGGGTCAGCCTGTTATCGGCGCGCTAGGTGTCACTGTCGGGTTGGTAGCACAAAATCCGCCAGCCGCAACTACGGAGTAGAATCGGGGTCACTATGCCGGTAAAAAAGCAGTTAAAAAAGGCGGTTAAGGGCCTCTTTGATTTTCCCACACTGATGGCCCATCTGAATGCGGACGACCCGCTGGCCCTTCTTCTGCGCGGGCATCTGTATGTTGAAGCCGCTCTGATTAAGCAAATCGAAGCCGTCATCGTGGACAGGAAAGCTTTTGACGGCGCACGGCTCCCGTTCCACACGAAAGTAAAATTTGGTGTTGCCTTGGGGAAGGTTAGCGCCGCTGATGTCGGAGGGTTTGTCGCCTTGAATGACTTGCGGAACAAGTTCGCCCACAATGTGGCGACGAAGCTGACGAAGCAAGATGAAGAAAATCTCTACAACGCCCTCTCGCCGATTCAGCGCAAAATGATAAAGGAACCGCGAAAGGCAGAGGCGATGTTTCTTCGCCGATTACGATTCGACATAATGGGACTCATAGCCAACGCAGCCTGTTAGGGAACGACGCCCACTTAGTAGCCCCGGTGCTGGCCTGGGAACGAAGGCGTGAAGCCCGATGCGGCCGGTTTCTTCCGCACAGCTCCCTTGCTTATCAGCCTTCTATCGCCCGATGACTCGTTCTGAGCTTTCTTAAGTGCGTCTTTCGCCTTGCGGATACCCATTTGAAACCCCCTTAAATGTGGCCTAAATACGGCCGAAATGACTCTCGAACCGACCTAGAGTTAATGTCTATCATGTCTATAGGATTTCTCACTATTACGTTCCCACTGCTTGCACGTGTAAAAACCCGGCGACGGGCGTACAAAAAGCGAACAGCTTGGAACCGAGACCGGATATCCCCCTACCCTTGAGGGCTAGAAACAATGTCACCCTTCCCCAATGCCGGGCAGCAGCAGTACGTATGCGATTGTACGTACAGTTCTGTCAGCGGTCAGCGGTCAGCGGTCAGCGGTCAGCGGTCAGCGCTTGCGCATCGCCTTGACGCTATGCGGGATTGGTTAAAGACTTATATGTTCTACTGTCGCGCGGTACGTCGCACAGCAGTTGGGACCGCTCGAAACGCTTCATCCATTTTGTTTCGGCGGCCTGTGCTGTATTCCAGACGCCCCGACGAGCCGCATTCATGTGGAGCTGGTATCGCCGTTGAGCTGTTTGATTGGTGCGGCCCACATACCGTACTTGATGAGTGTTCGGGTCAACCAATGCGTAGATTGTTGCCTCCATAGATTCTCCCTTTGGGCAAGACTTTAGGCAAGACTTAGGCCGGTCATTGCTATAGCCCTTCGTTTTGCGCATCATTTCGCCCCCGAAAACTCTTCCCACGCCGTATCGAGCGCATCCACCGCACCATCACATGCGTTGTGTTGCGCTAAATGCCGCTCCCACCAACTCCGTGTGTTGCCCTTATGCGCTTCATCGGCTATTGCTTCCCGGCTCAGGTCACCAACCGGGTCGGTGCGCCGCTTCTGCGCTTTCAACCACTGCCAAAATGTCATCGTTTCCTCTGTTCGGTGTCAGGGTGTCAGGGGTGTCAGAGTTTTACATCTAGTCGCCTAGTCTCCTAAATAAGTAAGTAAGTAAGAGAGTGAGCTTTCATATAGTAAAAGCCTGACACCTTCTGACACCTTGACACTTTTTACGATTAACTACTTTTAGATTCAGACGGTTAGCGCGGTGTCAGACTTTCGCGCTTTCCCGCAGTTTCAGCCCGTCAAAGCACCAAACGGCGTTTTTCTGGCCCGCTACCTTGTGCCGGGCATAGCCGAAGCGGCCCTTAAGGTCTTTCTTGACGCTGTCGACTCGCCAATCATCGGCGGATACCATCATGCCGGGCAGCCATTTCCGAATCGCTTGGTCTACCTCAGTCTGCGGGGTCAAGGCACCGGACACCGATTCCCCGCAGTCATCTAGAAACTGCGCGCCTAGGTCCATTTCTGCCATGAGGTCATCCGTTGCCTTGGTGACAATCGGCGGCTTCTCTAGGCCGCGCTTCGCTTCCACGCATCCCTGAATCAAATTGGCTAGAATCCCCGCGCGTTCCGCCCACAGTTTGTCTTCGATGAAACGGTCACCCTTAGCACCGCTGAAGTCCCCGAGGAACGGAATCAAGTGCAGACGGCCTTTCCACGCGGCATCGGCGGGCACCTGAAGCGGCTCGTTAGTTAGCAGAATGGTCTTGTACGTCGGGGTCTGCTCTTTATCGTCTTGGCGCATTCGGGCACCTGAGAGGGCGTCACCACCGGAAAGCATTTTCAGCATTTCGTAATTCCAACGCTTCCCCGGTGCCTCATTGATGACGGCTAATCGTCTGCCGAACAACTTAGCGAAGGTGCGCTTGGAAGCATCGCCGTTGTGTGGCGAGTACTGAATCTCAGCCGGTCGCAGTGTGACGGCCAATGGCCCCAAGAGCTTGGCTATCAGCCGCCACAGAACGCCTTTGCCGTTTCTGCCCTTGCCCCAGGCCACGGCCAGAATCTGCTCAGGATGGCCGGACAAGCAAAGCCCGCATAGTTGAACGAGGTATTTTGCGAGCGGCGCATTGCCGCAAGTGATTTCTTGCAGAAACCGATTCCAGCGCGGGGTGTCTTGGGTTGCATCCGGCGTCACAGTGATACGCACCGTCATACAATCCTCGCGCCGCATCGGCCTGATTCTCCCCGTGCTCAGTTCCACCACGTTGCCATCTGGGACGCCCAATAGCCATGAGTCTGAATCAAACTCTTGAATGCTTTTCTTCGAGAGCAAAGGCTTCACTTCAGCGAGCACGTAATTTAGAAACGGCGATTGCAGCAACGTGCGCCGTGGGTCGCTCTTGGGTTTTTCCGGCTCGGGGTAGAGCGGGTAGAGTTTGTTGAGGTAATCGCGCAGCGCGCGGCGCAAGAGATAATCTTTAGCGTCACCGATGGCCCACCGCGTTCCCACCCAGGCCGCCGTCTCTGCGCCTTGGTCATAAACGCAAACAAAGTCTTCGTTTTCTCCCAAGAACCCACGGGCAATCTCGCTGTGAACTAGCTTCGGGAGTTTGGGTTTGCTGAAGTACGCGGGCAGCGCGGGATTCCTTTTTTCTAACTCAGCCCGAAACTCTTTCCAGTGTCGCTCAGCGCAATGGGCGTGAAGGCATTTGAAACCGTTGCCGATTCCGGGGATATAGGAAACCTCCGTATCGCGGTTGGATTCGTCGCTGTGCTCATCGGCCCACGGGCAAACGATGCCAACGGCGTAACCGCTCTTGACCTTGCGCGGCGCTTTGCGAATTTCCACCGAGTAGTGGTCAAGAAAACCGATGAGACGTTGTAATTTCACATCGCTGTCTGAAATGGAAAAACCGGCCTTCGGCTCTTGTGCCGTAAGTGCCGTAACGTACTCACCGGCCAACGCGCTCAGTAACGCAGATGGCACAGGGGTAAGTTCGGCGGGCATTTCGGCGGGCATTTCAACGATGCCGGAACGTCGCCAAGGCCGCTCATCCGTGTGCGGGCCTTTGCGCGCCCATGAGCCGTACAGCTTACAGACGCGCGCCGCGTCATAGTTCCCCGCGTCCACCATAGGGAACAATTGATGCAGACGGCACAGCACGGCCTTGAGCAGCGCGGTTGACTGTTCATCGTTGGGTAGCTCGATACGATAGAGCAGATGCCATCCGTTGCCACTGTCAGCTAAGACCGGCTCGGGCCATCCCTGCGATGTCAACCATTCTTTGACCCGCTCCGCCTGCTCACGCGCCGCCTGTTTTTCCGCTCCGGTGGAATTGTTGCCGGATGGCCTGGGCGGGTCCAGGTCAATCAATAACCAGACTCGCCGCGCGATGTCTGAAGCGCCCGCGGCGTTCACCGCTGGATTGAGCGTACGGGGATTCAGGGGTATTCCATCAGGCAGCTTGATGGGACCCAACGTGAAGTACGCGGCCTTGTACTGTGACGGTTCGCACTCCACGGCTTGTATAGCCGCGTCCCAATCATCGAAGTAACCAACGGTGATTCCGTTTGGACGAAGTAGCCTGACTTCGTGAACACCGGAAAATAGTTTCACTGCGCCCTCCGCTTCTCTGCGGTCATTTTCATGGCCGTCACCATCAGGGGGGCGATGGCGGCAAACATGCTCGTTTGCAACACGTGACGAAGCACACTGCGCCGGTTCACGACGACACCGCGATACTCATGACTGGGCTTTTCGACGTACTCACTTTCGCTGTTGGTCAACTGCACGCGGGTTTTCATATCCATGCCTCCGACGTTGAACACAAATTTTGTGCAGATTCGGGTTTGGGCCGCACTTCGTGAATGCCGGAGAACAGTTTCATTACCCTACCCGCCTCATAGCCTTCACCGCGCGGCGCACAGGCGGACGCCGGGGGATTGGCGAAGTGGTGATGACATGCGCGGATGACGGCCGCCAACCGTCTTGAATAGCGGTGCCGTCCGCCCACTGGAGTTTGCGAACATAGCCACGCTGGGGGTTGCGGGAAGCCGGTTCCACTCGGACACCGAAGTCCCCGTCAGCCTGTGCTTTCTCCACGACAAAGAAGCCGTTGATTTCGGGATGCAGAATGATGATTGCCCGCGCGTAGTGGCACGCCAAGTTCTGTGACATGGCGAATGTCTCTCCGGGGGCGCGGCGCAAGGTACTCAGCACCCAACGCGCGTGGTGCCAGAGGGACCCAAACGATGTTCGTCGCCATCCGTTCTCGCGCAGCGTTACGAGTTCTTGGATGAAGAAATCCAAGACATCCGGGTTAAATTGGTGGAACAATTGGAATCGTTTGCCCAGAGGACTCAGCCCGTGCGGTTTGCGGTATTCCAGCAGTTCGGTAAGTGCGTCCATGTTGTGCTCTCCTTTTCTAATACAATTGTGGCACGCGCATGTTACACTTAAAAGAGCACAGATGATGTCACAGGCAATAAACATCCCGATTCGCTTTCAATTCACCCGAACACCCTGCGTTTGGGAGATTCGCTCCGTCGCGAGGGCTCCCAACGGGCATACCCGCACTCTTTTTGCAAAAATTGACCCGCGCAGAAGTGACATCATTGAAAAGCCACAACCCCTAGACGGTTGGCAGTGCCGCGATGAGTTTTTCAAATTGCCGCAAAACGAAAATTCACTTCTCGGATTTCTCTCGAAAGTCGGGGTTTGGCATTCTTGGAGTGTTCCGCCATTCATTCATTGGCCGAAAGAAATGATGCAGCACTGTCGGGACGGACATCCCCCGCCAATCTCGGTTGAGGCAGTGTGGAACTGGCGGAAGTCTCTCGGGGAGTTTCTTGTAAACCGCAAAAGGTTCATAGAGACACATGCTCCGGCACGGCCACGGACGCGAACCGCCTACGAAGTCTTGTTTCCGGGGATGGCTCCAGGCACGGGACACGACTCTAATAAGTTCGATTTGAGTTTTGAACTGGAGAAAACACCAGCGGGCGTGATAGCAGTTATGGAGGCCCGCCACATGCTTCTGACAACGGTCTACGTTGACGTAATTCGCGGCCTTGGATTCAAGTATTGCCGGAGGCACGATTGCAAAGCGCCGTTTGCCCTTACGAACAACCACGAGAAATTTTACTGTTCCCAGCGTTGCGCGCATTTGGAGAATGTAAGGAAGAAAAGACGCGAGGCGCGGTTCACAGCGTAGGACGGACGCAGTCGGTAATAATCGTTTACATGGCAGCCGCATCATCTCAAATTGGGCAAAAGAAGAAAGGACGGGACCCGCGCAAACATCACTACGTCCCCGTGTTCTATCAGAAGTATTTCTCAAGCCCCGAGGACATGCTCTGGGTCTACGACCGACAGCGAAGAACATTCAAGAAACTGCATCCTCTCGTCATTTGCTTTGAAAAAGACTTGTATGCGCTAAGACCCGAAGGCAAGCCTAAGGACACTAAGGTCGAGACCAAGATACTCGCTCTGGTAGACGCTCTTGGGGCTACGGGAATTCGTGACTTCGACGCCGGGAAAGCCAACCGCGAAGCGGAAGAGCAAGTCGCGCTTTTTATGGCTTTTCAGTACAACCGAGTGCCGACCACCAGCCGGGATATCCGGGCGACGTATGCGAAACTCATTGAGGAACTTGGACGCATCTCGTTTGCCAATGTCGAAAGAGCGAAGGCAGTTTTGGAAAACTATGCGCGCGACACCGGAGAGGCCGTTACCGTGACGCCTGAATCAATGGTTGAGGCGGTCCAGGGAAAACATTGAAATTGTGGCTACAGAAGTCACTTTCTTGAGGAACATGATGGAGCAATCCCTTAGTCTGAGTAGAATCCTGGGAAAACTCAATTGGGAAGTGCTCGTTGCATCAGACCAAACAGGCTTCCTCTTGTGCGACTGCCCGGTGGTCATCGTTCCGCCCAAGGGGAGCAATGAAGTCGGTTTTGTTGTACCCGGCTCAGCAAAGTATTTCCCCTTGACGCGTGGCCTCTGCTTGCGCCTTGGCGAACCGGGTGGTTCTCGTAAGTTCAGAAACATTGATAGCGAAGCCGTGCGCCTCGTCAACATGAACATCGCCGCGAACTCGGAGCGATTCATCATGGGGCCATCGAGGGTTCAGCTTGAACACGTGGTAGCGCGAAGCGGAAGCGCTGCAATGGAGTCCACACCACGTTTTATTGTCGAGACCGTCCAGTCAGATGACGATGGGGCACTGCAAAAAATCTCCATGCAACCGCGTCGATATTTTTATCCCCGAGACGGCTCGCTCGTCGCACTCTAGACCTCGGCGGAGCGAAGCAGACATAGGAAATCCGAGTACAATTTCAACATGCCCAAGTGCGTAATTGTCGTAGATAACTCGAACGTGTTTATCGAGGGGCAAAAGCATTCTGCGAAATTAAAAGGCCAACAGAATAGCAAGCGAAGCGTCTGTGACCCTTCATGGCGAATTGATTTTGGACACTTGCTTACTTGCTTGGCTGACGGCAGGGACATCCACGCTGCGATACTCGTTGGGTCGCGTCCACCGGCCAATGACAGCGTGTGGAAGGAAGCGGAAAATCTTGGTTTCACCGTCACGGTCCATGATAGGGATTCCCAGCGCAAAGAAAAGGCGGTGGATACAGAGCTAGTCGCACAGGGCACCGAGATAATCTGCTCCACCAACGAAGTGATGGCCTTGGTCATTGCCTCCGGTGACCGGGACTTCATTCCCCTCGTCAGCGTGGCTCACCGAAGGAAATGGTCGGTTGAGATGACGGCCTTCAGTTCTGCGTTCTCTTCTACGGGTGCTATGGCAACGTCGGTTGATAAAGTTCGTCCGTTGGAACCGGCGTTCGGCAGTATCGGCTACAACGCCTTCGACTGGCCCTAGCGCAGCGAATCAAACCGAGGTGGGTATGGCTATTACCGTGAAGGTCAAGAAAACAGGTCAAGTGTTCAACGCCACGAATGAATGGGACGCGGCTGGGTTTTTCGGGCGTGACGCCCATGAGCTTGTTGAGGGAAAGGTTTACGGCGGTCACCTCTTCCATACGCATGAACTCCGCGAATCATCGGACATGGTGGAACTCGTATTCACGGGCATAGAGTGGGCGACGTTCAGGGCGGAAGAATTGGAGGACTTTGCCGCGGGGCGCATAAGACTCCGTCCGCGCTTTTTGCCTAGAGACTAACATCGTCGTCGGCAAGAGTTATGTCGCATCGCTATTTGGGCGGGTGAACCGTGATTACACCATATTGTGGGCCGAACGGAGAACCGACCTTTGCTGCATCCGTCAACGGCATAGCCATCTACCTGGACAATTGGGCGATAAAAGCTCTGGCGAAAGGTGATGCCTCGCTACGCCAACGATTCGTTGCGGCACTCAACAATGGTGCGGACATCCTTTTCTCAGTTGCACACGGCGCGGAAATTATCGGGCCGCTAGGGAAATCCTCCGAGGCATTCAAGACCTTCCTGGACGACGTTGGGCCGCATTGGTACCCGGTGGACTTCTCTGTGTTCAAGGTCATAGAGCGGGAAGCCGCGGGTATGCCTCCAGACAAATGCTGTATCGACCAAGAATTGCTTCGAGCCTACTTCAGTAATCGGACAAGTGAGCACACGCGCGGTAGCGGCCGGGTGATTGATTTGTCCGAGCAGTTCTTTAGGCTCGGGGCATTCGTGGATTGGCTGACACCGCAAAGGGACTACTTTCTCGCGCAAAACGCGGAATTCGATAATATCCTACGCGATTACATAGTGCCCTTTCGCGCTAAGCTCAAACGAAATCCACTTTGGCTCGACACGGCAATGCCCGAGCAACAATTCAACCCATCCAGAGCTACCGCCTTCGTGTGTTTCAACCTCATGCGGGGTCTGATTACCGATAGCGGTTTCCAAATTAAGAAAGGCGATGGACTTGATTTCTTTCACGCCGTGATTGCTGGTGCGTTCTCGACATTCGCAACCCTCGACAAGCAATGGAAACGTCGGGTTGAGAACTTGCCGAAGCCCAATCGGTTGCCACGCATCTACTACGAGCCGGAACTCGCCACGATGATGGATGACATCGAAGCCGCGCTGATACAGGTCAAGTCTGTCCGCAAAAGCCCGCTAGCATTGTGAAAGAAGGCCAACGCGCTCCGGGATTCCTCTGACCCTCTGTGCTAGTATTGCCTCCGTTGGAAACTCACCGCTAACTGTTTGAGCCTATACAGAGCGGCCACGGCAGCCAAAAGAGAGCCTTGGGCGCAGGGGGTCCGCGGTTCAAATCCGCGCGCCCCGACCAATCTCACATCATGTCTTCTACTTGGCGGTCCCGGCTGGTTTCAGCACGGCCGTATTGCGCTCGTCGGTGGCGATAATCCTATAGAACTTCTTCAACTCATCTATCTGGCTTACGGGGACGCTGAGTTCCTTGATTTCCATGGTGCGCGCATAGTGGAGCGAGTGTCCCTTGGCTTCGGTTTTGCTGTGATAGCTGCCAAAGCTGTACTCCACATCGGTTGGCGGCGGCAATTCGTCAACTTCGTATCCGGGCGGCAATGTGATGTCAAAACTATCGGTATCCCGCACTGGACCTTCGAATTCAAACGGGAACCTGCGCGGCTCCTTGGTCTCAAGCACGCCTAGCGCCTTGCTTCCCAGCACTCGCGGCCGCACCAGCAGCAGATCGCCCGCATTTTTCGCGTAATTGCTGGACTGAAAGGCGTAATTGAAGCCGAAAGGCTGGTTAGTCTGTTCATAGTTGACGAGGCTCGCTTTTACAATCTGGAAGCTGGAAAGCGATCCCGCCAGAACACTTTCAATTGGCTTGATTCGATCGGCGTTGGTGGTCACTGAGTGCAGTCGCCACCGTTCCGAGGCCGCCCGGTCTCCGAGACGCACTTCCTGGATGTCACCGTTCAACATTCCGTTCGCCTCGAGCGTCAGCTCGCCCGTGCGCTCGATGCTATTCATGGCGGATGGCTGTTGGGGCAACTCAACCAACTCACCGCCATCCGGCTTCACCAGCAAGCCATAGTTCGCCTGCAGGTATCCGCGAATCTGCCCAAACGGAGTCAGATCATTCGTGGGATCGAAGAACAGAATTCTTCCCAGCTTCGGATGCTCTATCACGGCAACCAGGGACGGATCCTTCACCTCATCCGGCAACTTAATCGCCAGAATGACGTGGTTAAATGCATTGTGAGCCGGCGTATCACGCGTAACCGCCCCCCGTTCTGTGTTGATCACGACTTGGAAGGAGTCGACGCCAATCTGGCGAAGCATGGTGCGCATCACTGTTGCTTTGTCCTTACAGTCGCCATACTTGTGCGAAAAGACATCCTGAGCGGCGTGGGGTTGCCAGCCACCAATCCCCAGCTCGATGGCCACATAGCGAATATCGTGCTGCACGAACAATGCGATCGCTTGCATCTTCTGCAACAGACCGGGTTTCCCCGCCGTCAGGCTGCGTACCTCTTGTTGGATCGGTTCACTCGCATCCATCTGTCCACTGAGAAGATGGCCGTACCACGTCCCCATGCCCTGCCAGTCTACAAATTCATTCTTTTGCGACGTTCCGCCGGAAGGAAAAAACGAAACGACCATCTGGCCAGCTATACCGCGCCACGGCGGCATATCCGGCTCACGCCTGATTCCTCCGACGTCTCTGACCGCCCATTGCAATACGTTGCCGCTGGTTTCGTCTGGCTTGACCTCGGGATGAGAAAACCACGACGCCTTGAAAACCCAACCGGGAGGGATTTGCAGCGAGTAATGGCTCTCCCGAACCGGATCGAGTTCCTGAAACTGCCAAACATCTTGCAGCCAGAAGGGCTGTTCTTCGACTTCATACTCGTAGCCGACGATGTTTCCGGGGTCGGGGGCGGGAATCTGCAGCACTCTGAACCTTACGTCGGAGACGAGTTCGCCCCCTTCGATCGGCGCGGCCCTGTCGACTGCATCCTTGTCCTTCACCTGATAGTCTTTGCCCTGCGCTGGAATGCACCAGCCATGCAGACCTGTGATCTTCGTGGTCCCGCCGAAATCGACCCACACGGTGCCATGGTGGCGCCCTTCCGGCCGCAGAATCTTGTAGGCTTCGCGCACGTGCCTTTTGATTTTATCCGCGGACAGAACGGTCACATTCGTCTCGGAATACAGCAGCACGGCGTCCGTCTCCGCGTCATAGGTGGGTAACGTGGCGCCGACGAGGGCATGCATCCACTGGGGAGCATCGTTACCAGCCATGGCTCGCGGCGCGATGGCCGCAGCACATACCGCGGCGGCAAAGAAAACCAGCAGCGCTCGCCCGCTCGTTGCCTGCCTAGTTACTTGCATGGATTTCTCCGGGCTGCAGAACAATCTGCTCACCATCACCATTCCTGACCACCTGAAAGAAATTCCGCAGCGCGCCGTAATACTTCTTATCGAGTATTAGCAGGTCAACCGTGAGTTTCCGCGTCAGACGGAGCGTGCCTGCGTTCTGTTCCACGTTCAGCGTGTAGGCGACCGCTTTCGCATCCTGATTCTGCGGGTGGGGCACACCGCTTACTTGCCAACCGGCAGGAATCTCTATGGTCACGTCATCCACCTTTTGTTCTGGAAAGGTGAAATAGATAGGGTGTACCCGGTTGGCGTGTTCAAAAATTCCTTTCTCGCCGCCCGTAAAGACGGCGGCCGGAAGCATTACCCGCTTGCCGGCACTTGCCGCCCAGCCCGGAATCTTCAGATCGAATTCCGCAACCAGCGCGGATTCCGAACCACCCCAGTCCGGTTTGTTGGTTAGTTCCGCCTCGGAAGCCGCACCTATCTGGGACTTAACTACTTCCTCCATATACTTTTTGCGCGCCACTTCGTCGGCGTGCCGCTCTTGCCGCCGGTAATACATCGCGTCCAGGCCGGTGTAAGTGATAGTTATTTTGCCCTCAAGATCGCCCGTCTCGGAGAGTTTGAGTTTTCCCACATGTTCGACGCGCGACTCGGAAGCCTGCGGGAGCGCGGTCTGAATCCAGGTACCGCCATCCTTGTCCAGCCGTAACCCGGGCACGCCCGTTTCCGACCATTCCAGCAAGCCAAAGGGCGTGAAGGCTCCTCCGGGATCATAGTAAGCATCCTTCCCATTGAGTTTGACGAGCACGACATTCGAGTTCAATTTTCGGCTTTCCATGGTGACCGGGCTGAAAAAGTACTGCGCGCGGCTCGAAACCCAGCATCCATAGGCTTCGAAGCCCGCCGCCCGTGCCAAGCCAAGGAACAGCCAGGTTAACTGAATGCCGTCGCCATACCCTCGCTTCCAGACATCCTCCACATTTTCGGCTGATTTTTCTTTTTCGCGCTTCTGCTCTTGCTCGGTCTTCCGCAACTCGTAGGTTGTGTTCCGGAGTTGTTGCACCCGGTCATAAATCTTGCGCAGCTTCACGTCCTGCGGGTCGTTCGGCGAGAC
>JBAQJU010000309.1:0-15441 GCA_049300475.1 Terriglobales bacterium | reverse complement strand
TGCCCTGAGCGAAGTCGAAGGGCCTGCCCTGAGCGAAGTCGAAGGGCCTGCCCTGAGCGAAGTCGAAGGGCCTGCCCTGAGCGAAGTCGAAGGGACCCTTATTCCCAATACGCTTTAAAACGACCTTCGCGGACAGTCGAGTCCATTTACGATCGTATCTCGGCGAGAGGGCCAGTAATGTGACGCACAAACAAAAAGCGCGGACAAGATCCGCGCTTAGCCGAGTGCTGAAGCCGAAAGCCTAATTCACAACCAGCGTCACTTCATCCATATGCCCCATTCCCCCCGCCGCCGTCGCGGTCACCTGAATATTCGAATATGTTCCCAGTGCTGTCGCCGGTTGAATATTCACTCTCCCCGATCCCGGGGTGGCCGTCAGCGTGGACGTCGCCGTCACCACCACAGAAGCCGGGTTCGGCACGACCGCCGGCGACGTATAGAGCCCGTTGGCGTCAATTGTTCCATTTCCATTACCGCCGGTCACCGCCCAAGTCACGGTTTGGCTGGCGCCATTGTTTACGCTCGCGGAAAATTGCTGCTGGGTCGCCGATGACGGCCATGTATTCCCAGCCTCATTCACAAACAAGTATGTCAAGTTCGGACTTACGGTAACGGCCAATACGGGATTCGTCACCGTTACCGTGGCCGATCCCGGACTAAACCCAGACACTGTTGGCGTCGCCGTCACGGTTACGGTCGCCGGATCCGGCACCTCCGCCGGCGCGGAGTAGATCCCATTCGTATCAATCGTCCCGATCGGTAGCGTGTTGCTTGCTCCAGTTACTCCCCATGTCACGGTTTGGCTCGCGGTGAACTGCTGCTGTGTTCCTATCACCACATTTGCCCTCGAAGGGCTCACGGATACGGGATTCGGTGAAGTCGCGCCTCCGCCCAACGCCCCTCCGCAGGCCAGCAGCGACGTCAGCCATGCGAGTGCAACGAAGCTTGCGGCGATCGCCTCTTTGCGAGTTGGTCTCCGCCGCGCGATCCCCGCCAGCAGCAGGCCCGCCACCGGAAATGTCAGCAGCCACACCAGAGCAAGTCCACCCGCTTTCCCGGAACTTGGCTGTGACCTCGGAGGCTTGCGCTGATCGCTGGGTACTGGGTACTGGCTACTGGATGCTGAATTTTGATTCGGCCCCGTCGTCGAAATCGTCAGAGTCACAGGGGTCGTTCCCTCACCCGCCGCAATCGACGGTGGACTAAAACTGCAACTGGTGAGCACTGGCAAATTCGAGCATGCAAAACTGACCGTCCCGCTGAAGGTAACGCCGCCGACCGGAACCGCTGAAAACTTGTAAGTCGCATTCTGTCCCGCCCCGGCCGTCACCGCATTGTTTCCGGTATCGGTCCACGTAACATCCGTGCCCACCGTCAGGCTCACCGCTTGCGTGTGCGTTAGCGTCCCGTCCGTGCCCTGGATGTTGAAGTTGAACGTCGCAGCGGTTGCATTGCCCACCGTTACCGTAAACGCCGCGCCCGCCGAGGTCGGCACCAATGACGACGGATTGAATGTGCAAGTCCCGGGAGCCGTGCCCGTACAACTCAGGTTCACACTCGCGTTGTATCCATTAAGCGCCGTCAGCGTGCCGTTCCAGGTCACGCTCTGGCCCACCACCGTCGAGTTCGGAGTGGCCGTCACCGCAGGCGTAAAGTCCGGGGCCGGGCCTGCCACGATGTGCAGCGTCACCGTCGCATCATGCGTTATGGCCTGCGAATCCGTGCCCACCGCATGCGCATTGAACGTGTAATCCCCGGCCACACCACCCGCCGTCAGCGTGTAAGTTGCGCCGCTCGCGGTAGGTGTTACGGGCGTAGAACCAAAATTGCACGTTGTCGGTACGGCTCCCGTGCAGCTCAGGTTGACCGGACTCGCGTAGCCCGCAACTGCCGTCAGCGTGCCGCTAAATGTCGCATTCTGCGCCGCAGACACTGTCTGCGGCGTATTGGAGATCACATTCGTGTAATCCGGCGCTAGCGCCAGCGCATACTCCCAGATGCCTCGCCCATAGGTCGAAACGCGCAACTTCTTTGTACCGTTGTAATTGAACATCCGGATCGCCGTCACCGGCACATTCGGTAAATATCCCGTCGCTCCCGGCAGAGAAGGCGTGCCCACTTCACTCCAAACCGGGGGGTTACCCGGGGGGCTCACCGTCGAACTCACAAACAAACCCACGTCGGTGCCCGCATATATCTGGGACGGAGTAACAGAGGAGTCGATCAGCAGCGCATTCACTGGCGCGTCGGGCAGACCAGCACTGCCACTTCCGGACCAGTCGCTCCACGTCGCGCCCGCGTTTGTAGTCTTGAAAACGTGCGCAACATTGAATCCCATGATTCCGACATAGGCCGTCGCGCCCGTTCTATCGCTGCGATCGACCGCAACCGACGAAATCGTATAGTTGGATGGATTGATATTGCTTGTGATCTGCGCCATGGGAGCGATCCCGGCGTTATTCGTCACCCACACTTCGCCGCCGGATGGACTCGCTGCGTTCGGTCCGGTCCCATCGGTCGTCGCGTACACGGTGGTTGACATAAAGTCCGCGGTCGTGCCGCCTGCGTCGAGACTGCGCACGAGGTTGACTTCCTCTCCCGTGCAAGCAGTCGGACTCAGCGTGTCGAAATCCACGCTCAAAGTCGAAAACGAACTGGGCGGCACCGTTGGCGCTCCGCGCCATACGCGGCAGGTTCCCACGATCATTTCATTGGGGTCCTGCGGATCGAGAATGTAAGGCGTGTAGAAAGCGCCCACGTCGCCTCCCACCTCTTCGCTGCCGACGGTCAGAGAGAAATCGTCGGTTGTACAACCAGCGCCGCTCGCGCACGCATAAATGTTGACGTAGGTATTCGCCGTGTACCACTCGTCGGGGGTATAGGCATTGATCGCGTTGTATCCCCCGTCGCCGCCGTTTACCGTCGGCCATTCCTGACTCGCGGTAGCTGAACTTGTTCCCGGAGAACCATTACCCTGCGTGCCTCCCAGCACGGTATTTTGATCGGTGGGATGGAGCGAGAACGAGACAAACTGTGTCATCGAGCCAATCGTCCCGTTCGGTACCGAGGAGGAGTTCAGGTTGTCGAAGCCGTTCGCGGCTCCGCAACTTCCGCTGTCAAGCTTCGTGAAGCCGTCGAGTGTCCGGTAGATTCCCCCGTCGTTCCCGAAATACATAACCGCCTGGCCGTTCGCGAGCATGAAATCCAGCCCGTGCTCATTCGGATGGACCTTCGCAATGCCGCTGCAGCCGTAAACGTGAGTCAGGTTGATCCACTGGTTGGGAAAATTTTGGTCAAGTGTCGTACAGGCGGTAGCTCCGGTCGTCAATTGACACTTGAACAGATTCACGGCTCCCGCATAAAGATCGGTTGCCTGGCCATCCGGCACCGCAGCGATTTTAAGGTTGTAATATCCCTGCTCCACTCCGCAACCGTTATTGCCCGGATCGCCACAGTTCGCGATCCCCGTTTCGTCGATCAGGTTCCACGTTCCTCCGTTTATCGACTGCCAGATCCCCTCGTCGATGACATTGCTAGATTGATCGAGACTGATAAACCAGAAGTAGACCTCGTCGCGTCCCTTGACCACGGACAGTTGTCCCCGATAAATCGGGCAGGTCGAGGCTGATGCCACTGGGCAATTTACCGCACTGAGTGGCGCCGGCTGGTTCGCCATCCGAGTCCAGTTTGTCCCGTTGGTTGAGCTGTATAAACCGTGATGTCGAATCGCGGCAAAGAACTTTCCTGCCACCGCATCGAAGACCACATCCGTCGCCGAAATTGACGCCGGACTGATCGCCACACCCCCATCCTGAGGAACTTGGAATGCCCACGTCTGCCCGCTATCGCCCGAGTAATACAGCCCGCGATTGGTCGAACTTGTAATCTCACCGTCATCCAATCCCTGGGCCGTAGTGCCCGTGGCGGCAACCACGGTACTCGTCAGCGCGATATCCCACGCAAAACTGGCAAACCCGAGGCCGGCGAACGAGAGAGCAGGGTTGTTGCCGGTCGCCGACGGAATCAAGGTCCAACTGTTTCCCTGATTTGTCGACCGCAGAATTCCCACACCGTAATAACTGTCAATCGCGTTGTCCGGCTCTCCCGTTCCCACCAGCACCACGCTGCCATCCGGCTTCACCGACACCGCCCCATTCACCAGCGATGCCTGCTGATCGGTCAGCGCAGTCCAGGTAACGTTCGTTGCCGGCACACTCGTCGCATTGGTGGATTTCCACACTCCTCCTGAACCTCCCGCGACGTACACTGTGTTCCCTGTGGCATCGGTCGGATCAATCGACACCGCCGTCGCGCGCCCCGATACCGCGCCATACGAATCCTGATCCGAAATCAGTGGCGCTGGTCCCAACCCAACCCAAGGCGTCCCGGACACAGTTTCAGGTTCTTTCAGGGTTCGTGCCGCCGCGCGCGCACCCATCTTCTGCTGATGTGCCCGTAAGCGCAGCGCCGCCGCCGATTGTCCGGCGCGCGCAATCCGCCCCCGCATCATCCACCGGTCGCGCTGTTCCGGACGATTTTTATCTTTTTCTGCATTCGTCTTCTGCATCCCAGAATCGGAAGCTGACCCTCGCTTGGATCCCTGGCCAAAAGCACTCGGCAGAAGCCCACTGCCAGCGACACAGCCAAACAAAAGAGTGAAGGCAGAAAAAAACGGCCAAAAAGAAGACTGCGCAAAATGCTGTCTCATACCGGGAAACCACCCTGCGCGAAACTACCAAACGGCTTCAATCGAGGATGTGATCCAGAACAGAACCGCCGTCTACCAAAGTGGGTCCGTCCTAAGTAGCCCCCCACTCCAGGGACCGGTCAACTCGCCAGCCGGGAGAACGTGACCAACGCCTTGTGACTACGGTGCAACAACCGTAGTCGTTAACGCAATCTGCTATCTGTAAAATAAACGCAGGCGATGTCGGCGCGTCGGCTTCGCCAGAGCAACAAACCCGGACGGCTGAGGCTTTGGGTTTCCGCAACACTTGGGAGTTCCACAATGGGGAAGACAAGGTTAGCCTGTCTACTACTGGCCTTATCCCCGTTTGCCTTTGGCCAAGCCAATCACGGCGAACTGCGGCTTAAAGTCACCGATCCCGCGGGACTTGGAGTTCGCACCGCAGTGCAGATCGTCAGCGAAGCGAACCAGTATCGAAATACGCTCAACACCGACGCTGAAGGCGACCTGATCGCGCAGCGTCTTCCCTATGGCATTTACAACATCGAGATTCAACAGCCCGGTTTTGCGACGGTCTCAGAGAACATCAGTGTCCAATCTTCGGTGCCCTTGGAATACAAGCTTCAGTTGAAGCTGTCGGCGGTGGGTGAAGTAGTCAACGTTAACGCCGCTCATACCCTCGTCAATCCCGACGAGGCTGGCGCCATCAGCCAGATCGGTTCGGAGGAAATTCAGGACCGCGTCACCTCCGTTCCGGGACGCTCCATGCAGGATCTCGTCAACGACCAGCCGGGATGGCTCTACGAAGGTAACGCCGTGCTGCATCCGCGCGGCTCGGAGTATCAAACGCAATTCGTAGTCGATGGAATCCCGCTAACCGATAACCGTTCTCCCGGCTTCGGGCCCGAGTTGGAAGCCGATGACGTGCAGTCCGTAACCATCTATACCGCAGGCATCCCCGCGGAATATGGCCGCAAAATGGGAGGCGTAGTCGAGGTCAACACGCTGCAGGACGTGCAAGCGGGCTTCCATGGCGACATGGTGCTTTCCGGGGGCAGTTTCGATTCCGCCGGAGTCTTCGCGCAGGGACAATATGTCTGGGGCAAGAACGCCTTAGGCGCAAGCGCCAGCGGCAGCATGAGCGACCATTATTTGAATCCCGTGGTCACGCAAAACTATACGAATGCGGGCACACTGGGCGATTTTTCCGTTCACTACGAGCGTGACCTCACTCCCCGTGACCGCCTGAATCTGATCGTACGCCACGAACTGGCGCGCTACGAACTTCCAAACGAGCAAGTCCAGGAATCTCCTCATTCCGACCCGTTCGACCCATCCCTTCCCCTGGGATCGCAACTGCAAACCGCGAACAACATTGAGACCATGGGTATTGCCTCCTATCAGCACACGTTTTCGCCGAGTGTCGTGGCGGATCTTCGCGGAATGCTGCGCAACAACGAAAACAACTTCAACTCCAACGAATATTCAACCCCGATCGAAGTCTTCCAGCACAACTGGTTTCGTGAGGAATATCTACGCGGCACCATTAGCGTGGATCTTGGCCGGCATGAGTGGAAAGGAGGCTTTGAAACCGATAATGCAACATTGAATGAGAATTTCCGCTATCAAATCACCGACCCCACGCAGTTCGATTCCACCACTCCGCCTACTTTTTCGTTCCTCGCCAATCGCCCCGATCTCGAGCAGTCCGCCTTCGTCCAGGACCGAATCCGTCTTGGCAAATGGACGATCAGCGCCGGCTTGCGCTGGGATCACTATCAGTTGCTCCTGAACCGGCAGTTGGCGCAGCCGAGACTGGCAGTTTCGCGTTACTTCCCTTCCGCGAATTTACTGGTGCATTTCTCCTACGACCGCGTCTTCCAGACGCCTTCGTTCGAAAACATCCTTCTTTCCAGTTCTACCGCGATCGAATCGCTCAACCCCACTGCATTTCTCCGCCTACCGGTTCAGCCCTCCGCGGGCAATTACTACGAAGTCGGAGTGACCAAGGGGATTGTGGGTAAAGTCCGCGTGGACGCGAACTACTACCGCCGCTACGTAAGCAATTATGCCGATGACGACCAGATTCAGAATACCGCCATCAGCTTTCCGATCGCGTTCCAAAAATCAGTGATCTACGGAGCCGAAACCAAAATCGAATTGCCCGACTGGCATCGCCTCTCTGGCTTTCTAAGCTATTCCTATATGGTCGGCAACGTCTGGTACCCGGTGACCGGCGGTTTGTTTCTGGGCGACGGCGCGCAGGGTGTGGAAACCGCCAGCGGACACTTCCCAGATTCGCAAGATCAGCGCAACTCCGCGCGTGGGCGGCTCCGCTACGAAGTCACTCCCCGTTTCTGGATCGCCGGCGGAATTCGGTACGACAGCGGGCTGCCCTTTGAGTTTGAGTGTGATCCAACCCTGACACTTCAACAGTGCGTCTACGGGCCGGGCGGGCCAGCCCAGACCTATGGACAGGCTGTCATCGACCGTCTCAACTTCAGCCGGGGCCGCATTCTGCCTGCCTTCCAGGTAAACGCATCGGCGGGGACCGATGTCTACAAGTCCGACCGGGTGAAGATGCGCTTCCAGGCCGACGGACAAAACCTTACGAACGCTTTGAATGTGATTGACTTCGGCGGACTGTTCTCCGGCAATGCCATCGGCCCGTCGCGCAGCTTCGCCCTGCGCCTCAGCACGATTTTCTAGACACTATCCCATCAGAGCGTTTTAAAAGGGCATGGCTTCACAGGCTGCAGACCACAGGCTGCAGAAAAACTCCGATTTTGACGTTGCCTTGATTTGACGTTGCTTTAAAAGGGTGCGGCTTTTAGCCGCACCGTAAGCTACGCAAACCCAATGCGGCTTTACAGTTTGCTGAAAAAGTCCAAAATGTTCGCACAACCGTGGATGAGCGGCCCTTGAGGGCCGCGTAAGTCGTCCTCAATGAGCCGGGCTTCAGCCCTGGTGGTCGTTTTTTTCACGAAATGCCGACTTTTTCCGCAACCTCTTCAGCCATGCCGCTCAACGCCCGCAAGAAATGTGGGCTTCAGCCCCTGAGGTCGAGTCCTCGGGGAGTTTTTCCGCTAGAATGCTGTGATTTGTCAAACCACCTTTGACCGGAGCCCAGTGACCTCGACCCGTTCTTCCGAGCCTTTCCTCACCTCGCAACAGTGGCACGCCAGTAGTGCCGCCTTCCTGGGCTGGACGCTCGATGCCTTCGACTTTTTTGTCACCGTTTTTCTGGTGAACACGCTGGCCGCGCAGTTTCATGTGCCACCGAAGAAGATCATCGAAACGATCTGGTGGACTCTGGCGATGCGTCCGGTGGGCGCTGTGATCTTTGGCATGTTGGCTGATCGCTACGGCCGCCGCGGTCCGTTGATGGCCAATGTAGTCTTCTTTTCCGTGGTGGAGCTACTGTGCGGGTTCTCGCCCAATTACACCTTCTTCCTCGTTTTGCGAACGATCTATGGCATCGGCATGGGCGGCGAGTGGGGTGTAGGTTCCTCGCTGGCCATGGAGAGCATCCCGCCAAAGCGCCGGGGAATAATTTCAGGGATCGTGCAGTCAGGATACTCATCCGGATACCTGCTGGCAGCCGTAGCAGCCAGATTCGTGCTGCCCGTGTGGGGCTGGCGCGCAATGTTCTGGGCGGGTGGGCTGCCTGCCCTGCTCGCGTTCTATATCCGCTGGAAAGTAGTCGAGACAGAAGCCTGGAAACAAAATCGCATGCCGGGCTTCGGATCCATTGTGAAAGCCGCTGCGGCCAACTGGAAATTGGTCCTATACATGGTCGGCCTGATGGCGCTGATGAACTTCTTGTCGCACGGCACGCAGGATCTGTACCCGCACTTTCTGCAGTCCGCGCGCGGTTTTGCCACTTCGACGGTGGCGAACATCGCGATCTTCTACAACGTGGGAGCATTGGTAGGCGCGCTGATTTTCGGCCGGCTTTCGGAGCCGGTCGGACGGCGCCGAACCTTGGTGCTCGCGACCATGGTGTCGTTGTGCATCATTCCGATCTGGGCATTCGGAAAAACGCTAGTCGCGCTGGCCCTGGGGGCGTTCGTCATGCAGGTAGGAGTACAAGGCGCATGGGGAATCATCCCCGCGCACTTGAACGAACTGTCGCCGGCGGCGGTTCGTGGCCTGATTCCAGGATTGGCATATCAGTTGGGAGTTTTACTGGCTTCCCCGGTGAACACAATCGAATTTTCCCTGCGCGATCGCTGGGGATATTCCTGGGCGCTGGCTGGCTTTGAGATCGCGGTGATTACCTTGCTGGCGCTGGTCGTGAGCCTGGGCCCGGAAAACAAGGGCAAGCATTTTGTGGATGCGGCAGCGAGTGGATAAGCCGAGGCAAAGCCCCGGGCAGCGCCAAACAACCGCCGCTGGGAGACCGGCTTCGTATCAGCGTATCGCTTTAGCGATACCACAGGCTTTCAAAACCACTCACCCCTTTAGGGGTTGCGGGGAGAGGCAGTTACGGCATGCCTGAAGGTATGCCCTGATACAAAACAAAGTTATTCTGTGGCCCCTCAGGCAGCCTTGCCGTGATGCGCTTTGCCGGTGATCTTGCACTGTTCGAGCACGACCGCCGCACCGAGAAAAACTCCGATAAGGCCGAAGACGGCAAGCGCTATGAGCGCAAGTAAAAGGATGGGCATAGATCCCTCCTGGGTTGAATTCTGAGGCCCGGGGTCCGCGCGGGCGGTGACGCCGGTCACCCAGTTTTGTGAGGTTCCAATTCCCATTTCTGCTACGCGCAGAATAAAGTTTGCCGATCGCGCATCGGCAGATGGGGAAACGCTGTTAAAGTTAGGAACTGCACACCGACGAGCCGGATGTGCCCAATGAATCTTCAAGGAGAAGGCTCGCATATGCGCATCGCGGTGGTGGGATCGGGATACGTTGGACTGGTAACGGGAGCCTGTTTCGCGGATCTGGGGCACGAAGTCGTTCTGGTCGACATCGACGAGAAAAGGCTCGAGGCACTGAGAACAGGCGCAGTGCCGATTCATGAGAAATTCCTTCCTGAGTTGCTGGCGCGGCACCAGGAACATCGCATCAAGTTTTCCGGCGACTTGCAAGCGGCCACGCGGGCGAGCGAGGCCATCTTCATCGCCGTCGGAACGCCGCCCACCGAAAGCGGCGATGCCGACATGTCATACGTGGAATCGGTGGCGCGGGAAATATCGGGCGCCATCGACAGCTACAAGGTAGTCGTCGAGAAGAGTACAGTACCCGTTTATACGAATGAATGGATTCGGACGATCATCATGCGGAACGGAGCCGATCCGGAGCTGTTCGACATCGCCTCGAATCCGGAGTTCTTGCGCGAAGGAACGGCGGTCACCGACTTCCTGTATCCGGATCGCATAGTGGTGGGTGTGGATCACGAGCGCGCGGCGGAAGTGATGCGCAAGGTGTACAGCCCGCTCACCAGCGGATGGTACTACGGCAGGGGCGACGCCATCCCTCGGCCTGACCGCGCCCAGGTGCCGCCCCGGCTGATCATCACCAGCGCCCAGAGCGCGGAACTGATCAAGCACGCGTCGAACGCGTTTCTCGCCATGAAGATTTCCTTCATTAATGCCGTGGCGTCCATCTGCGAAACGGTAGGCGCCAATGTCCAGCAGGTATGCGACGGGATTGGGACGGATTCGCGAATCGGGCCCAGATTTCTGAATCCCGGAATCGGCTACGGCGGATCCTGTTTCCCAAAAGACCTGCTGGCGTTTCGCGCCGTGGCCAAAGAGGGCGGTTACGACTTCCGCCTGCTGGAGGAAGTAATCCGCATCAACGAGGAACAGCGCCGCCGGTTCCTGAAAAAAGTCCGCAGCGTGCTCTGGACGCTGCGCGGCAAACGACTGGGCGTTCTGGGGCTGGCTTTCAAGGGAGGAACGGACGACATTCGCGAATCTCCCGCCGTGTTGCTGGTGGAGGAACTGCTGCGGGAAGGCTGCCGGATCTGCGCCTACGATCCCGCCGCCATGGAGCACGCGAAAGAAGCACTCCCGAAGGGCGTGGAATTCGCCCTCGACGCTTACCAGGCTGCCAAAGGCGCGGATGCCGTCCTGATTCTGACCGAATGGGAGGAATTCGCGGCCCTCGACCTGGAGCGGCTGCGCGGCGTGGTGAAATATCCAATCGTCCTCGATGGAAGAAATCTGTACGACCCGGCGGCGATGATCGCGCACGGCTTCTCATATTACAGCGTGGGACGTCCGCCTGCCCTGTGCGAGGAGGCGCCGGCGGGGCGCTCCGGGAAGAAGGAGCGCGCCTGAAACGATGACCAATGGGGCTCCGAACAAGCCAGCCGTGAGCAAGAAACGTGCCCTGGTAACCGGCGGAGCGGGGTTTCTCGGCTCGCACTTGTGCGACGGGTTACTGGCCGACGGGTACCACGTTCTGGCCGCCGACAATCTTCTGACCGGCCGGCTCGAAAACATCGCCCACCTGCGCAACGATCCACGCTTCGAGTTCGTCGAGAAAGATGTTTGCGAACCGGCCGACTGGGGCGCGCTCGACTACGTCTTTCACTTCGCCAGTCCGGCCAGCCCGGTAGATTACGCCAGGCATGGAATCGAGACACTACGCGTCGGCTCCTATGGCACCTTCGAAGCTCTAGAGGCGGCCCGCCGATGCGGCGCCAAATTCATGATGGCCTCGACCTCGGAGTGCTACGGAGATCCGCTCGTGCATCCGCAGCCCGAATCGTATTGGGGAAACGTAAATCCCATCGGCCCGCGCTCCGTATATGACGAAGCTAAGCGGTTCTCGGAAGCGGTGACGGCGGCTTACCATCGCTACTACAAAGTGGACACCCGCATTCTGCGCATCTTCAACACCTATGGTCCCCGCATGCAGGTCCAGGATGGCCGCGTGATCCCAAACTTCATGTGGCAGGCGCTTCATGGAGAGGATTTGACGGTCTACGGCGACGGCAGCCAGACGCGGAGTTTCTGTTACGTGAGCGACGAAGTGGACGGCATTCTCCGGCTGGCCCGTTCGGACGAGCACGCACCAGTGAACATCGGCAATCCGACCGAGTTCACCATTCTGGAATGTGCGCGCAAGGTGATCGCGGTGACGGGATCGCGCAGCCAGATCAAATTTGAAGCCTTGCCGCAGGATGACCCGAAGCAGCGGCGTCCCGATATTTCCAAGGCAAAGCGGCTCCTGGGATGGGAGCCAAAGATAGATTTGGAAAATGGGCTGAAACTGTCGCTGGAATACTTCCGCAAGGCGGTTCTGCAGGAAAAGCAACCGCTCACTTAGTCGCCCTGTTCGGGCTCGTTCGTCGGTCCCGCGGAAATAACTGCCAGCAGCTTCAGGATTTCCTCGCGCTCGGCGGAGTCCTGGAACACGAAGCGCACTCCCATGCCGAAACCCGGATGCGAGCTCAAGACCTGTCCTTTGAGCCTGAATTTCATATCCGAGGTGCGAATCATGATCTCGACCGGCGAGTGCCCCGTGAACGGAGAAGGCATCTCGACGTAGCATCCGCCTTCGCTGATGTCGGAGAGCGAGCAGCGATTGGGAATGCTGACGCCGGCGCAATAGACTTCCGCGCCCACATTGCACGGCAAGCGTTCTTCTCCGCGCCGGTTGCCTGCATCCAAATCGGCCCGGCTGGCACTCTTTGTCTTTGCGGGGTGTTCGTCCTGGCTGGGCTGGTGCGTAATCAGCTGGTGCTTGGTTGATTCGTGCGTGATCAGCTCGGGCTCCCGCACCGCCCCGGTGGGTTCCTCGGAGCCATTGTGTTCGAGCCAGGTCTGAATGAGCCGGCGCGAGGCTTGCGGCACATCGAGAAACTTGATTCCGCTGCGGCCGGAAAAATCCTGCCAGGCGACCTCGCCCGACAAGCGAACCAGCTGCTTCTGCCCCGGAAGAGCGAACTCGAAATAAACCTTGCGAGCGTTCGGCAGACCGTCGCGGGTCGTAATCAAAGTTCCCCCATTGCTGATATCAACGATCGTCGCATTCAGCTCCGGAGCGCCGGGGTAGGAAACGTTGGCGGTCGAACTTACGTGCGCGCGCGCCGAACGCCGGCGTTCGCGCCGCATCAGACTACGGGCCGCGTGCAGGCTGAGCCGGGTGCGTTCCGAGGTGAGTGGCCGATAGAGGACGAAGTTAGCGCCCAGCCCAAAGATCGGGCGTGGGTTGAACTCGGCGTCCACCACCGCAATCAGCATCGTGGCGCGGTTTTTGAATGACCGGCACAAATGCCCCAGGAATTCCTCGGAAGCCGGGTCGGCCCGGTAGTCGAGGACGATGGCATCGTATTGCTGTTCGTCGAGCAGTTCCAATCCCCGTGAGGTTGAGGTTGTATGTTCCACCTCCATCCCCATCTCGGACAGGATCGCCGTCAACAAACTAGCAGGCTCTTGATCCGGGCACACCAGGAGTATCTGCAAGTCCATGACGCCGATCCTAAGAGAGACGGCGTCCCTGCCACAAGTTACGTGCGTCACAGGAAAACTTCGGTCATCTGGAGTTCGTGGAAGCTGGCGGCTACGATTAGGATGCGCTCAGAATTTGTCCTGAACTGCTGGGAATTACCGATCGGCGATCGATTCACGACCATTCCTTCCCCACGAGAAGAGTGCTATGAAGATTGGAAGTTGGCTGATTGGAATTGGATGCTGCTTTGCCCTGGCCGGCTTGTGTTTCCTGCCGGCGGCGTTTGGTCCGCACCCGGAGAGCACAATGCTGAACGCCGGAGCCATGCTGTTGTCCGCCGGAATGGTGCTGGCCGCCAGTGGGATGTACATGAAAGCGCGATCCTGGACACAATCCGCGCCGGCCGCGCCCGCAAAAGCCGACAAGAAGGGTGTACGGAAGCCTTGCAAACTGTGCAGCAAACAGGATGCGCTGATCTTTTGTCGTGCGCACGAGATGCAATTGTGCGCGGACTGCCTGGGCAAACATTTCGACTTCCGGTCCTGCGTCTACATCCCGATCGAGCGCCCGGCCGCGTCAAAAGCAAGAGCGCGCTCGCAATCCTCAGGCGCCTGATAGAAGAACAGCTCTCAGCTCTCAGTTGTCAGCCCGGTGCCCCAGGTTCGCGTCCGTTCTTTGGACGCTAACCTGGGTGGAGGGTGATCGACGGGTGGCCCATTCAAGCCCGGGTGGCCCCCTTCTCCGGCCTGCGATTACAACGACGTTCGTTTTTTGAGCGTTGAATATTACAAAAAGGGGGTGCCCCACTTCTCGCGCTTTTCGAGAAGTGGGCAGCGATGCCGCCGGCACCGTCGTGGTTCTGTTTCTAAGCAGCCGACGGTCGAATCTTCATCTTCAGCATTTCCCACTCGTTGACTTTCACTGGCTTCCCCGAGAGCGTACGCTCGAAAACTGCTCCACTTCCAAAGTTCCGCTGATGCCACCAATCCGCGCTTCACCGGATTGCCATGCATGTAGCGTAGTTTCTCAGTCCGTTTCCGTTCCGTCCACACGTTGAAATCGTAAAAGCTCGGTGCCCCAGGTTCGCGCCCGTTTTTTGGGCGCTAACCTGGGCCTCACTGTACTCAGAAAGCCCGCGGGTGTAGCGTTTCCTTATGCCCAGTGGCCTGCGACGCTTCCAGCAATCCGGCCAGTCTCACTTCCTCACCTTCCGTTGCTACCGCCGGCAAGCCAACTTCGACTCTGCGGAAACCTATGATCTGCTGCTTCAATGCCTGGAGAACATGCGCCGCCGTTTCGCCCTGTGCATTTACGGATACGTCCTCATGCCGGAACATGTTCACTTGCTGGTCAACGAACCGAAACAGGCCTCGTTAGCTGACGCCATTCACTTCCTGAAGTTGTCCTTCGCCAAGCAACTGCGCAGTCGCAAAGGCGCCGTGGAATCGGGTTCGTTCTGGCAAAAGCGTTACTACGACCGGAACGTGCGGGATGCGCGGCCGTTAACGATAAAGCTACACGATAAAGCTGCGCTGCTCGCCATCGCAATCCGGTGAAGCGCGGACTAGTGAAAGAACCGGGAGAGTGGAAGTGGAGCAGCTTTCGCCACTATGCTTTACGAGAAATCGGAATCGTCGAGATCGAATCGGAATGGACAGCGAGAGATCGGGAAGCAAAAACCTGCGACGGACCAGGCCGTGTGTTCCTCCACCCAGAGCCTGCCCTGAGCTTGTCGAAGGGTTAGCGTCCAAAGAACGGACGCGAACCTGGGGCACCAGGCCAAGGTTCTCCCGGTTAAAAGTAGGTTGGCTTTCTACTGCCAAATAAATCCTGCAACACGGTCTCAAACATGGGATTGATCTTCCAGAAATATCTCTCGGTTCCTTGACCTGCATTCCCTGTTCGAATGTCCTGCACCAGCCCGCCGCCACGTGCGCGTTGAACCGCATCGTTGAATTCAGGTTGGTGCTTACATCGTATCAGTAATTCGTTCGCCTCAGTTTGGCCGTAGTGCAGGAGAAAACAAACCAAGTCCTTACTCATTTCAGAAAGCCCGGTGCCCCAGGTTCGCGTCCGTTCTTTGGACGCTAACCTGGGTCCACTTCTCGCGCACTTTGCGAAGGCTGGAACTCCACACTGCCAAGAACCACTGCGTTCCTCCCAACTTTTTTCATCACATTTTTCTCGTACGCTCATCACCGACTTGCTCCCCAATCGCTGCGAAGATACCTCGACAGTGCACCATCGAGAACTGCGCCAGTCTCCAGAGACGAACGCATTTCCGGCCGCAAACTTTTCACCGCTATTTGACAACCTATGGCCCCGGTCAGCACCCCCGCAAGTGC
>JBAQJU010000308.1:0-6985 GCA_049300475.1 Terriglobales bacterium | reverse complement strand
TCAGTTCGCTTCCTCTCCATCGGCGCCGCGGTATTGTTGGGCGTGGCCGCCCTGTTCGCGCAGGGAATGCACGGCCACGGCGGCCCCATGGGTTTTAATTTTGACAGGATGCTTCACTTTTACACCCAGAAGCTCGACCTTAGCGCTGGACAGCAGGATCAGCTCAAAGCCATCTGGGCAAAAGAGAAGCCCACGCTCCAGCCTCTGATGCAACAGATGCGCCAGAACCATATCGCCATGAAGGCGCTCGAGAGCGCTGGCCCCTTCGACGAAGCCAAGACCCGCGCCGCTGCCACCCAAAACGCTCAGACCATGATCGAACTCCAGGTCCAGCATGCCCGCATCAAGTCTGAAATGATGCAGGTCCTGACCGCCGATCAGAGAACCCAACTTCAGCAGCTTGAGGCCAGCCACCAGGGCTACATGAAACATCACATGTCTGAGGAGCCACCCTCCGACTAACCGAGTCCTCTTGAGTCTCTCCTAGTCCCGGGCGGGGACGGAATCCAAACCATTTTTCCCCGCCCGCCTTTTTTACCGGCTTCGAGCTGGGCAACCACCCGGCCACCACAATTGAACGCAGATTCTGGTATAAGGTTCTGGCAGCGACGCAGCCCGCATCACAAAGGTCGCACTATTGGAGCCCCATCATGGAACGTACCGACCTGCTCTACTCGGGATTGATCCTGGCCGCCCTGATGCTCTCCCTGTGGACCGCCGGCCTGCTCACCGCCGCTTGCGTCTTCTTCGCTCCTTCCGTTTTAGCGACGCCGGTTTCCGCCCCGACGCGGTCAAAATCCGCATCCCACGCTGCTACAATCGCATCTACAGAACGTCATGTTTCCCAACCGCCTGCGCCCCCTCGTGCCCTACCTGAAGCGGCACCGGCTCGGTCTGCTTCTGGGCGGACTTTGCGTTTTATTCAATAATGGCATCTGGGTTCTCTTTCCCCAGGTCATCCGCCGCGCCATCAACGATCTCAACTCCGGCGTCACGCGTCATAAGCTCTTCATCTATTGCCTGCTGCTCGTTGCCATCGCTCTCTCCAAAGGCATCTTCCAGTTCCTGACTCGTTATGTAGTGATCGGCATCTCACGCGATATCGAATTCGATCTCCGCAACGACATCTTTGCTCACCTCGAGCGCCTCTCCTATTCCTACTACCAGCGCAATCGCACCGGCGACATCATGGCGCGCGCCACCAACGACCTGAACGCTGTCCGCATGTTGCTCGGCCCGGCCATCATGTACTCAGCCAATACCCTGGTCTTCACTGCCGGAGCCCTGTGCTTCATGCTCGCCATCAGCCCGAAGCTCACGCTGATCGCCTTCCTGCCCCTGCCCGTCGCCAGCATCATCATTCAATATTTCGGTCGCCGCATTCACGAGCGCTTCGAGCGCATCCAGGCCATGTTCTCCGAGATCTCCGCCCGCGCTCAGGAAAATTTCTCCGGCGCCCGCGTCATCCGCGCCTACGTCCAGGAGCAAGCCGAGATCGCAAACTTCGAAACCGCCAACCAGGAATACATCCGCCGCAGCCTCGGCCTCGTCCGTCTCATGGGGATGCTCTGGCCCACCCTCGAACTCATGCTGGGAGCCGCCGTTGTGATCGTGCTCTGGGTTGGCGGACGCCAAGTCCTCGAGGGCCACATGAATGTCGGTGACTTCGTAGCCTTCAACACCTACATGGTCCAGTTAACCTGGCCCGTTATCGCCCTGGGATGGGTCATCAACATCTTCCAGCGCGGCACCGCCTCGCTGGCGCGCATCAATGAAATTCTGCTGTCGAAGCCTGAGATAGCTGATGAACCAGCCACGAGCTACGAGCCGCGAGTCGCGAGCAACCAAGCCGAACCCGAGGAGCTTGCTCGTAGCTCGAGGCCCGAAGCCCGAAGCTTGATTGGCGAAGTCGAATTCTGCAATCTGAACTTTGCCTATAACGGCACCCCGGTTCTCCACGATATAAATCTTCGCATCCCCGCGGGTTCCAGCCTGGCCATCGTCGGCCCCACCGGCTGCGGCAAGACGACGCTCGTCAACCTGATCCCGCGCATTTATAACGCCGCTCCCGGCGCCCTCCTCATCGACGGTCGTCCCATCCGCGAATTCCCCATCGCCACTCTCCGGCGCAACCTCGGCTTCGTCCCGCAGGAGACCTTCCTGTTCAGCGACAGCATTCGCGAAAACATCGCCTTCGGCGTCCCCGATGCCACTCTCGATGAAATCAAATCCGCCGCTGAAGCCGCCAACATCGCGCAAGACATCGAGTCCTTCCCCGATGGCTATAACACGACCGTCGGCGAGCGCGGCATCACCCTCTCCGGAGGCCAGAAGCAGCGCACCGCCATCGCCCGCGCCCTCCTCCGCAGTCCCCGCATCCTCATCCTCGACGACGCCCTCTCCAGCGTCGATACCCATACCGAAGACAAAATCCTCAATCGCCTCCGCCAGCTCATGGTAGGACGTACCACCATCTTCATCTCCCACCGCGTCTCCACCGTCCGCAACGCCGACCGCATCGCCGTCCTTCACCAGGGACGCATCGTCGAACTCGGCACCCACGACGAACTCATCGCCCGCGACGGCTATTACACCGACCTCTATAACAAGCAGTTATTAGAAGAAGAACTCGCCGAAGTCTAATTGCGCCACAAATCAAGTCGCCGCAAATCAAATAAAGAGACGAGTCATCCTGAGCGTAGCGGGGAAAGCGAAGCGCAGCCCCGCGGAGTGAAGGACCCCTGCTCCTCTACTAAATGACAGCGGTGAGCGAAGCCGCGGGAGCCCTATTCCCTGATCTGCCGCGACCCCGTTTTTCCACTTCGCCCGACCCAGTAACCCTCGTGTTACCTCTGTTGCAACCACCAAGAAAAAAACATGTTTTCTATCGTCTGAAACTCCACTAGAATGGGCCGTCCCTCAAAGCTTGATCCAGGTCAAGGAGCGTCCATGCCCCGCTTGCGTCCCGTTGCACTGTTTTTCTCTCTCCTGTCAATTTTGATTCTCTCCACTTTCTGCTTGGCCGCCTCGCCCGATCGCATTTCTGGCCCCATCGTCGCTGCTCAAACCACCAGGCTCGCTGGCGGGGTTCCCATGAAGGCGCGACCCGAGTTCGACCAGGGCCCGGTTGAAGCCTCACTTAAGCTCGGACACATCACGCTGCTTACCGTGCCCTCGCCGTCCCAGAAAAAGGCGCTTAACAAGCTCCTTGCCGATCAGCAGAATCCCCATTCCGCTTCGTATCACAAGTGGCTCACGCCCCAGCAGTACGCCGATCGCTTCGGCCTCAGCGCCAATGACATTGGCAAGATCACTGCGTGGCTCCGTACACAGGGCCTCAACGTCGTAAGATCCGCGCGCGCCCGCAACTATGTAGTTTTCAGTGGAACCGCCGCCCAGGTCGAAAGCGCGTTCCAAACTCAGATCCACCGTTTCGAAGTCGATGGTGAAACGCACTTCGCCAATACCACTCCGCCGGCGATTCCAACCGCCCTCTCCGGAATCGTTGTCGGTGTCCGCGGGTTGAGCAATTTCTTGCCGAAGTCGAATGCCCTCCGCAGCAAGCAAAACTACAGCCTGCCAGTCGGGGGCGGCAACTACGCCTTCTTCCTCGCACCTGGCGATATCGCCACCATGTACGACATTAACCCGCTCTACACCGTCGGCATCGACGGCACCGGACAACAACTGGCTGTCATCGGCCAGACCGACGTGTACCTCGCCGATATCAATGATTTCCGCAGCGGCTTCGGTCTATCCCAAATCAGCGGCTGCACCACTAGTAATACCGATGTCATTACAGCCTGCAATTCCACCAACTTCCAATACGTCTTAGTGACAGGTGACGCCGATCCAGGGGCCCCGGATTCCATTGGCGACGATCTGCCGGAGGCAGATATTGACCTCGAATGGTCCGGCGCTACCGCCCGTAATGCACAGATCGTCTATGTCAACGCCCCCGACCCCACCGGCAGTGGCGTTTATGACTCCCTGTATGAAGCGATTGACAACAAGTTGGCGCCAGTCATCACCATGAGCTACACCGCCCCTTGCGAGCTCGCCGAAATCGGGTTTTTCGATGGCGACGAGGCTGAGCTCCAGGCGGCGAATTCGTATGGCATTACGGTTCTCAACTCCTCGGGCGACACCGGCGCAGCCGAATGCGACTACCAGAGTAATTTGGCAATTTATGGATATGCAGTCGCGTATCCGGCCAGCAGCCCCGAGGTCACCGGAGTCGGCGGCACACTTATCCCGCATACGGAGTACAACCCGACCTACTGGAACGTGAACAATGGCACCGATGGCGGCTCTGCCCTGTCCTATATTCCCGAATTGGTGTGGAATGACGCGCAGGAAATGGGCGCATTCTGCACCGCCAATCCAACCAACAGTTTTTGCAAGGGAGAGGCAATCACGAACTGGCAGACAGCGCAGCAGGCCATCGGCATCCTCGCTGGCGGAGGCGGTCCTAGCAATTGCGTTACGGTCGATGATAACGGCGTCTGTCAGGGTGGTTTTCCGCAACCGACATGGCAGCAGGGTCTCACCGTCCCCGGCCAAACCACTGCAGTCCGCTTCACGCCCGATGTCTCATTGCTGGCTTCCGTCTACTGGCCTGGGTTCCTGGTCTGCACTGCCGGGAATGAGCTCGGCGGCCCGAACTCGACCAGTTCCTGCGACCCTGGCGGACCGGCTGGAATTCTTAACAACCTGAACAATTACGGCTACACCTTCGGAGGCACGTCGATTTCTTCTCCCATCTTTGCCGGGTTGGTCTCAATGCTCAATCAATACCTCGTGCAAAACGGGTATCAGGCGAGCCCCGGATTAGGCAATGTGAATCCGGCTCTCTACCAGATGGCAACATACAGCCCGAGCGCATTTAACAAAGTAACGACGGGCTCAGACGGTGCGTACTGTCAGGAGGGCACCCCCTCGTCGGGAGTCCCGACGGACCCGTGGCCCGCCGCATTGCAGTGTCCCAGCACGGGTACGAATGCCGGCTTCCTGGGCTATGATGCATCAAAGGCCGATGCCACGACAGGATACAATTTTGGCACCGGACTCGGCTCAGTCGACGCCAATAACTTGGCAACTGCTTGGGGCAATCTCCTTACTCCTCTGACGACCTTCACGATCACACCGTCCGCGGCGCAAATCACACAAGGTCAAAGTGACACGTTTACTGTTGCCATCACCCCGTCCACTGCAAACGGAATGGTGACCTTCTACAACAACGGTTCGACCACGGCCTTGGGGACAGCGACTGTCACCGCAGGGGCTGCTCAGTTCTCAACCATCACGCTCCCCCTCGGCACCGACAACATTACCGCTGCGTACGTTGGAACTAACGCGTCAGCAACCACCGCGACTGCGGCAGTTGTCCAGGTTTCTGCCCCGGATTTCACGTTCTCGGGCAGCGTGTCAGATCCCCCGGCGGCCAGCGCCGGACAGACCACCGTCACCAGCATGACGCTCAGCGCAGTGGGCTCTAACACGTTTGCCAACCCCGTAAACTACAGCTGCTCTGGCCTCCCAACTGGAGCCACCTGTTCGTTCAATCCGCTGTCCGGTACGATTGTGAACGGGACGGCCAGCCCGCAAACAGTCCAGATCACCATCACTACCGCTGGACCGTTCACAGGTGCCGCAGGTGGCAACGCACACGGCCTGCGGCAGCGGGCGCAAGAACATAACCCCCGTTTGTGGTTGCCATTGACCCTACCATTAGCTGGGGTGATCTTTGTGGGGCTGGGCGGACGCAAGATATCCCGCCGCTACAAGATCATCGGACTCTGCCTCATGCTCGTCCTAACGGGGCTTCTGGTGGCCTGCGGCGGCACTTCTTCTGCGCCAGTCGTGGTCACTGTGAGCCCGGCCTCGGTAACTACCCTCTGGCCCAACCTTTCGGGCGCACCGGCTCAGACCCAGCAGTTCTCGGCGAGTGTGACCGGAAGTTCGAACACGGCCGTCACATGGGCGATTAGCTCCGGAGGAACGACGGACTCGATCAGCTCAACCGGACTGTATACCGCTCCAACGTCTGTTCCTTCGGGATCGGTAACCGTCACTGCAACATCGCAGGCGGATACCACTAAGAGCAGCAGCGCCACGGTGACTATCAGGACGCCTACGCCTACTGGAACTTCTCCGATCACGCTGACCGTGTCCGAAGGATCAGGAGCGGGAGCGGTTCAGCATACAACAACCTTCAACCTGACGGTTCAGTAACTACTCAGAAGTAGATGTCGGAACGAAGGCGCGGACCTCCTCCGCGCCTTCATTTTTTTGCCCTGCCTATCCTCTGAGGACAGATCAGCAGTCTGCATCACCAGTCTGCATCACCAGTCTGCATCACCAGTCTGCCTCGGGCCGTCGCTTTCCGCTTTCTCGCTTGACATAGCAGATAAGACACGCACAGGATTTAAGTGCAGCATCCCTCTTGGAGCCTGTTTGTCTTGGAGGAGAAGGCTAAGTCGCTTGTTGTCAAGATTTTACCTGTAACTCATTATGGCTCAATATTTTGCGGGCAAAGATGCGCTAAAATATTGATTCCAATAGATCGACGGGGGTAGGGGGTACCGATTCAGACACCAGGAATCTGCCTAACAGGTGTCAGACAGCCGACAAATCTACGGCAATTGGTGGGCAGTGCAGGACTCGAACCTGCGACCTCCTGCTTGTAAGTTAGACAGTCCAGCTAAGCTACTGAACCTAAAGGCGAGTTTGGCGGGCATTTATAGCGTATAAAACAGGAAATCGCGCCTGCTCTACTGCTGACCCAACTGCTGACCTGCTTTAATTCCTTCAGCAAGGCCATTTGCAGCCCCGCTGAGAGACGCGAACGCGCCGGACTGCGTATTCCGGACGAAGGCGATCAGGGTTCCGGGGTGATGTCGATCACGATTCCGGGCTGAAGCCGATCAGGGTTCCGGGGTGAAAGCGATCACGATTCCGGAGCGAAGCCGATCAGTGCACGGGT
>JBAQJU010000307.1:0-9146 GCA_049300475.1 Terriglobales bacterium | reverse complement strand
CTTCTGAATTCTGCGTTGCCTTCTGACTTTCCTGTGCGGCCGCTGTGCAAATTTCGTCCCGCGCGCAAGCCCGTCTCCCGCGCAATTTCATTTGCCTCTTCAAACTCCGCTGGTCGTGCGCGGTTCGCGTCGCCTCTCAATCCCAACTCTCACCTCGATTCATCACAGTCCAATTCATTCCCGGAATTCCACGGTTGCACAATTAATGTGTAATTGACCCGATCGAATTCTGCGCGTACAGTCACACCACTCCGACAAGTTACCGACAACAAAAACACGCGGCGAAACAAGAACGACAAGCTGCGATGACAGCCCTCCCCCAGGGATTGAGAGAGATTATGAATGTAATAAGTCCGTGGAACGTTTATCGCACCCGCTTCCTGGTGCGCGCTTGCCAACTTACCGAGCCCCTCACGTTTACCGACTCCCTCGGCCGCGAACACGCCGGCGAGCCGGGTGACTACCTGGTTGAAACCTATCCCGGCATTCGCCGCATCACCTCCCAGAAACTCTTTGAAGACATCTATGTACCGCTCGCCTCACCCATACCCGCGGCACCAGACTCTTCAGCGTCCAACTTGCTGGCCCGACCCGCGGCGCGTTCTTTCGCCGAAGACCATCTTCAAGCCACAGCGTGATACGCATCCGAGTCTGGGCATGGAGTTCAGAAAACATTCTGCTTTGTATCCGTGCATCACGTTGGCAAGTTCACTAACCTGTTCCATTTTTCCAAGCCCTTGAGACGGTCCTTTTGGGAAGTCGTTAAAAAATAATGTCTTCCGCGGAGGCGTCTTGATCAGTTCACAATTCGGTACCTATTACACTTTCGGGCCACTACATGTTGTGATTTGTACTTGACACGCACAACGGGTGGGAGTACGTTAAGCATCCCAAGAGCATTTCTATCGAGCCTTCCTCTGGCCGGGAAGGCTGGGGACCATGAACATCAGGAGCAGACTCAAGGTTGAGGTGACTTTGTCGTCCGCTCCTTTTTGAAGGAAAACCATCCCTCCTGAGTGGATGGAATTTGCGCGGTGATTTCTCCTTGGCCTGACGAGGCGGTCTGACTAGCCAGGCATCCCCTCTCGGGGAATTCATCAGTTTTCGCGGATGAGCTGCCTCCGATCGGGTAGTTTCATCCGCACAATTGCAATCGAAGTTTGAGTATGTAGTACGAGGAGCCCCCATGGAAGGTTTGATCGAACTCGTCGCCGCCTCTTTTGTACGTCACGGCATCGAATGTCCAGCCAGCGATCCCAGTGCCACTCCGAGGATTCGTCCCGCTGAGCCAACCTCTCTCGCCGTGCTTCCCGAACATGGCTTTCGTAAGAACCCCGAGGGCGACATCGCCACGTAGTAGCGGTTGACGAGGTCGCCGCAGTCGACTAAAGCTCTGAAATCACGGGCTCGTGAGCCCGCGTCACTCGGATCCTTGAAATTGTGGATCGAAAGAAAAAGAGGTGCTCCATTCTTGCGCGTTCGTTGCGCAAGGGTGGAATTCCCGTAAGTCTCAATCTTGGATTTCAGCAACTTAGCAGGATCCATGCAACATCGATTTCACTCCGCAATCATCTAATCAGGAGAGAAGGAAATGCCCGAAGTGAAAGATCAAAACGAAAAAGATCAAAAAGAACTGAAGACTCAGTCTCCCAGTACCAACAATAAGAAGAAGGCTCCCGGCCTCAGCTTCCGCCGCCTCTTCACCAAGCCCGGAGTGTCTCCCTACGACGACGTCGAATGGGAGTTCCGGACCGCCTCTATCACGGATTCCCAGGGCGGCATCATCTTCGAGCAGAAGAACGTCGAGGTTCCAAAAGACTGGTCCATGACCGCGACCAACATCGTCGCCTCGAAATACCTGCACGGCCAGGTCGGCACACCCGAGCGTGAAACCGGAGTCCGCCAGCTAGTCGCCCGCGTGGCCGAGACGATCCGCGACTGGGGCATGAAAGATGGCTATTTCCGGACTAACGAAGATGCCACCACCTTCCACGACGAGTTGGTTCACCTGCTCATCCGCCAGTACGCGGCCTTCAACTCACCCGTCTGGTTCAATGTTGGATGCGATCGCATCGAGCCCAACTCCGATGCCACCAACTGGCACTGGAACTCGACCACCCAGCAAGTCGAATTCAGCGTCGCCGGATACACCCGCCCGCAGTGCTCGGCCTGCTTCATTAACTCGGTCAAGGATTCGCTCGACTCCATCCTGACTCTGGCCAAGACCGAAGGCATGCTTTTCAAGTGGGGCAGCGGCACCGGCACCAATCTCTCCCCGCTGCGCTCCTCCACCGAGCAACTCTCGGGCGGTGGCACCGCCAGCGGCCCGCTCAGCTTCATGAAGGGTTTCGACGCCTTCGCCGGTGTAATCAAGTCCGGAGGCAAAACGCGCCGCGCCGCCAAGATGGTCATCCTCAACATCGACCATCCCGATATCGTCGACTTCATCGAGTGCAAGCAAAAAGAAGAAGCCAAGGCCCACGCGCTCGTCGCTCAGGGCTACGACGGATCGCATCCCGACTCCGATGCCTACAGCTCCATCTTCTTCCAGAACGCGAATAACTCAGTCCGCGTCACCGACGACTTCATGGTCGCCGTCATGCGCGACACCGATTTCTCTACGCATTCCATCGTCGACGGCCGCGTCATCAAGACTTACCCGGCTAAAGAGTTGCTCCAGAAAATTTCCGAAGCCACCTGGCACTGCGGCGATCCCGGCATGCAGTACGACACCACCATCAACCGCTGGCACACCTCGAAGAACACGGCCCGCATCAACGCATCCAACCCGTGCAGCGAGTACATGTTCCTCGATGACTCCGCCTGCAACCTCGCCAGCCTCAACCTACTGAAGTTCGCGCCCAACGGCACCTTCGACGTGGATGCCTATCGCCACGCCGTGGACGTCATCATCACCGCGCAGGAAATCCTGGTCGACAACGCGGGCTATCCAACAGAGATGATCGGCCGCAACTCGCACGACTATCGCCCGTTAGGTCTCGGATATGCGAACCTAGGCGCGCTCCTCATGGCCGCCGGTCTCCCTTACGACTCCGATGCCGGACGCGACTACGCCGCCTGCGTCACCGCCATCATGTGCGGAGAAGCCTATCTCCAATCCAGCCGCATCGCCGAAGTATGCGAGCCGCTCGCCCCCGCCACCAGCACAGTTCAAACGCGTTTGGGAGTAACGCACGCAGAGAACATGCCCGGAGCAGCCTGCCCCGGCTTCTATCTCAATCGCGAGCCGTTCCTCGACGTGATCCGCATGCACCGCGCCAGCGTGAATAACATAGGCAGTGCACGTGTGGGGACGGGCATTAGTGTGGGGACGGGCGCCTCGCCCGTCCAAGCCGAGCGAAGCTCGGCAGCAGCGCAGCTAGTAGATCTGATCGCCGCCTCCAAGCAAACCTGGGATGAAGCTCTGAGCACCGGTGAAAAGCACGGCTACCGCAACAGCCAGGTCACAGTCCTAGCCCCCACCGGCACCATCGGCTTCTTCATGGACTGCGACACCACCGGCATCGAACCCGACTTGGCCCTGATCAAATACAAAAAGCTGGTTGGCGGAGGCATGATCAAGATCGTCAACAACACCGTCCCCGCCGCGCTCTTCAAACTCGGATACACCCACGAACAGACCGACGCCATCGTCAGCTACGTCGACGCGACCGGCACCATCGAAGGCGCGCCCCACATCAAAGACGAGCATCTGCCGGTATTCGATTGCTCTTTCAAACCGGCCAAGGGCACGCGCTCCATCCAGTACATGGGACACCTGAAGATGATGGCTGCCGCCCAGCCCTTCATCTCCGGAGCCATCTCCAAAACCGTCAACCTGCCCAACGCAGCCACGGTAGAAGACATCTCCGAAGCCTACATCCAAGCCTGGAAGCTAGGAGTAAAAGCCGTAGCCATCTACCGCGACGGCTGCAAGCAGTCGCAACCCCTGTCAGCGGCAGGCACAAAAACCGCCCAAAGTAGCGCCAGTGTGGAGCGGGCGCCCTCGCCCGCTGCCGTTGAACCTGACAACCTCAACGCGCCTCCCCGCGCCGTCCGCCACAAGCTCCAGGAAGAGCGCATGTCGGTCACCCACAAGTTCAACATCGGAGGCCACGAAGGCTACATCATCGTCGGCCTCTATCCCGACGGCGAGCCCGGCGAGATCTTCATCAAGATGGCGAAAGAAGGTTCCACCGTTTCCGGCCTCATGGACAGCTTCGCCCTGGCCATTTCCGTCTCGCTCCAGCACGGAGTGCCGCTGAAATTGTTCTGCGAAAAATTCGCGCACACCCGCTTCGAGCCCGCCGGATGGTCCAACAATCCCGACATCGGCTTCGCCAAGTCGATCATGGATTACATCTTCCGCTGGCTCCAACTGCGCTTCCTCACCGGACAGCAGCAGTTCCTGTTCGAGAACCTGCGTCCGAAAGGCATGGGAGATGTGGGGCGGGCGCCCTCGCCCGCCGATCTGGGGACAACCGGAGACCTCGAAGCCTCCGCCGGCCCACTGGGAACTGCGAACCGGGAACTGAGAACAGGCAGCATCCACGCCGCCGACGCCCTGGCCGGAATGATCGACATGGGCGACGCGCCCAGCTGCCACGTCTGTGGCAGCATCATGGTCCGCAACGGCAGTTGCTATAAGTGCATGAGCTGCGGCTCAACCAGCGGCTGCAGCTAGTCGACTGCGGCGAAGTTTGCTCGTGTGGAATCTGCCGTTGCGAAGCTTGCATGTCTGGGGACGGGTGACTCTCCCCCTCTGCCGACGCCGGGACTCTTCTAGGCCAGCATCCTTCCCTTCCGCCACTGTCCTCCGCGCCACCGTGGAAGAGCGGCCCTTCAGGGCCGCGTTCGTCGCAGAGGATGCGGCCTTCAGGCCCCGTGGTCGCACGCGCCGCGCCACGACTCAGACAAAATTGAACAATTTCGACGTGACCCCGCTCCTATCTTTCCCGCCGTAAGAACCAATACGATCCCGGAATGGAGCGCACTTTCTTCATCACCTCCGTCACTGCCCAACGGAGAACGTTATTTCAATACGCCACCACCGCCGATCTCCTGCTAGATGTCTTCCTCCACTATCGCGAGCAGCACAAATATCAACTCCACGATCTCGTCGTCATGCCAGACCATTTTCACGCTCTGATCACACCCGCCACGGACATCTCTCTGGAGCGCGCCGTTCAATTCATCAAGGGGGCATTCTCATTCCGATTGAAGGCAATCTACCCAGTCTGGCAGGCAAGCTTCACAAATCATCGGATCCGCGATGGCGAAGATTTCGAGCAACATCGCGACTACATCCGAATGAACCCGGTGCGCGCCGGACTGGTCAGGAAGCCCGAGGAGTATCCGTACTCATCGGCAACAGGACGTTTCGCGCTCGACGCCATGCCACCGGGGCTAAAGCCCAATCTTGATTATCGCCAAACGCCGGCCTGAAGGCCGGCTCTTCCACCAAAGCCGGATCAGCACCCCGGCCCTCCCTACACCTTCCTCAGCAGTGCAATCTGCCCCGAGTGATACAACTCATGCTGCGCCAAGCCATGGAGCATGTAATAGAAGTTGTAATGCGCCCCTTGTTTTCCCGGAACCTGCTCGCCCAGCCGCGCCTCCTGAAAACTCGACACCGCCCCAATCAACTCATCATGAACCCGCCGCACTCGTTCAAGCGCCCCCCGCCAGGCAGCCTCACTGGTGTCGGTAACCGGAGGAAAATTCTCGTCGCCGGAAAGCTCCACCGCCGCGCCCGTCATGCGCCGCCGCACAGCCCCGTCCCAGGCTGCAATGTGCAACACCAGTTCCCAGATGGTATGCGCACTCCTGACAGGCCGCGCCGAGGCTTGCGTCGCCGTCACTCCCTCAAGGATTTCAAACAGCGAATCTCCATGCCAGGCGTCGCCATAAAACGCCCGCCGCAGTTGATCGGCAATGCGATCGGATTCTGACATCGGTCACCTCAAAATAGAAATTTTGCTGAATCGACTTCCGGAAGTCGCGTCCTCACTCCGCACACACAGAAATCCCCGCCTCATCCGCCGCTCGCACCACAGCATCACCATCCAGCAACAAACACCGCCCCGCATCGATCGCGAGGCACGTCGCTCCCGCCCGCTTCATTGCCTCAATCGTCGCCACGCCGATCACCGGCACATCAAACCGCATATCCTGTCCGGGCTTGGCAATCTTCACGACCGTCAGCGCGCGATCCAGCGTCGACGCCTCGCCTTCGATAGACCTCATAATCTCCCCGGCCCGCGCAATCGTCGCGTCGGTCCCTTCCATCGCTTCGACCGCCACGCAAGCCGCTTCCGCAATCACCACCGTCTGCCCAATATCGAACGCGGCCAGTTGGCGCGCCACCGCCCGTCCATATTCAATGTTCTTCCTCTCCTGCTCCGTAGTAGCTCGTCGGCTCAGTACTCCCGATTTCGCCAGCAGCGGTTCCAGCAGCGCCGTCGAATTTTCCAGCATGATGCCTTCATCCGCCAGCACCTTCACCACTGCTCCCAGCAGCGAATCCGTGTTCCGCGTGCCCAGCGACAGCAGCAGCTTCGCCAACCGCCAGTCCGGCTTGATCGCCGAAAAAATCTGCTTGTGCTTGACCTGCCCCGCCATCACCGCCCGCGTCACGCCCTCCGCCTTGAAAACCTCAATCATCTTCGACAACTCCCCGAGCGAAAGCCAATACACCGCAACCGCGCCCTTGGACTCGATCTCCGGGAAGGTCTCTTCCTTAATCGCAGCCACGACAACTTCAAATCCCTGGGCCCGCGCCGCGTCCAGCACCAGGAACGGGAATTTCCCATTGCCCGCGATCAGTCCAAGCTTTTCCCCCTGCGACATAAGCCAGCCTAGTGTAAACGAGCAGCCAGACCCTGTGCGTGAAAGCATCCTGCGCCATGGTCGTGGAGGGGAATTTCGAAGTTTCCCCGCTCGCCCGGCTCAGCGTCGACGATCAGGCATTCGTGATCGCCTTTGTCCGCTATCACGGCTCGCTCAAGAAAATGGAGAGCCTTTTCAACATCAGCTATCCGACCGTCAAGAATCGTTTGAATGCAATCGGCGCCGCGCTCGACCAGGATTTCGCCGCGCCTTCACCCAACCTGTATGTACTGGAACAACTGTCTCGCGGGGAACTGAGCGTGGAAGAAGCGCTCGAAAAACTAAGCTGAAGTCGGAATCGCCCGGGAGGAATCATGTCCGCAGAAACCCGAAAGATCCTTGAAATGTTAGCCGAAAAGAAAATCACCGCCGAGGAAGCCGACAAGCTTCTCGAGAAACTCTCAAGTCCTGCATCGGCCGAGGCCAAGCCCGAAGAACCCTCCGCCGCCAAGCCCCGCTTCATGCGCATCGTGGTTGACCGGCCCGGGCAAGATCAGATTAACGTTCGCATGCCCCTCGCACTCATGGGCACGGGAAATCGAATCCTCGCCGTCCTGCCTCCGCGAGTCAACGAAAAGTTGGCCGAACTGGGAATTGATCTCTCCGCTGCCAGCGCCATGGATCCCAAAGATTGGGCCAGCACTCTCGAGAACATGAACATCGACATCGAAAAAGGAAGCGGGAAAAAAGTGAAAATATTCTGCGAGTAAAAATAGTGGACGGGGTCAGTGGCCGTTGAGGACAGGCCCAGCCACTGACCGCTGTTATTTGATCACTCCCCGTTCCGACGTTTCAATGAACTGGATCAAGCCATCCACATCATCCCCGCGATCCGTCTCCGCTTTCAGTCTCTCCAGCGCCTGCGACGTGTTCAGCTTCGAGGCCAGCAGCACGCGGTACGCATGATGTATTTTCTGGATCCTCTCTTTGGTGAATCCACGCCGCTCGAGGCCGACAGCATTCAGCCCGTACGCATGCGTTCCGCGCTCGGCTGAAGTCTTCGAAAATGGCAGAACGTCGCGCGTGATCGTCGTCCCTCCGCCGATGAAAGCGTATTTCCCGATGCGCACGAAATGATGCACCGGGCAGAGCGCGCCCACCGTAGCCCAATCTTCGACTGTTACGTGTCCGCCCAGCGTGGCCGCGTTTGCCATAATAATGTGGTCGCCAATCTGGCAGTCATGCGCAATATGCGTATACGCCATGACCAGATTGTGGCTGCCCACTCGCGTCACGCCGCTGCCCTTGGCCGTCGCGCGGTTGATGGTCACAAATTCGCGGATTTCGTTGTGGTCGCCAATCTCCAGCCGGGTCGGCTCGCCTTTGTAAGAAATATCCTGCGGCGCGCGGCCAATTGAACAAAAAGGATAAAAACGGTTCTCCGCCCCGATCCTGCTCGGTCCCCCGATAACAACGTGTGAGAGCAGATGACAGCGTTCGCCCAACTCGACATCCGGCCCAATCACACAATAAGGACCAATCGTGCAGGAAGGATGTACTTTGCTTTTCGGATCGACGATCGCCGTAGGATGGATAGACATTTCCCTTAAGAAGTGGTCAGCAGCCAGTGGTCACCTGCCAGTTGCCAATGGTCAGCGTACCTCAATAAGCGTGTCATCCCGAGCGGAGTCGAAGAGCCTGCCCTGAGCGAAGTCGAAGGGACCCCCCTACCCATTCCATATCTCTGCAATGAGCACGAACTCCGCCGCTTTCTTCGATCTACACACCGCCCGCGACACTATTCCGATTCCTCCGCGTTCCCCGCTCCCATCGCTCGCGGCACCAGCCGGCAAGTCACCGTTGCCTCCGCCGCCACCTTGCCATCAACGTATGCCTTGCCTTCGAGTCGCGCCGCCGTCATGCGCCACGCTCGTACTTCCACTTCAATCCGCAGCTGATCGCCCGGCACCACCGGACGCCGGAATCGCGCCTTCTCGATTCCCGTAAACACCATCAGCATCTCGTCGCGATTGGGAACCTCCGTCAGGAGCAGCAGTCCGCCAGCCTGCGCGATCGCCTCCACAATCAGCACGCCCGGCATGATCGGCTTCTCGGGAAAGTGTCCCTGAAAAAATGGTTCGGTGATCGTCACATTCTTCAGCGCGACGATCCTCTTCATGCGCACCAGTTCGAGCACACGATCGATCAGCAGGAACGGGAACCGATGCGGCAAGATCTTGAGGATGTCGCCAATCTCCATGCCGGTTTTCACCGGCTCCGGCTCGTAGGGCGTTGGGTGTGTGGTGTCAGTCATGCGG
>JBAQJU010000306.1:0-30929 GCA_049300475.1 Terriglobales bacterium | reverse complement strand
GATGCATGCTTAATCTGGTAAGCGTCGATGATCTCACGCCCGAGCACGCACGCTGGCGCGCAACTCCTCGACGATCTCCTGCGCCGCTTGGTGGGCGGCATCATTCTGGCTGACTTCGAACGAGATCGCGCCGACGCGGGCATGGCCACCGCCGCCATAGCGTTCGCAAACCTTGGCGAGATTGACGGTGGGCTGGCGACGGGACCAGGGATTGGATCCGACCGAGACTTTCACTCGAAAAGAACTTTTGCTGACCCCGACGCTGTAGATGGAATCGGGATGGAGGTAGTAGGGAACGAACTTGTTGTAGCCCTCTAGGTCGAGGTCGGAAAGGTCGAAGAAAATCGTGCCGTCTTTCTCTTTTGTGCGCTCGCGCAGGATGTCGATGGACCGGCGATGCCGCTCCAGCAGGGGCGGCAATACGGCGGCGACGAACGGCTCCTGCAGAAGTTTTTCGAGCGGGTGATAGGCGAGAAGCGGAATGAGCTTTTTGACAAACTCCCGATCGGTGGAGGCCTCGATGGCCATGGTGAGCTTCATAGCGGGAGCCTGCATTTCGACTGCCGACTTGGCGTCCTGGTACATGGCGCCGTCAACGATATCGGTCCAGTGCACCAATTCGGAGACGGGCTGGGGATCGAATCCGAAGCGTTGTTCGGCCACCATCGCGATAAAGCTGGTACAGGATTTGAAAACCGGGTCGTAGAATTTGCGATTACTCTGGTCCTGTTCGAAGTGGGCGGCATCGGCGGGCGAAAGAAAAGCGCTTTCGTGGTGATCGAACCACCAGGTGATTTTGGGCGAACTGGAGTACTTGAAATCGACGATTGCATTCTCATCGCCGTCGAACTGGTTTTCGTCGAAGAGCGAGCCGGCGCGATGGAGCAGGCCGGAGTAGACGAAATCGACGTCGCCGCGAACCCGTTCCCGGTAGAAACGGCTGAACAAGGCGGCCGCAGAAGCTCCGTCGAAACACTTATCATGGTAAAAGACACGCACTCGCAAAATAGCTTCCCTAGCCTCTCGTGACTGGAGTGAAAAACAACTAGAGTTGCTGGTTTCGCGATTTATGTCAAGGCTGATCTTGGTACCGCCCGGGCCCCAAAGGGGCCATTGATAACAACCAACTTGCGGTATCGCTAAAGCGGATGCGGAAAAAGTCATTTGTTTGGGTGACCATTCCGCAGCGGCTGAAGCCGCGTTGATTTTGCGTAACTTACGGTGCGGCTAAAAGCCGCACCCTTTCAAAGCAACGTCCCAAAGCAACGTCAAAATCGGAGTTTTTCCGCAACCTCTGGAACTCGTGCCCTTCCCTTCCTTGCGCTCTTCAAGTTTTCCCGCAGCCTGCCAGTTGCGGCAGCCGGAATTGGCACGTTACTTTTTGCGCCGCCGTATTCTGAAGTCGAAACTGACCACTCCATTCTGGTCGCGCAACGCCACAATCGAGACGTTCCGGGTTAAATTGTATTCGGCCTGAATGATCTGCTGGTTGGAGACGGAGACGTTTGTACTGTAGGTGACGGTCAGGTTACTGACCACTTGCTGCTCAATCGTTAATTGGGGCCCGCGCACCACGGCCGTTTCGCTGGCCAAGCCCTGGGGATCGATCTTGATGCGACTCACTCCGAATAGCCTTTGCACGCGGCTGGTGACGGTGCTCTGGAGAGCCTGATTGATGAGAAGGTTGGAGGCCTCTCCGCCGAAACCCAACGATCCGCTCGACTGCGCGTTGGCGGATTCCTCCTGGGTGCGGCCCAGAGCCAACAATGCAATTACGTCGGCTTCCGGGAGTTGGGGCTCGGACTGCCAGGTGATTTTGAGGTCGTTGGGCACGCTGGCGTCGCCCCGAAACCGGACGGTGATGTCATAATCGCGCACGCGGGTCGCGGCCTGCAGGTCGATAACAGGCTGGGTCTTCGCGGGATTGGCGAAAGTGACGTCTCCGCGTTCGAGGCGATATTTGGTGCCGTTGAACGAAATTTCCCCTTCCAGAACTTCCGCCCTCCCCATGATCACGGGACGATCCGCGGTGCCGCGCACTCTGAGGTCCGCATTTCCCGAGAGCCTGGCGATAGCCGTTTGCATCTGCAGTTCAGGAGTGGTCGTGACGTGAACATCGAGCCTGACCCGGCCGCCGAGACTGTCGCTCTGGGTGAATACAGCGGTTTGCCTGCTCCTCTCGATGTAGGCACCGAAATCAAATCCCGGAGTTACGGCCAGCTTGGTTACGACTACATTGCCGCTGAGCACGGCGGAATTTGTGGAGCCGGTGAGGCGGAGATCCGCATTGGCCGTGGAACTTACGCCGGGCGGATAGCGCAAGCGCACGCCTTGCGCATTCACGCCCAGGTCGAGCAGGAAGACGGCACTCTGATAGGTCGCCGAGCCGGTAAGGGAAATCGTCCCGCCGCCGGTGGTGCCGTCCAGCTTTTCGATTTCCACGCGGTCGTGATCGAAGAGCAAGACTCCGTTCAGATCGCTCAGGCCGCTGGGGAAATCAATGTCGCTGACAAAGGTATCCTTGACTGCCAGACGCCCTTGCAGTACCGGGTGCCGAAGGCTGCCCGCCGCACTGAGGTTCACGTTGAGGTTTCCGCGCGCCAAAAGTTTGGGGTTAAGCGATTGCAGCAAGGTCATGTTGACCGAGCCGTCAAGGCGGACATCAACTTCCTGCGCGCCGGTTAAAAGTGCCCGGCCGTGAGCGACAAAGTCGGTTCCGCTGCCCGCCAGGTGGAGGCTCTCGATCATGACGGTTTGATCGACGACCTCAAATCGAATGGGTTCCACGGAGTGCACCGAGACATGTTCCACTTCGGCGGTGAAGGAGCGGATTTCCGCGGCTGCTTTTAGTTCGCGAGGCGTGCGCAGAGGACCCACAAGTTGGATGGTCCCCTCGATAGGAGATTGTCCCGAAAATTTTCCAGGCAAATAGATGCTCAGCAGCGAGATCACATCGAGATCGTGAAAATTGAGCTTCAGGTCGGCGGGAAAATTATTCTCCATGCCGACGGCGCCCTGAATTGTCAACCCGGATTTATCAAAGCTCGAATGTGCGGTGATGTCGAGTTGGCGCCCGCGGGTGACTCCGTCGGCGAAGAAATCCCCGAAGCGCTGGTTGTCCAGAGCCAAATCTTTGAGGTGTACATGCGCTTCGAGCGATGGCACTTCCGGGGTGCCGCCGACGTGAGCCATGAAATCAGCGGTACCAGCCATGCTGAAACGGCTTGACTGGAGCCGCGGAAAAGAACGGAGATCGATATCCTGCCCGGCAAGATTCAAGTGAAACTCGTGACTGGATGTGCTGATGCTGCCGCTGCCGGAGAGTGTGGCATTACCGTAGATTCTGCCTTTAAGGTTGTTGAACTCAGCCTCTCCATTGGCCAGCCGAAGATCTCCTCGCAAGGAGGGAATTGCTACTCCGTAGGCCGTGCCATCACTGATCTCAAAATGACCGTCCCCGTGAGGACTGTTGCGTGACCCCGAAAGGTTGAGAGTGAGGCCTAGGTTACCGGTCAATGGCCGAGCGACTCCGGTCAAGCGGGCGAACTCGGCGACGTCGGCGTTGAGCACATCCGCGTGCAGAGTGAAGGGCGCATTCTCGCTGAAGGCGCCATCGGTGAGAACGGCACTCAAGTCGAAGTGCGCTACGGAGCGGCCGTGGATCAAGGAGCCATTGCGGGCGGCGAGGTTGGTGTTCGAGTATTGCAAAGCCGTGGAGACGGCGTCCCAGTGGATGACTTCGGAGGGCGTTCGACCGGTGGCGGGCAAGCTGGTGTCAAAATCGTAGGCTTCGAGGTTGCCGTTGAAGGACAAAGCGGAGATGCGGCCGCTGGCATTGCCCTTGAGGCTTGCCCAACCGTGAACCGCGAAGGGCAAGGGCGAAGATCCGTATCCAGAAGATCCGTATCCCAAGGCCGATTGGAGCAGGGGCGTCCACTCATTCACGTTGTGGGTGGTCAGCGAGAAGCGAAGCGCGGAAGTGGCCGCCAAACTTCCCGAGGCCTCGATTTCAGAGCCGCTGGTTGTGAGGTGCAGCACGGTGACGTCAAGTTCATCGCGGGATCCGCGGTAGACGGCCTCGATCTGCCCGTGCACCGGAATTTCGTTGGGCGCTATTCGCAGTAGCGAAGACAGGTTGAGTTTCAGGCGCGCCTCAGCATCGCGGATTGAGCCAACCCAGAGCAGATCGACGGTGCCGCTGGTGCTTCCGACGAAATCGAGCCGATCGAGCGGAACCTTCTTTGAGCTCAGAAGGTCCAGAGCCGGAGTGAGCGGGAAACCTGCCAATTGCAGATGGACCGAGCCCCGCTGCAAGCTCTCGGGCGGTACCCGTCCAATTATGTGGCGACGTGCTGGCGTTGGCGAGGACTCCAGAGAACTTTGCCAGTTGGTTACATCCACGTCGCCCAGCAGATCGCCGCCGAGCAGATTTGCTTTCAGGGATGAGACGCGCAAGTGTGTCGGGGTGATGTCGAATCCGGCGTCTACGCGCCCATTGCGCATTTGCAGCTTTCCATTCGACCACTCGAGGTCTTTTGCCTGCAACGTTCCTGCAGTTGAGAAATCTCGCAGGCTCCAGGAGCCCCTGCCGGCAAACTGCGCCGTGCCCTTGCGGAATTCTTTCTGGCGGGCCAGCACGGCGAGTTCGGCGAGATCGAGCACGCCGTGATATTCGCCGGTAATCTTTGGATCGTGAAAATTCTGCAATTGGCCTGCAAAGTGAAACTCGGATTTCCCCGACCTCACGGTCAAGCTGTTGATGTCAACGTGTCCTCGAGCGAGTACCAGGGAAGCAGCAGCGCCCCAGACAAACTCGGGATATTGCTGCCATTGGGTGGTAACACTTCCAGCGGAGACTAGCGCCTCGTAGCGTTGGCGCAGCAAGGAGTAGTGCAGCAGTAGGGCAAGATCGCGAGCGGCGAAATCGAAAGGAACTTTGCGGTCCTGCCACAGAAGCTCGCCGTTTTGCGCCTCGATACGCGACACCGAAAGCGAGATGAGTTGCTCGATCGGGCCTTGACCGGACGAATACTTCACCGGCGGCGCAGGAATATTCGTTGTGCCATCGGGATAGTCGATGACGTGCACGACCGGATGCTCGAGCAGGAGAGAATGCAGGCCGATGGCCGTTTCCAATAGCGAGATAATCTTCAACTCGGCTTGCAGGCGATCTACTTTCAAGAAGGGCGCCTGACCGGGAGCTTCGCGACCATGAATGGTCAGGGCGCGCGCGTCCACACGCAAGCGAAACGGGATGGTGTGCAGTTCCCCGAGTTCAACGCGGCCGCCGGTCGCCGTCTCCAGTTCCGCGATCACCCGGTGCCGCATGCGACGCTGAAAGGAATCGGTGGTCGCGTACCAGGCAAGGAAACCCAGGGCGAGCAGGCTGAATCCGCCGAAGAGCAGGAACAGATTTCGGAGAATGTGGCGGCGCGCTGGGGGAGCGAACGGCTCGCTCAACGGTTCCCTTCTCCGGCACTGGACTCGGGAGTCATGATGTGGCTCCCCGAGCGCAGACTCGCCAACCAACCGGAGAGCAATTCGTTCATTTTTTGCTCGGCAAGCAAGGTCCTGATCCGGCCATAGACCTCGGTCAGAGGCTTGGCGGAGTCTCCAGCCTGTTTAAGATCCGGCAAGAGCTTGTCCTGGTAGTAAGTTTCGACGGCATGCTGATCAATCTGAATGGAGGGGCGGAGGCGATCCTCGACCAGCCTCATTAGCTGGATCTGATCGCCCAGTCGCTTTTCGAGCGAGTTTTGCGTCAATCCATAACGTTCGAGAGCGGCGTGCCATCCGGTGTCGGTGGAAGAATCGGGCTGCAGCTTGCGAACTTCGGCCACCCGCGCGGCGACCTGCTCGGCGGGAGCCGGTTGCGAGGGACGGACCTGCTCGCGCAGCAGTTCCTGATCGACCAGGCGATCGAGCGCGGCCTGACGCTCGGCGGTCGTGAACGAGTCGGGAGCGCGCCCATTCTCAAACGCCTCAAAGGCCACTTCCTCTTCCCAATCGCTCTGCAGAACCACGTGCCCGTTTACGTTGTCGACCACGCGGTCGACGATTGTGCCGGCCGCAGACCAGGAGGCGAAGGCAATCAGCAAAACCGTGGCCAGGGCGCAAGGTTTCCACTGTGGCCGGCAGCGGAAAAGATGCGCTCCGCACAGCAATCTCACCTTAGCGGCTAAAGCCGACATTGAAGACATACCGGTGAACGCAGCGGTGAACCGCTGCGCCACCCAAAATCGAGGGCAACCCCGACTTCTCACGCAGACTGGGCGTTGCAGGTCTGGGCGTTGCAAGTCTGGGCGTCGGAATTTAGTCAGCCAGAGTTTCATCAGAAAGACTGCCCTACGTTGAAGGAAACGTTAAAGTGGCCCGCGCGCTGCGCGCCAAAGATGCCGGAGGTGGTCTTGACTCCACCGATCGTAGTACTGGTCGAGATGTTTGTATAGCTTGGAAAAGCCGGCGGATTTAGATTGTATCCGAAATCAAAGCGGAGTGGTCCGATGGGTGTTTGATAGCGCACACCCAGGCCGACCGCGTGCGAGACATAGTTGTAATTGCACTGCAGGTGAGTATTGACGTTGAAGCAAAGGGCGGGGTCAGGCTGATGCCAGCGGCCCAGACTCGGGAGCATTTCCTGAGGGCGCGCGAAGACATTCCCCATATCGTGGAAGATGGCAAAGCCGATGTTGTCATGCAGGTAAGGCATGGGAACATAAGGCAGGCGCAACTCCAGACTATTAAGGAACACGGCACTCCCTCCGACGGGAAACCCAGTAAATGGATCGCGGGGTCCTGCCTGATTTAACCCGAAACCGCGATGAGAGTTGCCTCCGCCGCTGTAAAAACGTTCGGGCAATGGAATCAGGGTTTGGCCGCTGGGCGCGGTCTGGCTAGGCCAAGGAATGCGACCTGGCAACCGTGCGTGAGATTGCGGGTCCAGCACGACCGTGTTGCCGAAGGGATTTTCGACGCCGACGGTGGTAGAGCGGGCGAAGACGAATCTTCCGCGGCGATTTCGCCCAAACGAATAATAGGTTGAGTTCTTCACCAGTGCTCTACTGAAGTCGGCCTCCGAGCCGAAGTAGCTCGCGGCCACGCCCCCGTCGACCGTGGTGTAGCTTCCGCGGGTGGTCTCCAGAACATTGTCGCGCCGATCGCGTATGTAGAGAAAATTGGGAGTGCCAACTCGAGTCGGAGACGAGAGCAATGGAATCAGATTGCTGGTGACCTCAATGTTCGAGGCCACCACGCGACGATAGGAGAAGCCGTAGGAAATTGTGGTCAGGTCACGATCCGCGGATCGGTATAACACCTCCAGATTACGCAAGCTCAACTCCAGACGCTTCGAGGTGAAGGTGGAGACGTCCACGGTGTTGTCATAAAAGGCGGTGAATGAAAGATGAAGATCCTCGCGGTTGAGCAATTTGGGGATGTCGTAGTTGATCAGAGCTCGCTGTTGCAGGCGGCCAAGGTTGCCCTTGAGTGTAAGGGTCTGGTCGCGGCCGCCCACATTGATGCGGTTTACGCCCCCCAATACTCTAGGGCTGACTCCAGTCTGCCCGAGCGGCTGATTGGCGCCGATCGCGGGCTGGCCGGTTTGGAACTCGAAGCCGCCTCCGTAGTCAAACGTATAGCGCTTGGCTTCGCGTGCGGCAACCACAACATTCTTGCGCGACTCGGTGCCATCCGGGTTCTGGATGGCGGTGTCGACCTCGCTAAAGAGGCCCAGGTCGTAGAGACGGCGCTGGCTCTCCAGCATCTCCTGCTGGCTGAGCGGATCGCGGGGATGCACTTGTAGTTCGCGCCGGGCAACGCCCGGACGTGTGTAGGAGAGGCCGTCCAGAAATACCTGGTTGACGAAAAACTGCTCGCCCTCGTGGATGGTGAAGGTGACGCCGACTCGCGGCAACCCATCCGGTCCGGACGGAGCCCTGAGGTAGGCTACGTCAACGGAAGCGTTGGGGAAGCCATCGTCGAAATACTTACCGAGTATGCGGTCGCGATCGTCTGCCAGGCTGGATTCGTCAAAACCCTGTCCTTCCGCGGTCTGTAGTTCGGGAAGCTGTTCCTGCGGAAGCGTGTAAGCGCCCTCAATTCGTACCCACGCGACGCGCGTCTGTGGACCTTCATTAATCGTGATCTCAATGGCCAGCAGCGACGGGTCACTCTGAAAATTGGGGATGAGTTTGCCGTTGACCTCAGCCTGCCGGAACCCGCTGGCGCGATACAGGCCTTGCACCCTTTGCACGTCCTCTTCGAGGAGCACTTCGCTGTAGCGGCCGTGGCTGAACAACCGGCTGGCGGATTGCTCCTGCAAGCGAGCGCGAATGATTTCATCCGGAAAATAGTGGTTGCCCAGGATCCGAATGGCGGCCAGCTTGTGGCGCTCTCCCGGATCAATTGCGTAAACCACCTCCAAATTCTTTCCATCCTTTACGGTGCGCTGGCTAACGGAGACCGTCGCCTGAAAGTAGCCGAGGCCCTGCATGTGATTTTGAATGTTGCGGCGGCCTTCATTGAGCAGATCCTCGTCGACCGCGCCCTCCTGATAGACGGGCACCAGTCGACGCAGCGTGCCTGGGCGAAGTTTGTAACCGTCCGCTACGATGCGCACTACCGGACCTGGATCGATCCTGAAGGTGTAATCCACGGTATTGTGCTCGGGATGGTAGAGCACGCTGGCGATGGCGACCTGAGCGAGAAGACGGTCCTGCTTCTGATAAAGGGCGCGAATGCGCTGCAAGGCGCGAGTAATCCGGGTGGAGATGACCGGGTCGCCGGAATGCAGCCTGGCGATATCCTTCATCTCTGACGCGGAATAGCTGGAGTCGCCTTCGACCGTGACTTCCCCGACCTGGGCGCGGGTGCCGGAGGCAATCTGAAAAGTTATGTTGACCTGGTGTTGCAGTTCGTCACGCTGCTCTGAAGTCGTGATCTTTGCCTGGTGGAACCCGTTCTCTTCGAGAACTCGCCGCATGCCCGCCATGGCATGGTCAAGCTTTTCCTGGGAAAAAAGCTCGCCCAGTTGCAGGCGCGTCGCGCTTACGAGTTGGTTCTGCGAAGGATTGGTGGAGACGCCCTCGACGCTGACGATTCCCACAAAGAAATTGGCGACGGTCAAGAAGCGGAGCCGGACGCCGGCCGTCTGGGTGCGATCCGCTTCGGCCTGAATGTCGGAGAAGCGTCCGCTGGCAAATAAAGCTTTCATGGCGTCATGCAGGTTGTCGCGCGTCAACGGTTGGCCGATCTTGAGCGGGGTCGAGGCCAGCAGCGTCGCCGCTTCGTCGGGGGCGACTCCCGGCAATTCGATCTCATCCATTGTCAAACCGAGATAGGGGATGATCGCTCCAAACTGCGATGCCGACTCGTCCGGTTGCGGTCCGGCGGCTTGCGGCTCAGCCCCCCAGCTGGTAGCAGCGGTCAGCGTGAGCATCAGAACAAAGCATGAAAGGCGAAGCCGCAGGGCACTCGTTGGTTGCAAAGTTTCTCTTCCCGCCCCATGCCCGTCGCAGGCCACGCTTGTCGGGTTCGATGAGCAGATCACGGGCGCACGTTGCTCGCTGGGAAGAAGTTTGACGATCGGAACCTATAATACTGGCTAGAAGGGTTGCGAAAGGTAATCGCTTGGGAACGGAGCGCATTCGGATTGAGAAGTTTTGGGAGCGACGTTTTGAGAGAAGATGACCGTTATTCGCGACAGATCCTGTTCAAACAGATCGGCTCGGAGGGCCAGAGCAAACTCTCCGCGGCCCGCGTCGTCATGGTTGGATGCGGCGCCACCGGCTCAGTGCTGGCTTCATTGCTGGCGCGCTCGGGTGTGGGAACGATTCGAATTGTCGACCGCGACTACGTCGAGCCCAGCAACTTGCAGCGCCAATCGCTTTTCGATGAGAACGATGCCCGCGAGTCGGTTCCAAAGGCAATCGCGGCCGCGCGCCAGATTGCTCGCTTCAACTCGCGAATTGTCATCGAGTCTCACGTCGCCGACCTGATCCCCCAGAACGTTGATTCCCTGCTGGCCGGGGTCGACCTCATTCTGGATGGCACGGACAATTTCGAGACCCGCTACCTGATCAACGATTATGCGCTGAAGAATTCCGTGCCGTGGATTTACGCGGCGGCAGTCGGCAGTTATGCCGTGACCATGAATGTGCTGCCCGGCGAAACGGCTTGTCTGGCTTGTATTTTTCCCGCATCGCCTCGAGGGAGCATCGAGACCTGTGAGACGGCGGGCATTTTGAATTCGGCCGTCAACCTGGTGGCATCGCTGGCGGCCACTGAGGCGCTGAAGTTTCTAGTGGGAGCACGCTCGAAAATGCGGCGGAGCCTGCTTTCATGGGACGTCTGGGAAAACGAGCAGGCGGAGGTGGCGGCGGCCTCTCCACGGGCCGGGTGCCAGGTCTGTGGCGAGCGTGACTTTGTCCATCTGGCTGGGGAAGGCCGTGCTCACATTACGCTGTGCGGCCGGAACTCGGTGCAGATTCATGAGCGCGAAAGGCCAGTCGACTTTGAGGAGATAAGCGCTCGGCTCCGGCCGCATGGCGATGTGCGCCACAACAGCTTTGTGCTGAAGTTCTGGCGTGAGCCGTACGAGATTACTCTGTTCCCCGATGGGCGGGCGATCATCAAAGGCACCACGGAACCGGCCGTTGCGCGCAGCCTGTATGCCCGCTATGTGGGCAGTTGAGAAGCGCGAGGAAACTAAGGAGCTAGCTCCTGTCCCCGAAATTCGCGGATTAAGTCCGGTGCCCTTTTCGGGTGATCAAGCCGTTTCCGTCAGGGGCTTGTATGTTCGGTTTGTGGTAAAGAGGCATGGGACGCAAGGCACCATGTTCCGGGGGAAGGCCGATCAGGCGCGAGGCCCGTGTTGGCACGCGGAAGCCTGGGCTTTAGATAGGCCCCCCGGGATCGGGCCGGTCAGTGCATTGCAACTGCTAGGCGAACTGGTATTGATCCCCGCCAACTGCGACGTGCGGCAATGGGTCGCCTACGCCGGACTTGATCCCCGGCATCACGAGTCGGGCACCTCGGTCCATCAAAAAACGCGCATCAGCAAAGTGGGAAACCGGCGTATCGCCGCGCTCTCTACATGCCCGCTTTGAACGCGACACGCTTTGCTCCGCCTGTGCGCGCGTTCTACCTGCATCTGCAAGCTCGCGGGAAATGCAAAATGGTCGCCCTGGTCGCGGTCATGCGGAAACTGCTGCACGCCATTTTCGGCATGTTCAAGTACGACGCTCCCTTCGATGGCGCCAAGCTTTGTCCGGCTCTCTCCCTCGCCACCGCGGCGGAGGCTCCCCGTGCCGCCTAAAGCTACCCGCCCTCTTCTTAGGGCATTAATATACTTGGCTGACAAAAGCTGCTAGGATGCGGTCCATGGGTGACAGCGAAAAAGATCCAGCGGAAGAACAACCAGTTCAGCCTATTGAGCCGCACAGGCAAAATGATTATGAGTTACCTGATCCAGACACTCAGGCGCTGGAGGAGGGTGTCCAACCGGGCGATCTGAAAAAAACAGATGAATAGAAGACCGAACGCGACATGCATGACGCGCAAGCACGTCTTCATTCTGCCGGTCTTGATTCTGATGGCGACGAAGTAAGAGTCTAGGATTTTCCACATCGTGAGCACCCTGTAGCGGCGCAGCTTTTCGCGATCTTGAATACATTGACTCTCAAGCCAACTGTTTTCCGTGTGCCACTGGATCGGCTGCGGATAAGAGCTTCTGACCGCCAGCCAAGCGGCTAGTGTAATAGCGAAAATCCCGCATCCTGCCACCGTGGGGAAAAACCAGCCGCTCAGCAGCTTCCCCCACAGCACAGAAGTAGAGATCAGAATTGTCAAAATCCCCCCGCTGTATGCGGCTAGCGCCAAGCCTTTACTGTCGAGTCTCGCCATTCTCTCAGCGGCATTGGCGACAAGGGACTGGCCGGATGAATAGAGTTCATCAGTCACAGCAGGATCGGAATAGGACTTCAGGCGCGTTTTCACTTCAGCACATGTCAGGTCAGGCATAGTTTGTCCTTCTCCGTTTAGCATATACTGGTCGCCCATGAAAACCCTGCTTGCAGTGTTACTTCTGGCTGTAGCAGTAATGCTCGCAGTGCCATCGGCATTTGCGAAGAAGAAGCCGCGAGTTGTCTATGAAGGGCGTTGGTGCCGTGACAGGCCTTTCAGTCGTGCGTTTTCTTGTTTCGCCATTTTATGTTCGGAGGCCATTCGGAGCCAAAAATCTCCCTGCCGCGCCGCAAGGCTTCAGTTGTTTGCTTGATGAATTCAGGGTCGTTTTGATCAACCGTGTTCGGTCGGTTCCACCATGCTCGATCATAGGTCTGCGATAGATCGGAACGATGAATTCCAGCCAATGCTGAATCTAGCCATGAAAATTCGCCCAAGCCCACAGTGCTCCGCGCTCGCTGCATCCACGCCGTTAGATCGGCTGCCTGCAATGGGAGCGCCTGAAGATCGGTGCGAAACAAAGGCTCGGTTGGCATCAAAGCTAGAACTTCAGAGTCCATAAACTCGCGAGCTATCGGGTACCAAGACCTCGCGCATGGTCCGAAAATCTTGTGCTCATCGAAGAAGATTTCACATGGCTCGGTCTCTTTCATTTCTAACACCTGGACGCCGATTGCGAAGTTGGCAGTGAGGAATGGAAAGAAATACGGATGGCGGAACGGCTTCGGGTATTTGCCCCATTTCTCGACGAAGACATCTATGTTAAGCGTGCATGAAATCTCAGTTGGCGCGAGCGCATTAAGTATGCTGCAAAGACGTTTCAATTTGTCATCCCGCTCTGTAGGCGAAAACTGATAAAACTCACCCTTGGCCGCCCTCCGGGCCTCGCTCATCTTGAAATAACGGATGCTGGGTAATTCCGAAAGGCAAGAAGCCCATTGATCCGAGAACCTAGCCCAGTCCTCAGCTTTGGAGAGTAGCGCGGAAAATACAAAGACCGGGCTGTGTCCCTTGCCACCGCTTTCGTCAACATACGCTTGAACCATCGCCAACAGTCTCTTTCTGCGCCGCAACTCTGGCAAACCAGAGAGCACGGACAACCATCGTGGCAGCCACACGGGTTGACTTTCGCAGGACGACATTGCACACTAATCCTGTCGTGCCGCAAAAGCCCAATCGCCCGCCCCGTCCGGCCAAGAATGTTGAGGGCGATTTCGGACAGTTCACGAATTTTATGAAGCGTCTTTTGGCCGTTCCCCATTCGGAGATCAAGGCCAAGCTGGATGCTGAGAAAAGAGCAAAGGCGCGGAAGTCTAAGCGGACTTCCGCCTCCCGCGCTTCCCGCGCAAAGGATTAGAAGGCCGTTTCTCCCCCCTTGCCAGTCACCTCCGCATAGGTCAGGCGCTTCCCAACAATCTGCGAGAGTGCTAGCTGGAAACGACCCGCATTGTCCATGTCTTTCCGGTTGTTGTAGCGGAATGTCTGTTCGTCCAGGTAACGGAAGAGGTGGAATGGTTCCACGCTCACATAGGTTCCGCTGATCCCGCGCTTGAGCAGACTCCAGAAGTTCTCAAGGCCATTTGTATGCACGCGGCCATCTACGTATTTCGCGGCATGGTCAATCACCTGATGCGCGTAGTCGCCAGCAAGGCCGTCATAGGAGAGCAGCGCATCGGTGTACAGCGCGGCTCCAGCTTCCACGTGCTTTTTCACTTCGCATTGCAGAACCTGCTTGCGACGGCTCCCTACAACCACGGTGCGAACTTCACCGCCGCGCTCAAGGATGCCCATGACTGCGGTTTTGTCCTTGCCGCCAGTGCCAGTGATCCGGCGCTGCCGTTTACTCAAGTGCATGTTGCGGGCCTTCCCGCCGATGAAAGTTTCGTCCGCTTCAATTTCGCCGCCGTTGCCGCCCAGCTTCTGAAAAGAACCAGAGTGCATAGCCTTGCGAATGCGGTGCATCATGAACCATGCCGACTTCTGAGTGACACCGATGGCGCTGGCCACTTCATAGGAGCTAATGCCATTCTTGCAGCTCACGATCAGCCACACTGCGGGGAGCCACTTTTCTAGGGGGATTGGGGAATCCTCGAAAACCGTTCCGACCTTGAGCGAGAATTTCTGGCGCGGGTGGTTCTGGTAGCACTTGTACAGCCGGGCGTTGGGAAGGTACTTCACTTCGAGAGAGTCGCACTGCGGGCAGCGCACCTTACCATCTGCCCAGCGGTTTGCGATCATGAACTGCTGGCAGTTCTCGAAATCGCTGAAGTATTGAATGGCCTGTTGAAGTGTTTTTGGGCTTTCCATGCTTCAAAGTTAGCACGGAACGGTCTGTCAGTCAAGTATATTAATGCCCTTCTTAGGAAGGTTTTGACTTTCTTGCTTGCAATTCAACAGAGAATCTAAAGCCTCGTGTTCGGCGATCTTGCCCGGCGCGGCTTCAGAGGTTGCGGAAAAAGTGTTTCCGCCCGCTAAAGGCATCCCCCAGGCGCGAATCTATTTTCAGCGACTTGGCGGCACAAGTGGAACTCGTGCCCTTCCCCCCTTGCGCTCTTCAAGTTTTTCCGCAGCCTGTAAAGCCGCGCCCTTTCAAAGCCTCACACTATTACCGCGAACTTGTGGGACAGCAAACTAACGTCTGAAGTCAAATTGCGTACCTAAATTCCGTACCAAGCGGTTGCAGGTTGTGCGCATGAGTTTTCACTAGCCTTGCAGTACGTCGGTCTCAGAATTGCAGATCTTTAGCCGACACCGCCGTAAATCCCCGAACATGCAGGGGTTCCAGCCCTCAGGCGACGACTGGCACGCAAACTGCACCTAAACCATATAGATGAGTTATTCCCCTGTGGAGGTAATATGCGACCCTATCTGGTTTTGTGTGCGGTAGTTCTGATGGCAGGCGCGGCTTTTGGCCAGCAGCCTGTTCCTCGAGTTTACGGTGGTGGCTACGGATATGGATTCGGTCCGTACGTTCCTCTGGTGAGCACGCCGATGATCTCTCTTGAGACTGTGTCTCCGAATCCTGTGGGAGCGACCAACGCCACCACCGGGCTTATTGCCGGCGCGAGCAACTCGACAGTTTCTGAGCTTTCGGGATCGACCAGTTCGGAATTTACCGCGCCCGTGTGGTACCAGGGCGGGGCTCCACTGACCGCCTCAGATGTTAACCTGTGGCCGGAACCGATTGGCCGCGAAGGCCATCGGATGCACGGTCCGGTGATGGAAGAGCACGGCGGACCCGAGCACGCTGCCCGACAAGGAGCGCGGGGCCAGTGGGAATATTTCAGCGGGCCGGAATACACGACCGACCTGGCGTCGGTGGCGAAAGGCCCCGGCCCGGGCAAGCACGTTTACACCAACGAAGACGTAACGCGCCAGAACGACAAGAACGGGACCGTGAAGTACGACGGCAAGTCAGAAAAGATCCAGTAACGGATTTTCGGTTGAAAGAACTTTGGGCTCTCGGACGTTGCATAAACGGCCGGGAGCTCTTTTAAATTTTCCTAGAGTGCGTTTCAAAAATGCCTTTCAGGCCGGTCAAGATACCCCCAGCGGCTGGAAGCCGCGGTTGATTGGGCGCGATTTACGGCACGAGTGGAAGAGGTTGCGGAAAAAGTCATTGGTTTGGGCGAACGCTCCCGCAGCGGCTAAAAGCCGCGTTGATTGTGCGTAACTTACGGTGCGGCTAAAACAGGCTGCTGAAAAACTACTTCGCGGGTTGAAAGTGTGACCGCAGCGGCTGAAGCCGCATTGAAAAAGAGGCGCGTTATCGCAGCGGTAGACCGCTGCGCCACCCAAAATCAAGCCCAATATTGAGTTTTTCCGCAGCCTGTGAAGCCGTGCCCTACCCAAAACCTATTTTTGAAACATGCTCTAAGGAAATTCTGATTAAGTATCGGGAAAAAGCGCAAAACCACGGAGTACACGGAGGTGCACGGGGGATCCCAGGAACTTAATCAGAACCTTCCTAAGAAACTTGGTTGAGCCGCGCCCTCCGCTATTTTCTCCGGTAGAATCCTGGCCTGTGGTTTCGGAGGGAAGAATCATGCGAGAACTAATTCCTGCCCTGCTTTTGGTATTCGCCGGCTCGGTAGGACTTGCCGCCCAAACGCTCTCTCCTGCGGTGCGCCGGTTGGTGACGGTGGATGCGCCGGTGGTGGCGTTGAGCCACGTGCGCGTGATCGACGGCACGGGTTCGGCAGCGCGCGAAGATCAGACCATCGTAATTTCGCAAGGAAAGATCGAGTCGGTCTCCGATGCGGCGTCGGCGAATGTTCCCAAGGATGCAAAAGTGCTCGACCTGCACGGCTACAGCGTCATGCCGGGCATGGTCGGAATGCACGATCATCTGTTTTATCCGATGGGCAACGGGATCTTCGGAGAGATGGCATACAGTTTTCCTAGCTTGTATCTGGCCGGAGGAGTGACCACGATCCGCACCACGGGCGCGCTCGAGCCTTATACCGACCTTGAACTCAAGAAACAGATTGATAAGGGCGAAACTCCGGGCCCGAAGATTCATGTGACTGGGCCGTATCTGGAAGGACCGGGCACTTTTGCCGTGCAGATGCATGAACTCACCGGACCGGACGACGCGACCAAAACCGTCAATTTCTGGCTCGACCAAGGCGTCGATAATTTCAAAGCCTACATGTTCATTACTCCGGCCGAACTGTCGGCGGCGGTGGAGGCCGCTCACAAACGGGGCGCCAAGGTTACCGGACATCTTTGCTCCGTCGGGTTTCGTGAAGCAGCCGCCATTGGCATTGATGACCTCGAACACGGTTTGCTGGTGGACACGGAATTCTATCCCTGGAAGAAAGCGGGGGAGTGTCCCGAGAAATCCGACTATGAGTTGATTTCCAAGCTGGATGTGCAAAGCGGTCCTTTGCACGATACGATCGTCGATCTTGTTCAACACCACGTTGCCGTTACGTCGACGCTGCCGGTGTTTGAAATGTTCGTTCCCGGACGCCCCACCCTCGAGCAGCGGGTTCTTGATGCGCTGACGTCCGATGCTCGCGGCGCATTTCTCAACAACAAGGTGCGGGCCGGCGATGCGAGCGTGATCCGCCAGCGCTACCACGCCGATTCATCGCCTTGGCCAGCCGCTTTCAAGAAGGAGATGGAATTTGAACACGCGTTCGCGCAGGCTGGCGGGTTGCTGTTGGCCGGATTGGATCCCACCGGCATGGGAGGCGTGATTGCGGGCTTCGGCGATCAGCGCGAAGTCGAGTTGCTGGTCGAAGCGGGCTTCACGCCGGTGGAGGCCATCCATATTGCGACGGCCAACGGAGCGCAGTTCCTGGGAGAGTTGGATCGCATTGGCACAATTGCTCCCGGCAAGCAGGCGGACCTGGTGGTGATCAAGGGCGACCCGTCGAAGCAAATCGAGGATATCGAGAAGGTTGAGACTGTGTTCAAGGACGGTGTTGGGTACGATTCAGCGAAACTGATCGAAGCGGTCAGGGGAATGGTTGGCAGCCGGTGAACACTGGATTGTTAACTTGCCGAACGCGATGCAGAAAATTCACCCGGCGCTCGTGGGATCGTCAAAACCCATCTTCTCAGTCGTGCACAGCTGAGGGAATAGGGGTCCTTCGACTCCGTGGCTGCTGCGCTTCGCGCAACAGCCACTTATGCTCAGGATGACTCAACGAAAGATGGGTTTTATTGAGGACGACTTTTGCTAACCTACCTGCATCGCCGATCTGCTATCTTCATGCGGTTGATTCTCTACCCATCCCACGCAGGCGCGACTGCGCGCCGAGGATAAGTGTCTGAATGGTTGCTGCAGCTCGCCCCGAACCGTCTCGCCTCTACCGTTGGATGGTCCTGCTGTTCGTCAGCCTGGCGATGGGCGGCAACTACTACATTTACGACAGCATCAACCCGCTGGAACGCATCTTCATCGACAAACTGGGTTTTTCTGCGACGGCCTTCGGCTGGCTGAATTCGTCTTATAGCGTGGCCGCGGTTGCAACGCTGCTGATCGGCGGCATCATCATTGACCGCATCGGCACAAAAAAGGCAATTACATTTTTCGCATTGCTTTGCCTCGCAGGAGCGGCTCTCACGGCCGCGCGCGGGCGACCGGGGATCATGATTGCGGGCCGGACGGTACTCGGACTGGGCGCCGAATCGATGATCGTGGCGGCTACTACTGTCCTTGCGAAGTGGTTCAAGGGCAAAGAACTCAGTTTTGCGTTCGGGATCAATCTCACTATTGCCCGGTTGGCGTCGGTGGCGGCGGATAATTCTCCTACCTGGGCCAACACGGTGTTCTACCCCAACGGGCCGAGGGGCGAACCGAGTTGGCAGGGGCCCTTAATGATCGCCGTCGGTGCCGGCGCGCTTGCCGTTTTGTGCTCGGTAGCTTACTGGGTACTTGAGAACCATGCCGAAGGTCGCTACGAATTGGGAAAGGCGGGCTCGATAGACAAGCTCGAATTCGGTCAAGGGTTTCGAATCCGTGGGTTGAAACCCCGCGAGGCGGTGGCCCAAATCTGGATTGGATTGAAGGAGATGTTGGGCTTCAACCCTTCGTACTGGTTCGTAGTCGGGTTGTGTTTTACCTTCTATTCTGCCATCTTCCCTTTCCGCACCTTCGCCATCGACTTCTTCACCAACAAAATTCAGGCAGCATCGCACGGCGGCATCCTGGCTGCGGAAGCAATCAAGCAGGCGGGCTTCTGCAATAGCGTGCTTCCGATCTCAGCCATGATCGCGACCCCCCTGTTCGGCTTGATGGTCGATCGAATTGGCAAGCGAGCCCTCTACATGATGCTCGGGTCCGTCTTGCTCATGCCCGTGTACCTGATGATGGCGTATCTCTCGGCCGCGAAAACTGTCACCTTTACGATTCCATGGTTTAGCACCTGGCACCTCACTTTCGAACACGTCACTCTGCCCCTATTGCTACTCGTCACGACGTCGATGATGGGAATCGCGTTCTCGCTGATTCCCGCAATCATGTGGCCGTCGGTTGCCTACATTGTGGATCAATCGCGTCTGGGTACTGCTTATGCCCTTATGACGATGATTCAGCAGATCGGTTTCTTTCTTCTGAACCTGTTGATCGGCACGGCCAATGACTACACGCATGCGGGGCTGGACAATCCGGGAGGCTACGCTCTGGGAATGTGGATATTCTCGATCCTGGGCTTTGTCGGCCTAGCTTTTGCCATCCTATTGCGGATGCGCGAAACCGGGCCGCATGGTCACGGGTTAGAGACGATAACAGCGGGAAAGGCGTAGCGGGAATTCTGGTTAGGTTTCAACAAAAAGCATCAACCACGGAGGACACCCTTCGACGTGGCTCAGCGCAGGCTCCGGGGAGCACGGAGGAGCCGAGCGCGCCATGGGTAGGGTGGATTACCAAAGTGACATATTGTGATCGCGGCCACTGCGATTTCGCCGATTCAGGCCGGATTCAAGATCGAATAAATTAGTCGAAATTCCTCGGCGTGCTACGGTTTTTGGTATTCTTTGATCACTTCACACTGTTGGCGAGCGCCTCGGCGACTCCCTTGGCAAATTAGTACAACGAATAGAGTTCGAAGCCGCATCTGATGCAGTAGCGGCCGGAAAAGGCGACTTGACCGACCCAAAGCAAAGAATCAACGAATTAGAGGCGATTGAGCGAGCGAAGCAGGGGGACGAAGCAGCTTTCGAAACCCTCTATCAGCTCCACAAGCGGCGCGTGTATTCCCTATGTTTGCGCATGGTGTCCAATCCTTCGCAGGCGGAAGATTTTGCGCAGGAGGCATTTCTTCAGCTCTTCCGCAAGATTGGCACGTTTCGAGGGGAATCCGCTTTTTCTACCTGGCTGCACCGCATGACGGTCAACGTGGTGCTGATGCAACTGCGCAAAAAGGCTTTGCCGGCGGTATCGCTGGAGGAAACGCTCGAAGCCGATGAGGAGAGTCCGCGGAAAGAGTTTGGAGCGGACGATATCAAGTTAAAAGGATCGGTCGACCGCCTGCAGTTGAAACGGGCGATCGACCGGTTGCCACCGGGGTATAGAACGGTTTTTGTGCTGCACGATGTGGAGGGATTTGAGCACAACGAAATTGCCCAGCTTGTGGGATGCTCGATTGGCAATAGCAAATCGCAGTTACACAAGGCACGATTGAAGCTGCGCGAATACCTAAAGTTCATGAGAGCCGAAAAGGCCAAGACTGGATAGCGGTAGTTGCGGTATCGGGGAGAGAGTCAGTTATGGATTGTTCCGATGTAGATAGGATTCTGCCTGACATCATTGATGGCACTACAGTCGATGGCACCGGGATCAATGGCGATCAGGATCCTGAGTTTCAGTCTCATCTGAGAACCTGTTCGCATTGCTCGGAACTGGTGTCAGACCTGAAATTGATTGCCAGCGAGGCGCGGGAACTCTCCCACACTGAGGAACCGTCGCCCAGAGTGTGGCTGCGGATCGCGGCTGAATTGCGGGCGGAAGGGCTGATTCGGGATCCTGAACTGACCTCCGCGGGCCCGGTTCTGGTGGCTGCTCCAAAGCGCCGATGGCGTGCCCTCTGGCTTGCACCCGTCGCGGCCGCCATTCTGGCGGCTGGCTCCTATGTTCTGATTCACAAATCGCCCGCCCCTGCGACACCACAGACGGCACAGGCCGGCGCCCAGCAGCCGGCGACGCAGACCACGGCGAAATCTGAAACGCAGGTAGCTCAGCAAGGCAGCAACACTCCTGGCCAAAAACAGCCCGAGACACAAATTGCCCAGCAGACGAACCGCGCGCGGGCCAGGCACGCTGCGGCTTCAGAAGCTCCGCAAACTCCGCCCGAGCAGGCCGAGCTTTCCGCGCCGCCGAGTGCAGATGATCAGGAGTTTCTCAGTGAAGTTTCCTCGCGCGCTCCGACCATGCGCGCGACGTATGAAAATCAGCTACGGGCAGTGAATACCGAAATTCGTGAAACGCAGGCTTACGTCAATCGCTATCCAGGGGATATGGACGCCCGGCAGCACTTGTTAGAGGTCTATCAGCAGAAGGCGATGCTTTATCAAATGGCATTGGATCGTATTCAATAGGGTAAGGGCAGGCTGGTATTCGGCCAAAGGGGCTTTGTTATGGAGAGGGTTCAGCAGGCCACAGTCGTAACACTCGTTTTGGCAACTTGCCTGGTATCGGCGGCCATCGCCGAGTCCCGGAAAGAGTATCGCTTTGACGTCGGTCCGAATGCCAATATCTCCGTGGATACGCAGTACGGAGCCATTTCAGTGAGGCCCGGCACCAGCAGCGAGGTGGTGGTAACGGCAATCCTGCAGTCTGACAAGACGGAAGTCGATAACATGCAACGGGGCAATCGAATTGAAATCGCATCGCACCTGTTGTCAGGCGCCGACCAGCAAAGCGGGCGGGTTGACTACGAACTGCTGATTCCTGCCGACGCTACGGTCAGCCTGCGCTCTTCAACCGGCCCGCTGTCAGCGGAGAGCCTGCAAGGGGACTTGACGTTTGAGGGAACCGACGCGGCCGTCAACGTTCACAATGTGAGCAACGGGCATGTGCACGTCCGGACCATGCGTGGGCCGATTACGCTCACCGATGTGAGCAACGGCCATATCGAGCTTTCCTCGATCAGCGGGGCGGTTACTTTGAAGTCGGTTACTGGTCCCTTTGTTCGAGCCAACTCGGGCAGCGGGAAGATTTTCTACGACGGGGATTTCGGATCGGGCGGGGACTATAAGCTGTCCACCCACACCGGCGACATCGAGGCGGTTGTGCCCGCCGATACTTCGGCCGAGTTCAGCGCCCACTCCATGCTGGGGAGGGTAAGGAACGAACTGGATCTGATGCCGCAGCATACCCGCTACTCCGCCGAGCGGGGACGATCCTTCTTTGGTACCGTGGGCAAGGCCTCATCCAAGGTAGTGTTGCACTCTTTCAGTGGTAAGATCCACCTCAAGCAACGCTGAACCAACGAATCAGCTGTCATGGACGGTTTTGGGCAGTGGCGGGCTTCGCCGTGCTGTTCCAGACCGGGAACGCGGGCTTTAGCCTTCGAGGGAGAGCCGCACAATTACTTCCCTCGGATCTGTGCACGGATCTTCCCGCGGATCGTTCCGCGGCAGCTGGCGGAATCCAAATTGGAGCCGATGGCCGGCCCGTAACCTTCGTCACGCAGCTCGCGCGCCGCCAAGGCTGCACCGTTATTGTCATAAACAGGTATTGTCATACATGGGAGTTCGCGCTGTGTTTCTCGTGGGGTTCATGGGGTCGGGCAAAAACACGGTTGGGCAGGAACTTGCGCACAGACTGGCATGGGACTTTGTCGACCTGGACGGGCGGATTGAGGCGCGCGAAGGGCAGACGATCCCGGAAATTTTTCGTCTTCAGGGAGAAACAGCATTCCGATGCGCTGAAACCAATGCGCTGCGCGATCTGGTGACGAACTCCTTAACTCGCGACAGCGTGGTCGCACTCGGGGGCGGGACTTTCGCTCAGGAGAACAATCGCGAGTTGCTGCGCCCGTGGCCTTCGATTTTTCTGGATGCGCCGCCTCAGGAGCTGTGGCAGCGCTGCCTGCAGGACGAAACTGCGGCTGGAGCGGGAAGCGGATCAGACACTTTGGTCGAACGGCGCCCTCTGCGAAGGGATCCTGAGCAGTTTGCCCGCTTGCACGCGGAACGGCTTCCTTATTACCGGCAGGCATCCTTGGTGGTGCAAACCGTTGGCAAGGAGTTGGCTGTCATTTGCCTTGAGATTGAGCGCGCGTTGCAACTCAGGGAAGATTCTGAAGGCGCAGGAACAGGAGAATTAAAGTGAAGTTGTCAGGTCGGGTGCCGGGTCGAAGGATAGGTTTCATGCTGCTCTTTGTCTTTGTTTTTGCCATGGCATTGTTCTCGTCGATTGAGGCGGTTGCGGCTCCCTTTCCGAAGGGCAAAGACAAGGAAAGCGAGAAGGAACATGAGGGGCAGAAAATCGACTCCGGCTCTTTTGGCATTTTTATGAGCGGCCATCGGGTGGGCACCGAGACGTTTTCCATCTATCAAAACAACACCGGCAGCGTGATCAAATCGGAGTTTAAAACCGAAAATGATCCCAACCAGGCGGTGCAGGATTCTGTGCTGCAGCTCACGCCGATCGGAGAAATCCGACGCTACGAATGGAAGGAACTAAGCCCGGGAAAGTCTGAATCCGTCGTCGTCCCGAACGACCAATTCCTTAGTCAAAAGTGGAGCTCTGGACCGCAAGATAAACCACACGAACAGCCTTACCTGCTCTCGCCTTCGACCAGCATCCTCGACGACTACTTCTTTATTCACCGCGAGGTGCTGGTCTGGAAGTTCCTTGCCGCGACCTGCAAACAGGAGAACGGCCAGCTGCAGTGCCCCATCAAACAGCGTACCCAGTTTGGAACCCTCGATCCGCGCCAGCACTCATCCGCGCCGCTGAGCGCAGAGTACCTGGGTCACGAGAAGATCAATTTCAAGGGCAGCCCGCAAGAATTCAGTAAGATCGAACTCAAGACCGACGCGGGAAGTTGGCAAATATGGGTCGACGATCACGATCACTTTAAGGTGATGCGCATCGTCATCGAGGGCGACAACACTGAGGTGATTCGCGACTAGGATCGTCCCCGGTCAGCATGCTGGAAGGTTACTCACGTTCCGTTTTCATGGCCCTCGCACACCCGCGTTACGGTAAAGTGAGGATGGGGGTTGGTAACTGGCTCGCTTTCAGAGGCTGCGGAAACAAGTCGCGTACGATCTGCGTTAGCTCGGAACAGCGTTCCCTCGAGAATAATCAGTGACGATCCTCGACTCACGCACGTCGCGCGTTCTGTTCACGCTCTTGCTGTTCGCCCTGGGCCTGGGATTTCTCTATGCTGCGCGCCACACCCTGATTCTGTTCCTGTTCGCCATTTTCTTTGCTTACCTCATTAATCCAGCCGTGGGACGCCTGGAAAAGGTTGTGCGCGGCCGTACCCGCGCCATCGCCGTAATTTATCTCCTGCTCCTGTTAGCAATCTCGCTATTTGGCGTTCTCGCTGGTCCCCGGATCAGCCGCCAAAGTGCTCGCCTCGGCGCAGCGCTGCCGGGGCTTATGGAGAACGCCAGCAACGGCCAAATCTCAGGCCAGATCGGCGAACTCGCCGCCCGCATCAGTGCTCAGCACGGCTGGAGCACGGCGACCCAGAATCGCATTCAAAGTTATCTCTACAATCACCGCGACGAATTGTCTCAGTTCGCGCAACGCCTCGGCCTGCGCGCCGCTGAAGCCGCTCAGGAAGTCTGGGTGCTGTTTCTGGTTCCCATTCTTGCCATCTTCTTTTTGCGCGATGGCGATAGCTTCCACGGCGTCGTGGTTGCGCTCGTCCAGTCTCGCTCGCAGCGCGAGTTTCTGGAAGATGTGCTCAATGACCTTAACCAGATGCTCGCGCAATTTATTCGCGCGCAATTGACGCTCGCCGCCTTCTCATTCGTCGCCTACTCATCGGTCTTGGGCGTTATGCGCGTCCCCTATGCCTTGATGCTCGGGACGGCGGGCGGCGCTTTGGAGTTTGTCCCCGTCGTCGGCCCATTGGTGGCGGGCGTTGCCATGACCATGGTCGCCATTCTTACCGGCTACCCACACTGGCTGATCCTGGTGCTGTTCTTTTGCATTTGGCGGCTCATCCAGGACTACGTGATCTCTCCTCGCATTATGGGAGCGAGCGTCGAACTGCATCCGCTCGCCGCTTTGTTCGGTATTCTTGCGGGAGGCGAAATTGCCGGCGTGCTCGGTGTTTACCTTTCCATCCCGGTTATGGCGAGCTTGCGGATCGTCTGGCGGCGCTGGCGAATCTATGCCGAAAAGCGCAAATTTGGTCCGCTCAACGAATACCTGCCTCACGAAATCGGGCATGGACGAGCCTGATTACCCCACACCTTGACCCTTGGTGCCGGCTACGGCATTCCCCGTGAATTTTCGCTGGTATAAAATCACTTCTTACCCATGTCGAACAAACTACCTATAGGAATTCTCGGTGCCACCGGCATCGTCGGACAGCGTTTTATCCAGATGCTGGAGCACCATCCCTGGTTCGAGGTCGCATGGCTGGCCGCCTCCGACCGTTCCGAGGGCCGCACTTATGCAGACGCTGCGCGGTGGCGGCTGAAGACCGCCATCCCTGGCCGCGTCGCCAACATGACCATCGCGCCCGCCAAGCCCGAGAGTGCGCCGAAGATTATTTTCGCGGCACTCGATGCTTCGATTGCCCGCGAACTGGAGCCGCAATTTGCGGAGGCCGGATGCGCCGTGGTTTCCAATTCCAGCGCGTTGCGCATGCAGGCCGACGTGCCGCTGGTAATTCCGGAAGTCAACCCCGATCATATTGCGCTTATCGAAACCCAAGCCTGGCACAGCAGTTCGAAGGGCTTTGCCGTCACTAATCCCAACTGCTCCGCCATCGGACTAGTGCTTGCGCTTGCTCCACTGCACCGTCATTTCCAGCTCGAAACCGTTATGGCCGTAACGATGCAGGCTGTCAGCGGAGCGGGGTATCCCGGTGTGGCTTCGCTCGACATTCTCGGGAATGTCATTCCGTACATCAAGAACGAAGAAGAGAAGATGGAAGAGGAGGCGCAAAAGCTGCTCGGAACGCTCAAGGGAGGCAGCGTCGTTCCTGCTCCTTTTGCGATGAGCGCGCAGTGCAACCGGGTGGCGGTGGAAGATGGCCACACCGAATCCGTATCGATTCGTCTGAAAAAGAAAGCCAAGCCCGAAGAGATAATCGCGGCGTGGAATGATTTTCGCGCCGAGCCCCAGCACCTGCGGCTACCGAGCGCACCTGAAAAGCCAATCGTCTATCTGACTGCCCCGGATCGTCCACAGCCGCGCTTTGACGTCGACCTGGGAGGAGGCATGACCACGGCAGTGGGCCGCCTGCGCCCGTGCAACGTGCTGGAGTGGAAATTCACTGTGCTCTCTCACAACACGATCCGCGGCGCCGCCGGCGCTGCGCTGCTGAACGCCGAGTTGCTCAAAGAGAAGGGGTACCTCGGATGACACGCGCTTTTACCAGGGAGACACGGAGACACGGAGAAAGGCCAAGGAGATGGTTTTCGTCCGTGTCTGCGCGCTTCCGTGGCAGATTCGCGGCCCGCAGTGAATTTCCGGCTAGCCGCCAGGAGTACTCCGCCTCATGATCGTCATGAAGTTTGGCGGAACCTCCGTGCAGGATGCCAAGGCCATCGACCGCGTCGCCCAGATTGTGCAGGGCCGCTTGGCTGACCGTCCTGTGGTAGTGGTCAGCGCCATGGCCAAGGTTACCGATTCCCTGCTCGCCATGGGTAAAGCGGCTGGGAGCGGCGATCGCAAAACGGCTCTCAAGATGGCGCGGGCTCTTCGCGAGCGCCACTACGACACCGCTGGAGAGCTTCTCGGCACGGCGCTCTTCACTGAATTCCACGGCGATCTGGGCGCCGACTTCGAGGATCTTGACGAACTGCTGCGCGGCATCGGTGCGGTCGGCGAAATCACTCCGCGCACCTACGACTACGTTGCCTCGTTTGGCGAAGTGCTTTCCAGCAAAATCGTAGCAGCCGCCTTCACAGCCCGGGGTTTGCCCGGCGCCCACGTCGATTCGCGACAGTGTCTGCTCACCGATAGCAGCTTTACCCGCGCCGTTCCACTGTTTGAAGAGACCAACGAGCGCCTGAAGAAAAAAGTCGCGCCCCTGATCGAGGCCGGCAGTGTTCCGGTGATGGGGGGATTTATCGGCTCCAATCGCGCCGGTATTACTACTACGATCGGGCGCGGCGGCTCCGACTTCTCCGCTGCCATCTTCGGTGCCGGCCTCAATGCCCAGCGCATCGAGATTTGGACCGACGTTGACGGTATGATGACGACCGACCCGCGCCTCTGCCCCGATGCCCGCCGCATCAAGGTCATCAGCTTCGACGAGGCGGCCGAGCTGGCGTATTTTGGCGCCAAGGTTCTGCATCCCGCCACGGTGCTGCCCGCCATTCAGCAAAACATTCCGGTCTATGTTCTGAATTCGCAGAATCCCACCTGCGAAGGCACAAAGGTGACGGCGCGCGCTCCGCGTTGCAAGAATATTTTCAAAGCGATTGCGCTCAAGAAAAAAATCACGCTTGTCGAAGTGGCCGCGCCTCGGCGCCTGCTCGTTCACGGATACCTTAAATCCATTTTTGAGCTTTTCGACCAGCACAAGGTCGCCGTCGACGTCGTCTCAACGTCGGAAGTCAGCGTCTCCGTCACCGCCGAGACCAACGAGGCAATCCCGGCTCTGGCCGCCGATCTCGCCAAGCTGGCCGATGTGAAGTACGAAGGCCGGAAAGCCATCGTTTGCCTGGTGGGGGTGAATCTGCGGGAAACGCCCGGCATCGCCGCCAAAGTTTTTGGCTTGCTGGAGAATGTGAAAATTCGCATGATCTCCCAAGGCGCCTCGGAAATCAATCTGACGTTCGTGATCGAAGAAGACGACGCCACCGAAGTAGTTCGCCGCCTGCATCACGCCTTCTTCGCCGAAGCAGACCCGGAAGTATTCGCGTAAAATCGTTTTACCGCCCAGGCGCCGAGTGCGCCGAGAAAAACTAAGGAGGCTACGGAAAAAGTCATTGCGCACGCGAATTGCGACCCGCAGGCGCTGAAGCGCGAATTTATTTTCAGCGACTGGGCGGCACGAGTAACTCGTGCCCTCCCCTTCCTTGCGCTTTTCAAGTTTTTCCGCAGCCTGCCAGGAATAACCAGGTAAGCTTTCGCTCTTGTTTCCCTTTGCGGCTGGGCGGCGAACAGGTTTCCTCATGAATCTCCTAATCCTGGGCCGGGGCAAAACGGGCTCACTTGTCGCGGACGTCGCGCGGAAACGCCGCCATCACGTGGAAACACTGAGTGACGTCGAAAACGACAACGCCTGCGCTCTCACTGCGGACTTTCTTGCTCCTTTCAACGTCGCCATCGACTTCACCACGCCTGCGGCGGTCGTCGCCAACGCCGAGGCCTGCCTTCGCGCCCACAAGAGTATTGTCATCGGCACCACGGGGTGGTACGAGCAGCTCCCGCGCCTCGGCGAACTGGCGCTCGCTGCGGAGACTGGGTTTCTCTATGGCTCGAATTTCTCGATCGGTGTAAACCTGTTTTTCGATGTCGTTCGGAGCGCTGCCAGTGCCCTCAAGTACGATTACTCCGGACAGATCTTCGAGCGCCACCACGCAGAGAAGAAAGACGCACCCTCCGGAACGGCCATTATTATCGAGAAGATTATTCGGGAATGCAGCCAGCAGGAACTGGAGATCGTCTCCTTCCGAGAAGGCGATGCGGTCGGCATGCATGAGGTGGTTTTCAATTCGCCCGCGGACCGCATTTATCTCTGCCACGACGCCAAGTCGCGGCGCGGATTCGCCGAGGGCGCAGTGCGCGCTGCCGAATGGCTGGTTGGCAAATCGGGCGTTTACGACTTCCGCAACATCTGGCGCGAACTGTAGCACCTGGTGCGGGGCCCGGCGAATCGCCGCCCAAGGGGTAGTGGGTCGGTTTGAAAACGGCGTCGCCGCAGCGGCTAAAGCCGCATTCATTTTGCGTAACTTACGGTGCGGCTAAAAGCCGCACCCTTTCAAAGCAACGTCTCAAAGCAACGTCAAAATCGGAGCTTTTCGCAGCCTGCGGAACTCGTGCCCTTCCCACTTGCGCCGTTCAAGTTTTTCCGCAGCGTGTGAAGTCGGGTCCTTTCAAAACGATTTCAAACTGGCCCTCTACCGTCCAACGTGGTCCCGCAGTAGGCGTCCGCAGTGCTACGATATGTTTAAGAGTCATCAGCGCCTTTGGCACAGGGCGCGAAAACGACCGGCACGCTTCTTTCGCAGCGGAGCGGATTCGACATGATCGTCGCTCTCTTACTCGTCGTGATTGGCATTCTGCTCTGCACGCGCCGGCCTGGCCGAGACTACACTCTTGGCCTAATGGCCTTAATCGCCGGCTTCATCTGGCTGGCGATTGAGATCCACCTGCTCAGTATCGTCGCCGATTTCTTCGGTGTCGCCGTACAGCACTGGATCCAAATCGTAGTCGCGCTGGGCGCCGCCATTCTGCTCATCGTGCCTGCGATCATGATTTATATCGCCATCCGCGATCGGTTCGACAGCCGCGAGAAGGTTCTGGAATCGCACAACCCTGTTCGCAACACGTTCGAACGCCGAGTCGACACGCTGAGAGCCTTGGGCTACGGGCGAACCGAAGCCGAAGCGACCGCTCTGCGCCTGCTGAAAAGAGACTTTCACAGTCACCCGAGCACAAATTTGCGAACGCGAATTGCGACCCACAGGCGCTGAAGCGCGAATCTATTTTCAGCGACCTGGCGGCACGAGTGGAACTCGTGCCCCTCCCTCCTTGCGCTCTTCAAGCGCGAGCATCGAAAAATTACGGCTAGCGACAACCGCCTCCGCCGGTTGCAGTCGGACCGTTTTCAGCCTGAGCCTGACACTGACACGTGCGCCTTTCCGCGTTATGCTTAGGATCATGCAATTGCGAGGCTGTGGTACTGCTCTGGTGACGCCGTTCACCCAGGACGGCGCGGTTGACGAAACTGCTCTCCGCAATCTGGTCGCATGGCAGGTCGAGTCGGGCATCGATTTCCTGATTCCCTGCGGCACCACCGGAGAGACTCCGACGCTTTCTCATGATGAGTGGCTGCACGTTATCGATGTGACCATCGAAGTTGTCGCCGGCCGCGTGCCGATTATGGCCGGAGCCACATCCAACTCCACGCAAGAGGCGGTGGCGAAGGCAAAAGAAGTTGCGGCGCGTGCGGGAGTGGACGCGATCCTCAGCGCGTCGCCCTACTACAACAAGCCGACGCAGGAAGGCCAGTACCGGCACTTCAAGGCAATCGCCGAAGCCGTCGAAAAGCCCGTCATTCTCTACAACGTTCCGGGCCGAACGTCGGCCAACATCGAGCCCGCGACCCTGGCGAGACTGAGCGAAGTCCCGAACATTGCGGGAGTGAAAGAAGCCAGCGGCAGCATCACGCAGATCGCCGAAGTGCTGAATCTTGTTCCCGAAACTTTTCTTGTCTTCTCCGGCGACGACGCCGTCACGTTGCCTGTGATTGCGCTCGGAGGAGTTGGCATCGTCTCGGTTGCGTCGAATGAAATTCCACACGAGATGGCGGAGATGACGCGCGCCGCGCTCGCCAATGACTGGCAGACGGCGCGCGCAATTCATCGCAAATATCTTCCGCTGATGCAGGCCAATTTCATCGAGTCGAATCCATTGCCGGTAAAGGCAGTGCTGACGATGATGGGCAAGATCCAGGAGGTCTACCGGCTGCCCTTGCTTCCCATGCGCCGCGATACGCGCTCGAAGCTGCAAAAGGTAGCTACGGATGTGGGATTGCTGGCTCGCCCGGCCGCTCCCGCGGCAGCGACTGAGTTCTACGTCTATGAAAGCTGGGCAGCCGGACCGCACAAAGTGATTCTGCACCGCGCATCCTGCGGCCAATGCAGCTCCGGCAAAGGACGTCCCGCGGGCCACGATCCGAACCATTCGCGCTGGCATGGACCTTTTACCAATCCGAACGAAGCGCGCGAGGCGACGCATCACATGCCGGGGGTTCTGATCCGCAGTGAATGCAAATGCGTGGCGTGAGAAGCAGCTGCGAGCCGCGAGCTTCGAGCCGTGAGCTAAATGCAACAACTTCGTGAATGCTCAGCGTGAATAGTACCTCGGAGCGTGTCATCCAGAGCGGAGCCGACATTTCAGGGCGTGAAATGGTGGCGGAGTCGAAGGCCCCCTACTTCCGAGCGCGGCCCTCCGTTCTGAAGATTCTTGCGATGGACAGAATGGGCCTCACGAGCTAAGGACTGGACCACAAACCATGGCTAACCCGGTCTCTGAATTGAAGTCGGCCATCGAACGCCTCTCGGCGAGCGAAACGATCAGCAACCCTGACGAAGCGCGTCCCGTTTTTTTCAACTTCCGCAACGCTCTGACTCGCGGCGTGATT
>JBAQJU010000305.1:0-1737 GCA_049300475.1 Terriglobales bacterium | reverse complement strand
ATCTGGGTGGCTTTGCAGCATTGCATTACCGTGATCTCTACAGCGTCCGCAAGCACTTGGGACACTTCTTCGAATTCTTGAACCGTGAAGGCCTCGACTCTCTCGAGGCCGTGACGCCGCCGATTGTCACCCAGTTTCTCGCCTGGGGAGCTGAGAGCGGTCGACGTGGCATAACGCAGAGCGTCTCGCCGATGTCCACCTTCTTCAAATGGACCATTGCCATGGGGTACCGCAAATCTGCCAATCCGGTCATTCCGCTGTTCCACCGCAAGGCACAGCCGAAACGGCTTCCGCGCCCGTTGGAAGTTCAGGAGATGTCCGACTCTTGGGAAATGCTCATCTCACGCGGGAACGCCCGTCTGAGGCTGGCTGCGGCTATTGGAGAGGAAAGCGGACCACGGATTGGCGAAATCTGCCGCATCCGACTTCAGGACGTGGATGAGACCGGGCAGCGCATCTTCATTCAATTGCCAAACAAGACGATGACGGAACGCTGGGTATTCTTTGGGGAAAAGACCAAGAAGTATCTGAAAGAGTGGCTCGCAGAGCGCGATCCCGACTGTGCCCACGATCGCCTCCTGCACAATACCCTCGGTAACGTCTCCAATCCCCAGTCGCTCGGGCAGGAGTTCAATCGCGTCTTGTGCAAGACGAACCGCGGCAAGAAGATGAACGACACAGGATTTGAGCAGTGGTCCACCCATCGCTTGCGCCACACGATGGCCACAAACCTCGTGTCCGGTGGGGCCAACGCCTCGACTGTCATGACCGCTCTCGGCCATTCCACGTTCGAAGCCATGTGTGGGTATGCGCGCGTCGAAACCGCAGTAGCGCGCCGCGGCTATGACGAAGCGATGAAACGCTCCAAGGAGGATCGCAAGTCTGCGCCGCGCAAGAAGGCCCTCAGCCCGGCAGAATTCCTCGAACACTGCCGCAAAAAGGCATAAGCAATGCCCAGGGAACGTGGCGTGTAATCCGAGTTACACGCCACGTTCTCACCAGCCTAACTTTTCAAGCAGTTATCACATTCATCCAACACGGGAGGTCCCTCTGTGGACTTTGAACCATTTCTCAACCATTGGCGGACACTGAAGAACGCGAGTCCGCAAACCATCAAATCCTATCGCAGTGATCTCAAGTTGTTCGAGGCCTTCTTGCATGAGCGCGGCATCCGCCGCATCACGCAGGTGGATCACGCGGTCATTAATCTTTATATCGAGCACATGCAGCAGAAGCCGAATCCACGCTTCGGGCGCGTCGGTATTGCCGATGCTTCCATAGCTCGTCGTCTGGCTGCCGTCTCCGGCTACATGAAGTACCTGCGCGCCACCACCAACCCGAAGCTGCGTACCCCGGTCAGCGATCTCATTCGCAAATGGAAAAGGAATGATGATCCAAAGCCAGTGGATGATATCAAGCTCGATCTACTTACTAGCGGCATCACGTCTCTGCGAGACCGCTTCTTGATTGTCCTGTTTCTGGCCACAGGTCTGAGGCTCTCGGAGATGCGCCAGCTCGACCGTGACACGATTGCTATTGAAATGGAGATCGAGTCGGAACATGCCGGCGGAACTGGAAAGGTTATTGGAAAACGCAGCAAGGTCCGCACGTTCTTCGTAGATGACCAGACTCTGGTGCTTTATGCCGAGTATCTCGCAACCCGCACCGACGCCGACCCGGCGTTGTTTCTGTCCGAACGAAAGCAGCGGATGAGTTCCCGCGCGATGGAATACACAC
>JBAQJU010000304.1:0-23588 GCA_049300475.1 Terriglobales bacterium | reverse complement strand
TCGTCACCGAGTACACGCCGTCATTCATCACGCCCAGCAGGTTTGTGCCGGTCAGCGTGAGCACGGTCCCGCTTACCGACGCCTGCGTGATCACCGGAGGAGGATTGACGCCGAACGCAGACACCGCAACCGTCAAGAGCGAGATGGCGACCACAGCGGCACGCGCAAACATCTTCATTGACTGCTTCGGTCCCATAACTCCTCCGATTTTTTCTCGAGAAATCCGCGCCCCATGAAGAGAAGTGAAAGTGTCACAAGAACGGGATGGGTTGTCAAGATGTAAATACTTGCATAAGTCGCAACTCCACGTTCCATCCCAGTGGCTGTTAAGCATTAAGATGGCAAGCTTTTCCGTTGACAAGGCCAGCGCGTCGGGGCATGATTCACGGCTACGGGCGCGACACTTCACGCCAGGGTTACAAACTTTCGGCGTAGTCCACACAAATCTTGTCTTAGCTGACGGCGCAAAGAAATCCGGCCCGCTTGGCCTCAGGTGAAGATAGAGAAGAGAATATGAAAATCACCCTAAGTCGTTTTGCAGGTGCAGCAATGATATTCGCTGTTCTGACCATGGTGGCCACCGGGGTTGCCAACGCCCAGCCGCCCAAATGTTCCAATACGATTACCGCGTGCGGCTGCACCATTGGAGCGCCGGGCAACTACGAGGTGGCAAATGAGCTGTATGCCTCCCAGGGGCTGACGGTAAAGAACGGCTGCATCGACATTGAAGGGCAGGACATCAACCTGTACGCGGCGGAGAACCTGATCGGACCGGGGAGCAGCTCAGACTGTAACAGCGCTAAACCCCACTTAAATTTCGGCGTCGGTATCCATGTGCTGCCCGGCGCAGCCAACGTGTCGGTCTACCTTAATGGTAACGATTACGACGTGTGCGGCTGGAATTACGGGATAGAAAGTGAAGGCAGGAACGTAAACTTTTATTACCCGGGAGCCTATGTCAACAATGTAGGGATACTTCTCAACAATGCCACCAACAACGATTGCCTCGATTGTTATACCGCATGCAATGTTACTGGGCTTGAAATCTCCGGCGGATCGGGTAACCAGATTAACGGCGGCGAATCCTACTGTAACTCGCAATACGGGTACTGGATCGCTGGCAGCAAGGAGAACATACTCGATGGTAACGAGCCAACCTATAATAAAATAGCTGGAATCTATCTGGGTTGCTCAGCCACGGGGGATGTAACACCTGCGATCCCGTGCAGCACTCCCACCACTGGAAACAGCCTTCTTGGTAACTTCGCGGAATACAATGGCAAGTACGGGATTGCGGTCGAGCAGAAGAGTATTGAAAATCAAATCCAGGAAAATGGCGCCTATTACGACTCCAAAGACGACTTTATCGACGGCAACGGTAACTGTATCTATAACCAATACCTGTACAACGGCTATAACACAAAATCCCCAAAATGCATCCAGTGAAGCAAGTGGATAGGGCCGAGTGATTCTCGATTTCGATTGAATGTTTCTACATTTGCGATTTTGGTTCGAAAACACACGATCTATTTTTTGGCGAAAGGTGTGTATTTTCGCCGGTGCGCGGAGCCGCGTGCGCTTTGGCGCCTGGGTGTGACAGAAGCGGGGCAAATTGCCATCCACCCAGAACCCGGTGCGAGCATAATAAGAACCGCCGCATTGGTAAAACGTCCGCCACGATTACCAACCCATTTGGCCCATCCGCTTAAGGATAATCGCGCTGTAGTTATTCATGCGCTCGGGGCGCCGCTTCAGGGGCGCCGGTAGAATTGCAGCGAGCCGTGCCGCCGGTTGCCGGCCGATATTCCGGGCTGCGGTTTGGTCGTAGTAACGACACGCCGACTCGGCACCATAAATAGCAGGGCCCCATTCGACCACGTTGAGGTAGATCTCCAGAATGCGCTGTTTGCCGAGGACGAATTCGGCGACCGGCACCAGTGTGACCTCCGCGCCCTTGCGGAGGATAGAGCGGCCGGTTCCGAAGAACAGGTTTTTTACGAGTTGCTGCGTAATGGTGGAAGCTCCGCGAGTGCGATCGCCTTCCAGATCGTCTTCGGCAGCGATCTGGATTTCGTGCCAATCGAAACCATGGTGCAGGTAGAAGTGCGCATCCTCTGCGGCGATTACAGCGTGCTGGAGATCGGGCGAGATCTGGCCGAGCGGAATGAATTTGTAGCGTTCGCGATACGGCTTGTGGTGAATCCAGGCCTGCAAGCGGCGCTGGATGTGCACGGCGGTGGTCGGTGGGTCGATCCACCGGGCGGCCACCAGGATCAGCGCGGCCAGCGACCAAAGAAGCACCGCGCCGATGACGAGCCATCGAATAAAGGATCGGAGGAAGCCCGTCCGAAGCGGGGTCTTGATGTGTGTGTTCGGCATTGCAGTCACATTTCAGATCCAAGGACATGCGCATTTCTCCGCAAATCCCGCGGTACGGGAGGCAGTCCAATTAGGGGGACCATCCAATAGAACATTTTATTATTTGATCTGGCGATGAAAGGATATTATTTTGATCGAAAAAGGCTATTTGCAAAACAGGGTCAGATGAATCGGAAGCTTCTTGTTCCGCATACAGTCTTTGAAATCCCGGATTCGGTGTACTATGCTTTGGCATTCGCTTTCGTTTTCGTTGAAATCGCAACTAGCGGCTGCATCGGGAGTTTCGTTGTAACCGCCCCGGGGAATACAGGAGGGCAGATCCATGAAACGTCCAAGGTCGTCACTGCCGGGGCCGAATGCACAGCCCCAGTCCGGAGAGAGCGCTCGACAGGATAAGCAACAGGTCCGGCTTACCGCGATTCTGACCGGCCTTCAGCAAACCGGACGGATTTCTGTGGAAACGCTCAGCGAGCAACTGGACGTCTCGGTGGTGACAGTAAGACGCGACCTGGATGCCCTGGAGCAAAAAGGGTTACTCCGGCGTACCCATGGCGGAGCGGTCTCGATCGAGCCACTCTTTTACGAACCTTTCCGCCGCGACCGCTCCTTCATGGCGCAGGTGGAGCGCGCGGCCGACGAGAAACGCCGCATCGGGCGGGCCGCCGCGGCGCTGATTACCGCGGGAGAAACGATCGCGCTGACCCCCGGCACTACGACAACGGAGGTAATCCGGGGGCTGCCCATCAACTACGACATCACGGTCGTGACGAACACCGTGAACGTGGCGATGGAACTCTCCAAGCGCAAGGACGTGTATGTCTTTGTGACTGGGGGGCATCTTCATGGCGAATGGTTCTCACTGGTAGGCTCCGCTGCTTTGCGCTCTCTCGACGACATGCTGATTAACACCATGTTCATCGGGGCGGACGGCATGGATTCCACATGGGGCGCGAGTTGCTACAACGCGGACGAAGCGGAACTCAATTCGAAGATGATGAAGCTGGCACGGCGTCGCGTGGCAGTAGTGGATAGCGGCAAGTTAGGCGTAGTGGCAAACTGGCGAATCTGCAAAGCGGATGAATTGAACATCCTGGTGACCGACACCGGGGCGACCGACGAAATGGTCGCGCCCTTCCAGAAACTCGGCATCGAGGTCGCACGAGTCTGATCAGATCAGGCTGACCGCCGGCGAGCTCCTTCTTTCGTGATCGTGTACAGACTGCCCTGGTATCGCAACCCTTCTAATCGAGCATTAGGATCGAAGCCGGCGAGATGTGAGTTGACTTTAATTCCATCCGAAAGCGTTAGATCCGCGCCGATTCAAATCCCAATCCATCGACTCCTCGAACCTACAGGCCTGGGCGAAGCAATCATGGACTATCGGAAGCTTACACCTCCCAAATGCTCTATTTCGTAGACCAATTATGTTCTTTTCGCTACTATTCGTTCATTACGGCGAAGGAAAGAACAGATGAGCGTAAATCGATACCTGGTGAAGAGCACGTTCGTGAGCGCTCTGGGAGGACTGCTGTTTGGCTTCGACACGGCCGTCATCGCCGGCACTACGCATCAATTGACCGAGGTCTACAGCCTCACTCCTTATTTGCTGGGATTGACTGTGTCGAGCGCTCTCTGGGGCACCGTGGCCGGGGCGATGACGGCGGGATATCCGGGAGAGCGGTTCGGCCGTCGCGACAGTTTACGCATTATGGCGGTGTTTTATCTTCTTTCGGCGCTGGGCTGCGCGTTTGCGTGGAGCTGGGGATCGCTGCTCGCCTTCCGGATTATCGGAGGTATAGGAATTGGTGGATCGTCAGTGCTTGCGCCGATGTATATCGCGGAGCTGTCGCCCCCCGAGTGGCGTGGCCGCCTGGTGGGTTGCTTCCAGGTAAGCATTGTTGTCGGCATTCTGCTGGCGTACTTTTCGAACTTCCTGATCGACCGGATGAACTTTGGTCCGGCGGAATGGCGCTGGCAGCTGGGGATTGCAGCAGTGCCGGCCTTTTTGTTTCTGTTCATGTTGTTTTTCATTCCACGCAGCCCGCGGTGGCTGGCGCTGAAAAACCGGCCTGAGGAAGCGCTCGAAGTTCTCCAGTTAACCGGCAACGAAACTCCACGTGAGGAACTCGACCGGATCGTGGCTTCCATTCACCTGGAACGCAGTTCCGCGTCCGAGCCGATCCTCCAGCGCAAATACCTGCTGCCGATCGTACTTGCGGTGAGCGCCGGCGCCTTCAACCAGCTGACTGGCATCAATGCCTGCCTGTACTACCTGAATGACATTTTTGCCGCAGCCGGAGCGAGCAAGTATTCCGCCGGCATGCAGTCCGTAACGATTGGATGCACCAATCTGCTTTTTACTCTGATTGCCATGAGCGTCATTGACCGGTTTGGGCGCAAGAAGCTTTTGCTCACTGGAACCGCGGGCGTATGCATATTTCTTACGGCGATTGGACTGATCTTCCGGAGCGGCACACACCAGGACTGGCTGGTCTGGATGGTGATGGCGTTCATGGGATGCTTTGCCATCTCGCAAGGCGCGGTGATATGGGTGTATATCAGCGAAGTCTTCCCGACCCGGGTTCGCGCCAAGGGCCAGGCGATTGGAACATCGACGCTCTGGGTGATGAATGCGCTGATATCCGCTATCTTCCCCGTACTCGCCAAAAAATCGAGTGCAGCACCGTTTTTTTTCTTCGCCACCATGATGCTGATCGACTTCATTCTGGTCGCGGCAATCTATCCTGAAACCAAGGGAGTCTCGCTGGAGGAATTGGAGCAGAAACTAGGCATCGCCAACTGATCTGGACGAGACTTACATTTCGAAAGAAGCCCATACGGGCGTGACACGTGCAGGTTCCGAGACCCACTGAATGCTGTCGGGATCAATCGCAAACTGCTCATAAACAGGCGTGTCCGGATCGAGTCCCAGTTCCGGGTAGTCGCGTGCACCGCGAATCAAGAGATCAGAGGATTGATAGGAAGGATTGGGCTCCCAGTTGATGTTGCGCTTATCGTCCAGCACAGGAAACCAGGCGAGACCGTGGTGTGCCCGAATCGCGTCATATACAAATCCATATTGACGATCGCACCAGGCGCCAAACGTCATGCGGGTCCCGGGATCTGCATTGATGACAGCATGCGCCCAACCCGGCGGCACGACGACCTTGTCTCCCACACCTGCCTTCACCGCAAAACAGCGACCCGGATTGTCGTCTGCCGTCTCTTGCGCATAGATGATCGCTTTCCCTTCCCAAATCTCAAACAGCTCCGGCGTAGACCATCCACAATGAGGCGCAATGGCGTGAATATGGCCCTGGCTGCGCACCGGTTCCTCTCCGAGTTGACCAGCAGCATAAACGACAACGCCAAATAAAAGCATGCGCCGCCGCAATTCCTCACAGTGCTCGCGGCGGCCGACGTCCATCACGATCGAATAGACGGGGTCAGGGCCGTGGCATTCGGGATCTCGCAAACTGTGGCGGATATCGTCGAGACGCCGAAACTCCGGCTGGGGGCCGAAAACGCCTTCGTCATAGCTGAATTGAAGATCGTTGCGGCTACGCACGCCGAGGTTGGGGTTAAACCTGATGGAAGGCTGCTCGCTTTCGCGTCTCATGGGTCAAGCCTGTGCGTCAACAAGGACGGGAGCGCCGTGCTTGTCGACGATCCGAGCGCCAAATCCACGCCCACCGGCGACCTCGTAATCGTGGCCGGCGTCGCTCGGCCAGCAGGCCATGACGCGAATTGGAACGTCGCCCGTATTCACAATGCGGTGTGCGACTTCTCCCGCGATGTAGTGCAAGCTGCCGGGAATCATATCTTCAAACCAGGTTCGCCCCCCGCGATCCATGAGGACGAGTTTCCCGGTGCCCGCGACGGTTCCGTAGAACTCAGACCGATTGCGGATCACGTGCCAGTGGCCGCGAGTCATGAAATACTCGTTCCCGACCCGTCCGGGTTGAATCTCGGTAACTCCCCAGAACAAGCCCCCTTCGGTGCCGGATGGGACGGGTTCCCACCACCAGACTCGATAGACTATGGTTTCGGGGTCAAGCTGCTGCCAAGCCTGCTGGTCGCGAAAGATTCCGGTAAGTTGTCCGAGTTTCTTTTCCGATATTTTGAGCCCTGGCGCTTGGAGGGTACCGTCGGCCCAGTTCACGAACGGGATGGCGGGTTTCATAGCTCCTAAACAGGCTATCGAGAGAACTACTCGAATGCAATGCAAAAGAACAAAAGTTTGATCATTACTCGTGCAAAGCGACTACCATTGAGACGTTTGATGGCTTGAAACGATTCGTCTTTATCCTATGACTCGACCTGTGATTGGAATTGACCTGGGCGGCAGCCATGCCACGATCGCCGTCGTGAAAGACGACCAGATACTCGCGTCTCACGAGGTTCCCCTCGATTCTGCGCAGCCGCTCCGGCCGGTACTCGATGTTTTCGCAGTAGTGATTCGCAAGCTACTTGCCGAACTGGGGACGAATGACACCGATTGCGAAGGCGTGGCGCTCGGATTCTGTGGGCTCGCCGACGCGCGCATTGGCCGTGTGGTATCGACCAATAAAAAGTATGAAGACGCACCCTCAATCGACTTCCAGGCGTGGTGCCAGCAGGAATTCGGGTTGCGCTTCGCCATCGAGAACGATGCCAGGATGGCGCTGCTCGGCGAACGTCACGCTGGCGCGGCTCGGGGTTGCGACGATGTGGTCATGATCACGCTGGGCACGGGGATCGGCGGCGCAGCAATGATCGAAGGAAAGCTGCTTCGTGGAAAGCACGCCCAAGCCGGTTGTATGGGTGGCCACTTGCCAGCCAGAGTCGGCGGACGCCTGTGCACTTGCGGTGCGATTGGCTGCCTGGAGGCCGAAGCCTCCGGATGGTCGCTGCCTCTCCTGGCGCGCGAGTGGAAGGACTTCGCAGCCAGCAAGCTGGCCACGCAAGAGAACATCAATTTCCGGACGCTCTTTGAACTGGCGGGCGCCGGCGACCGGATCGCGGGCGAGATTCGTGACTATTGTTTGTGCGTTTGGGCGACGGGAGCGGTGGGATTGATCCACGCGTATGATCCCGAGCGCATCGTGATCGGGGGCGGCGTGATGCGCAGCGCCTCCATCGTGCTTCCCTACATTCAAGCTTATGTAAATGAGCACGCGTGGACACCCTGGGGAAAAGTCCAGATTGTGGCTGCACAACTGGGCAACGATGCCGGCCTTTTTGGCGCCATCCCTCTGCTAACGGGCAACGTGTAACCGCGTATGCAAGAACAATTCCCCAATGCCCAGCTTTCCCGCTCCATCCCCGGGAATGAAAGCCTGCGCTTTCTGAATTTTCGCGGCGAAGCGTTGGGATATCGCGGCGACGTTTTGCTGTTCAGCCCGCCCGGGTTGGAGTCCCTCGGTCGCGTGCCGCTGCTGCTTCTGTTGCACGGCGTCTATGGTTGCCAATGGAACTGGTGGCTGAACGGCGACATCAGCACTGTCGCGAGGGATATGCTTCAGGACGGGACGACCATCCCGATGATGATTGCCATGCCGTCGGACGGCCTCTGGGGCGACGGAAGCGGGTATGTTCCTCATGCGCATGCAGACTACGAGAAGTGGATCGTCGAGGACATCCCCCGCTGCCTGCGCGAGTTGTTTCCGCAATTGCATCCTGAAAAATTCCTGATCGCCGGACTCTCGATGGGTGGTTACGGCGCCTTGCGATTAGGGATGAAATATGCCTCGCGGGTGCAGGCGGTTTCCGCCCATTCGTCGATCACCCAGGTGGCGCAGTTGTCTCAGTTCATCCCATACCCCCCTCAGGCTTTCCAATATGCGGGCGAATTGGAAACGGATCTGCTGCACTGGGCAAAGGTGAACCACGACAAACTTCCGCCGATCCGGTTCGATTGCGGAACCGAGGATCCGCTAATCGAGGCCAATCGTGAGCTTCACATGGCCCTCACGAACTTGCACGTGCCGCACATCTACGAAGAGTTCTCTGGCGGTCACGACTGGCAGTATTGGACGACTCACGTTCGAAACACGCTCGCCTTCTGCAAACGCGTTCTCGAAGGTTAGCTATTTCTTCACGGCGTCGGGCATGGGCATGCGCACCACCTGCGGAAAATAGATGTTCGTCTCCGCTTGGAGTTTCTTCGGCTTCATGGTGTTGCACACATAGGTGAATACGAGATCGCCTTTTTTCTCGAACTCAGGGTGCTCCTTGCCGGCATAGCAAAACGTGTCAGCATCGTATTCTGGATTGTTCTTTTGCAGGATCGGGATACGATAAATGACCTCGCCATCCGTCCACGGGCCGATCATGCTGGGCGAGGTACGAAGAATTACTTTGTCGGAAAAGATCTGCGGATCGACCATGACGGCAATCCACTGCTTCAGTTCGGGGTGGTAGCGCACAGACATCTCGGAGGCTCCGGTCTTCATGATGATCTTGGCCTTGGCCGGGTCAAGCCCCTGATGCCACTCGTTGTCGCTGCCGAGGTACTGCAGGTTTTTCTTCGGGTCGCCGAGTCCTTTTAGTGGAATGCGTGTGAGGATCTGCGGCCGGCTTTCCTTTTCGTAAAGGGTGTAGATGTAAAGATCGTTGTCCTCGATCAGCGCAGAAGCCGAAGGATTCGCGTGCACACCATCTGGTACAAGGGGGAAATACGCAACCTTCCAATTCTGAGGATCGCTTTTCAGCCCGGTTACTTGAGCCAGGTCCGTTCCGCAAATCTCGAAGCCGAGCGCAAAGGCGTTCGAATTCGGCACATTGCGCACGCAAACGAGCGTGATCCACAACTCATCGTTGTGTTCTACGCCATCGAGCGCCCAATAGTAGGTACCGTTGTTCTGCCGTGGTTTGAAGAAACTATCTGGATTGCCTTGGGCGTCACGTTTGATTGTGTAGTCGATCTTCCACTTACCGTTCTCACAAGTGGAAATTCCAATGGTGTTATGCACCATGTCTGGCTCTTCGCCTTTAACGAGGCGCTTTTCGCCATAGAGCGTGTCACCGAAGATCCACACATCGCGCCCATCGGGCAAGGGAATGGAGTAGGCGGCATCGGCTCCTAGCCAGGGTGGCTGCAAGGAAAATGACGGGGTGCAAGCGGAGTCGCGACCTTGCGCAGACGCCGTTGCACAGAAGAGTAATCCAAAGAAGCACGAAACAATCCAGTTCACAGCCAGTCGCATGAGGACCCTTTCTTGATGGGCGGGCTCGTCAACAGCAGAGGTTGATAAATCATGCCCGCGCCGCGCAACGTGTCCGGAAGGCGAAGTTCTTGCGCGAAAATGGGCGAATAGTTGTTCAATCCTGCGAGCAACCACGTCCATTACGGTCTCGCGATGGAGCGGCTCCAGTTGGGTGGCCACGGTTGCGATACTGCGGTCCAACCCCATTTGCCTCATGAACTTTATCCTACAGATTGGCTTGGGGATTGATGCCGAAACCAATTCTCAGTAGCCTCGCCGCACTCGATTGGAAATACGTCCAATCCCTTCAATCTCCACCTCGACGACGTCGCTGTCTTTTAGATAGAGCGGAGGCTTGCGCGTGAAACCAACACCTGCAGGCGTCCCAGTCGCAATCAAATCCCCTGGATAAAGCGTGAAGCTATGGGAAAAATAGGAAACCAGCCTCGGAACGTCGAAGATCAACTGATTGGTATTGGAATCCTGTACGATCTCGCCGTTCAACCGGGTTGTGATGCGCAGCGCTCCAGGACTCGGAACCTCGTCGGCAGTCACAAGGAATGGGCCATTGGGCGCAAAGGTGTCACATGACTTGCCGCGAGTCCACTGACCGTCTCCAAATTGCCATCTTCGTTCGGACACATCATTGAAGACGACGTACCCGGCCACATGGTGCATGGCATCGCCTTCCGCCACGCGCCGGGCCTCCCGGCCAATGATGACCCCCAGTTCCCCCTCAAAATCGACCTGCGCCCCTTCCGCCGGAATTTCGATTAGGTCGAACGGTCCAGACAGACTGGATGTGAACTTTGCAAAACACAAAGGGGCGTCTGGAATCTTCAGCCCCGCCTCGATTGCGTGATCCTTGTAGTTCAAGCCGACGGCAACGATTTTCCGGGAGGCGACGGGGCAATCCAAATGGACAGCGGAGAGGAGAACGGCGTGCCGGTCGCTCTGTAACCGTCGAACAAAGGCGAGGGCTTGCTCGCCCGCTTCCAGCAACGCAAGGGTTGAAGAAAATGTTCTCGTGTCTTGGCCGAGTGAAGCGGCGGCACGTTGGACGTCAATCACTCGATCCTCCATCACCACTCCGAGTCGACTTTCGCCATCCACCGCGTATTGAACGAGCCGCACCGCGAATATCCCCTTTCCTTGACCCGAAACCAAAATCACTATATATGTTCAAATGTCCTACAAACAAGCAGAACAAAGATTCTGTACAAAAAGAGTCCGGAATGCGACCGCAAATTCCGTTAGAAAAGTTCGAGATCTTTGCGGAGGGCCTTGACCATCCTGAAGGACTCGCGTTTGACGCGGACGGAAATCTCTGGGCGGGCGGCGAGTTGGGCCAGATCTACAAGATCAACCGGCGGGGAAAAGTTCGCACGGTCGCCACGCTTGGCGGCTTCAATCTCGGCCTCACCTTTTCCGCGCGACAGGAACTGTTTGTTTGCAACTTCAAACTAGGCGTCTTGATACGACTGGACCGCTCCGGCAAGATGATACGCTCCTGGGAAAGAGCAGGGCGGTACCGCTTCCGCAGTCCGAATTTCTCGGCGTTCGATCGTGAAGGGAATCTATATTTCAGCGATTCTGGTGAGTTTAAGAAGGATGACGGATTTCTATTTGTCTTGAGGCCGAATGGAAAGATCGAGCAACTGCTGGATCGGCTGTCATTTCCCAATGGACTATCGCTGAGCGCCGACGAGCGGACCTTATATGTCGTGCAGAGCACAAAAGACAACGTGCTCGCCGTGCCAATTTTCAACCCGGGATCGATCGGACGACCGCGTGTTTACGCTTCGGGATTGCACTATGTGCCGGACGGTGCGGCTTTGGACGCAGACGGCAACCTGTACGTGACCTGTTATGCCTCGCATAATGTGTATCGAGTGGCGCGGGATGGTACTGTCTCGCTGTTCGCATGGGATGCGGAAGGGACCATGATTGCCAGTCCCACGAACGTGGCGTTCGGCGGCGTAAAGTTCGACGAAATGTATTTTGCTAACCTGAGCCGCTGGCATATCTGCCGCGCGCGGGTCGGCATCAGGGGACAACCGCTTGCGAACCAGCGCTAGTTGGCCGGAGACTCCATGAAAATTATTGACGTTCGCTGGACGCCTGCCTTCATTCCGATCGAAGCGCCCTTGCGCTATTCGGTCGGATCGCATCCCGGATTCTCGCGCATCATCATTGAGGTAGAAACCGACGAAGGCATCACTGGCCTGGGTGAGTGCTACAGCGGCGCTACGCGCGCCGGCCAACTCGCGGATTTGAGGCCGTTACTGCTTGGGGAAGATCCGATGAACCTTGAGCGGATCCGGTGGAAACTGGCAGCGCCGAGTTCCGTCAAGCTTTTTGGTTTTGTCCTCGGATTTGCCGGGCTTGAGTTCGCGATCCTGGATATTCAAGGAAAGGCCTTGAAGCGGCCGGTATGCGACCTGCTGGGAGGACGCATTCGCGACCAGGTTCCCTTTGCCGCCTACCTTTTCTATCGCTATGCCAACGAGCACGGCCTCGGCGAAATATCAAACATCCGCCAGATGGTCGAGTTTGCCAAGGAAATCGTTGGCAAGTATGGCTTTCAAACTCTGAAGTACAAGAACGGCGTGCTTCCTCCCGATGAAGAAGTCGAGACTTTCATCGCGCTGCGTGAGGCATTTCCGAAGCACCGCATCCGGCTCGATCCGAACGCGGTCTGGACGGTGACCACCGCGGTCGATGTGGCCCGGCGCCTGCATGACTTCAACATGGAGTACCTGGAAGACCCAGTGTGGGGGATGCGCGCGATGAAGCGGGTCAACGCAAAAGTGCCATGGGTTACTTTGGCCTCGAATATGTCGGTATTCGCTTTTGAGGATCTTGCGCCCGCGATCATGGAGGATGTGCTCGACGTCGTTCTGCTCGACCCGCACTGGTATGGAGGCATTCACCGCGCCAAGCTTGCGGGACAGATTTGCGAGGCGATGGGCGTGGATGTGGGCATGCACAGCGGCGCGGAGTTCGGCATCTCACAAGCGGCCATGCTTCACCTCGCGGCCTGCCTGCCGAATCTGGTGCTCGCACCGGACTCGCATTACCACCATCTTACCGACGACATCATTGCGGGTGGCAAGATGCAATACAAGAATGGTGCGATGGCTGTGCCAACCGGCCCAGGTCTAGGCGTGGAACTGGACCGTGACAAGCTTGCCCGCTATCACGAACTTTCCAAGCGCCATGAGATGGGAGCCTGGACGGACGATGCGAGGCGGCGGGGCACGGTAATCACGCAACCCAAATGGTAACGATGAAAAGTATTGCGAAGGCCGCCATAGCCGGTGCGCTGGCAGCAATCATGCTGCCGTCGATTGCGCAAGCAAACCAAACAACGCTCTGGAAGATCGGTGCTTTCGACGGTTCTTCGGGCGAGTTCAAGAGTCAGGACATCGATTACACCGAGCCAAAGAATAATCCCGTCTTTGTGGTCGGGCAGAGCAGCGATAAAGATTGGTATCGTTTTCAGCCTGGACCCGCTAACGGAACAACTGGCGGGCGTGTGCATCCGTTCACGATCAGGTTTTCGCTGGCAGATGCGCCGCGCGGCGTGTATCGGCTGAAAATCGCTATCCTGTATGAAACGCCGCGTCTCTCCTTCTTAAAGCTCGATGTTAACGGGCACTCCGGATATTTCTATTTTCATCCCAAGCTGGATTTCCGGGCCGGCGACTGGGAAGGAACGTTTGTTCCGCAGACCTCTACAGACGAGAAATCAATTTCTATTCCACCAACATGGCTCCGGAAGGGCGAGAATACGTTCGTTCTTACGGCGATGGATGACCCCGCCACTGCGCAAAACTCTCTCGGCGCAATTGCCCCCGGACACACCGGCCTGATCTACGATGCACTTGAGTTCGTGCAGGATGATGCGGGCAGATATGATTCAAATACATTCACTGCCCAAATTGAGCCGACCATCTTCTATCGTGAAACGAAGCCGGGAATGGCGGAGTTGGTGGATGTTTTTATCGCCTCTTCCAGGCTTCCGAGAAGTGGCTCGGTAGAATTTCGGGTCGCCAGCCATTCCTGGAGCAGGCTTTTCACCACAGAGAACGAGTTCGGCGAGGCGCGGCTCGAGTTTGAAGTTCCGGAATGGAGCGGTTCCACCGAGGGCACGGTGCACCTGGGGAAGCTCTACGCCGCTGCTACGAAGATAGAACCGGCGAAGAAGTGGACGATCGCTCTCATACCGCACGAACATCTCGACATAGGATTCACCGATTATCCGGCGAAAGTAGCAGAGCTCCACTCGCAATCGATCGACCAGGCCATGGAGTTGATTAGAGGGACGCCCACCTTCCGCTGGACGCTAGACGGGAGCTGGGTCGCCGACCAGTATCTGAGAGGACGAAGTTCGGAGGCGCGGCAGCAATTTCTCGAACATGTTCGCGCAGGAAGCATCGTCATCCCGCCGGAATTTGCCAATCAACATACCGGGAACGCGTCGTGGGAAGGTTTGGCTCGCTCTTTCTACGGTCAGCACCATCTCGCCCGCGACTACAAATTGCCGGTGGCGGATGCGGCGCAGATTGTGGATGTTCCCTCGTATACGTGGGGCTACGCCTCCGTGCTGCATGATGCGGGTATCAAGTATTTTGTGGCTGCCAGCAACAGCTGGCGAGCTCCCGTGATGCTGCTGGGGCGCTGGAATGAAAAGTCGCCGTTCTACTGGGAAGGACCGGACGGCGGCCGCGTGCTGATGTGGTACTCGCGGGCATACCTGCAAGCTCACACATTATTTGGGAGCCCGTGGCGAATGGAATCGATTCGCGATTCGCTGCCGGTTTTTCTGCAGGCTTATACACGTCCTGACTATACAGCCAGTACCGCAATTATCTTTGGCACGCAGCTCGAGAATACTCCGCTGGCGAAAGAGCAGAGTGAGATCGTTTCAAGCTTCCGCCGAGAGTATGCCTGGCCCAGATTCGAGTTTTCGACCGTGCACTCCGCGATGCAAAGGATCGAGCAAGAGTGGAAGGGCAATTTCCCGGTGTTTCGTGGTGATTTCGGTCCCTACTGGGAGGACGGCTATGGCTCCGACGCTGCGTACACCGCCATTCACCGTGAAAACCAGCACCGCATCGCAACGGCTGAGATCCTGGGCTCTACGGTTTCCTCGATCGACCCGCGCGTGCGTCCTGACAAAGGCGTACTCGACGATGCGTGGCATAACGAACTGCTGTATGACGAGCACACGTGGACCTACGTGGGAGCCACAACTCAGCCGGAGAGTCAGCAGGCTGAAGACCAAATCGCACTCAAGCGCTCTCGGGTAACGCGGGCGCGAGACGATATTAGCGAGTCGATTCAGCGCGAGTGGGCGCAGCTTGAGGCACTGGTAAAGGCCGGAGAAAATTCTGTTGCGGTCTTCAATTCCTTGAACTGGCCCCGCACCGGTATCGTGGAGACCGACTTGCCGGACGGAACTGTGCTCGTCGATCCCTCGACCGGCGCTGAGGTTCCACTGGAAATACTCTGGAAGGGCAAAGGAATTTCGCTACCGGGATTCGGACCGGGCAATGTTCGCGTTCGTTTCGTGGCTGTTGCTGTGCCCGCTGTGGGATATAGGCTGTACACTATCAAGCCGGTCGCGAAAGAGCCAGCAGCTCCCTCAGCGGAAGTCCGGGGAAATATCGTTGAGAACAAGTTCTACCGAATCACGCTCGATCCATCATCCGGATCAATCGCGAGCCTCTTCGACAAGGATCTCGGGCGTGAATTAGTCGATCCTTCGAGCCCGTACAAATTTGGCCAGTATCTTTACGTGACCGGTGGCGACAGCTATCCCCAAAACTCGTTGTACCGTTTTGGAGCCGGATTGCTCCCTCCAGCGTTAACTGTTGATCCGGCGCAGGGGATCATGCTTTCCGCGAAGAGGACCCCGATCGGAATTGTCGCTACGCTTAGTTCCTCTGCACCGAATACTCCTTCCATTCAGACGGAAATCCTGTTGCCGAACTTCAAGAAAGAGGTTCGTATTACTTATCGCTTGCATAAGGACCGCGTACTTTCGAGGGAGTCGGCGTACATAGCTTTTCCTTTTGCCATAAACAGTCCGGAGTTCACGTACGGATCGCAGGCGGCGTGGGTAAATCCGGCGAAAGACGAGCTCGCAGGGGGAAGCCGCGAATGGTACCTGCCCACCACCTGGGCCGCGGTATACAATCCCCAATTGACTGCGGCGGTCGTTCCGCTCGACGCTCCCCTCGTCGCCTTCGGAGATATTGTTCGTGGCAACTGGCCCGCAGAATTCAAGCCGAAAAGCAGCGGGATTTTTTCCTGGCTCATGAACAACTATTGGGGGACGAACTTCCCTGCCTGGCAAGGCGGCGATTTCACCTTTCGTTACGCCATCACCAGCAATGGCGGATTCGATCCTCAATCGCTGACGCGTTTCGGGTTAGAGGCCCTCACCCCTCTGGAACACGATTACCTTGCGGCTTCGCAGGACATTTCGCAGCTGCCGCCGCGGGAAGCGAGCTTACTTGAGATTGCCAACCCCGATATAACTCTGTTGACGTGGAAACGGGCGGAAGACGGCGATGGAACGATCCTGCGGCTACAAGAGACCGCGGGTGAATCGCCGGAGATAAAGATTCACAGTCAATACCTGACATTCGAGCGGGCATGGCGTTGCGATTTGCTGGAGGAGAACCAGGCCGAACTCAAAACGAATGGAGATGATCTCAGCGTTCCATTCAGACCATTTCAGGTACTCACCCTCAGGCTTCGCACTACTCCGCACATCAGGCAAGGTGACGCCAAATGAACATTGATTTCACGGGCAAAGTCGCCATCGTGACTGGTGGTGCGATCGGCATTGGGGAAGCCACGGCGCGAAAGCTTGCCGGTCTCGGAGCGACTGTCGCCATCTTCGACATCGACCGTGACGCGGGGCACAAGAGCGCGGCCTCAATCGCGAAGGGTGGTACAACCTGCGATTTCTTTCCGTGCAACGTGAGTAGCAGCGCCGAGGTCTCGCAGGCCGTCGAGGCCGTCGTCCGCAAATACGCGAACATCGATATCCTGGTGAGCAACGCTGGCATCCAGCTCTATGGCGACGTGGTGACCACTCCGGAAGAAGATTGGGACAGGTTGATGGGGATCAATCTGAAGGGTTGTTTTTTGGTCTCGAAGTTTGTCGTTCCCCACATGGCCAAACGCGGCGGCGCCATCGTGGTCGTTGGCTCGGTGCAGAGCATGACTGCAATCGGCAATTCCGTGGCCTACGTGGCTTCGAAGCACGGCCTGCTGGGTCTCACACGGGCCATGTCGCTGGATTTTGCGCGGAAGGGCATCCGCGTCAATTGCGTTTGCCCCGGGGCGATCGACACTCCCATGCTCCGCTGGGCTGCCAGTCTGTCAGATGATCCCGAGAAAGTGATACAAACCTGCGATCGTATGCATCCCTTGGGCCGCATCGGCAGGGCCGAGGAGGTCGCCGACTCCATCGTTTATCTCGCCTCGCCGATGGCTTCTTTCATTACCGGAGCGGCTCTGCTGGTGGATGGTGGCATGCTCGTGCCGACCGGCGGTATGGGTTTTCAGGAGGGCGGCACGGGGGCCGCGACCCACAAATGAAACTTCAGGGCAAGACGGCCATCATCACCGGCGCGGCCGCCGGAATCGGTGCCGCCTCCGCCGCATTGTTCGCGCGCGAAGGAGCGAACGTCGTCGCCGTGGATATCGACCGCGAACGTCTGGAGCAGATTTGCCGTGAGATCGGGGAAGCAGGCGGCAACTCCCTTGCGGTTGCTGCAGACGTCAGTCAACTGCATGACGTGCACAATGCGCTCCACTCCGCGATACAACAATTCGGGCGCGTCGATATCCTTTTCAACAATGCGGGCATCGTTCCGGTGGGCAAGGTTGAAGCGATCAGCGAAGAACAATGGGACCGCGCCATGGCGATCAACGTTAAAAGCATCTACCTGTTCTGTCATGCGATTATTCCAAAATTTAAGGAACAGGGTGGAGGAGTAATCCTGAATACCGCCTCCGCGACCGCCTTGCGTGCCGTCGTGGATCGGGCGTGTTATACGGCGACCAAGGCGGCCGTGATTGGACTGACAAAATCAATGGCGCTCGATTACGTCAGCGACAATATTCGGGTGAACTGCCTGTGCCCCGGCACGGTCGAGACGCCATCGCTTGCGCAGCGCCTCGCCGCATTTCCTGATCCTGTGACAGCCCGGAAGGGCTTCATCGCGCGCCAGCCAATGGGTCGATTCGGAACCGCAGAAGAAATTGCGCAGGCCGCACTTTATCTGGTGTCCCCGGCGGCCGAATTTGTGACGGGCGTGGCTTTCGCCATTGATGGCGGGCTGAGCATCTGAAATGCCGCGGTGCTCCGCCCATGCCGTTCAATGGAAGAATCGCCGGGCATACCGTCTATCGAATGGCCTGGTCGAGCTTACGATGCTCGCCGGAGGCGGGCACATTGCGGATTTTCGCCTCTGCGGTTCTCCCATCAATGCTCTCTGGGAAGCCCCCTGGCCGATGATCGAACCGCAGATATTTTCTGAGACTGAACACGCCGCACTCTATGGGGATGGTCCCGTAGGCAGGTTCCTATCTGGCTACACCGGCCACGCACTCGCCCTCGGCTACTTCGGAATGCCCTCACCGGCTCAGGCTGAGCAAGGGCTGGCCTTGCATGGCGAAGCCGCCAGCGCGGAGTGGAAAGTTTCTTCTCTGGCTTCGGACGATCATTCTGTGGAACTCGCCATGGAGGTTACACTTCCGGTTCTCCGTCTGCATTTCCGCCGTGAGGTTTCTTTGCCAGCTGAGGCCTTCACTGCCAGCGTCACAGAAGTTGTTAGGAACCTCAGCGGCAACGAAATCGAATTTCAATGGGTGGAGCACGCGGCGTTCGGTGAGCCTTTGTTCACGAAAGGTGAATCCACCCTGTACGTGTCGGGTGCTCGTGGCCTGACTTGGCCCGCTGGGTATGAGGGCCACGAACTCCTGTCGAACAATTCCGAATATCTGTGGCCGCATGCACCGTCGACCGATGGTCGGTCTGTCGATCTTTCGCAGCCGTTCACGCGGGACCGCACTGGCTTCGTTGCCGCATTGCTCACCGTTCCCGGCCGCGAGAATGCTTTCGTGGCCATCCACAATCGGCGGCAAGCGCTGGTTGCCGGATATTCGTTTGATCGCACAGTTTTTCCATGGATTGCGCTCTGGGAGGAAAATTGCGCCCGCGAGTATGCTCCGTGGAGCGGAAGAACCAGGGTTCGCGGCGTAGAGTTCGGCACCAGTCCTATGCCGCTGGGACTTGCGGACGCCCGTAAAATGGGCAGTCTGTTCGATACGCCCGTGCTTGCCTCGCTTCCCGGAGGTTCGCAACGGGAAGCACAATATGAGTTATTTCTCCATCCGGTGCCCCCGCAGTGGACGCAAATAAAAGATGTACGACAATTAGGCCGCACTCTCGTTCTGAGAGGAGACAACAACGACGAAATCAGGCTCGAACTCGGGAATCGATCTCACTCGGTCTAGCGAAGCAGGCCTTGCGCGCGCAGGAATGCGTGTATCTTCCCATAGGCATCTTCCAGTTCTGCTTCCTTGAACTGCCCATGGCCGCCCCCTTTAATCGTTACCAATTCGTTCGGAACGCCGGCCGCCGTGAGCGCCTTGTGCAGCCTCACTGACTGCTGGTAGGGCACAACAGGATCGGCATCCCCATGAATGCTCATGATCGGCGGCAGTCCGGCGCGAACGTAAGTGAGGGGAGAGACCCGTTTTGCAATCGTCAGTGCATCGGGTTGACTGCCCATCCACATCATCGCGTAGCTTCTCAGGTTGGGGCCCTGGATCAGATCGGCCACGTCGCTGATGCCGTACCAGTTGATGATCGCGGCAACTTTCAATTTCTCAGTCCCGTAGCAATTGTTATCGAGGCCGGTTCTCTCCGGCAGCATCCCTGTGATCAAAGACAGGTGCCCGCCCGCGGAATGGCCCGTCAAAACGATTCGATCGATGTCGATGTTGTACTGTTTCGCATTTCTCACCGCCCAGCGAAGAGCGCACCGGCAGTCCTCGACGGCGGCCGGGGCAGGCGAAACGCTCGCCATCCGATATTCAACGTTAATCACATTCCAGCCCATCTCCAGATAAGGCAGCAAAAGAAGCGTAGAGCCGGTCCGGTCGCCGAAAATCCAGCCGCCCCCGTGGTAATAGATCAACGTCTGCACCGGCGCCCTGGCGTCTTTGCGCTGCCAGACGTCGAGCTTCAGAGCGAAATTGTTTGCTACGCCGTAAGTGATATCGGGGAAGATCTGATATTGCTCACCGACGATGGAAGTCCAGCGGGCCGTTGCCGACATCGTCGCCGTTTTGTCTTGAGAATTAGCGGGAAGAGAACACAACCCAACGAGGAGAATAATGAGACAAAAACGATGAGCTGATTTCACGAAGTCCCTCTTTAAAGAGTAAGGTGACAACGCTTGCTACGGATTCGTGCGCACGTAGGCTTTGATCGTGGCGCACCTCTGCCCTTCGGACGGACCATGGGGCCGTATCACATAGTCGCCCGCCGCAGCGGGAATAATGAAGGTTTCCGCGTAGTGGACGACGAACGGCGGGAACTTTCCAGTTGGGCTCTCAACCACCACTTCTCGTCCTTCACAAAGGTTCAGCACGTTCACACCCCCATTCGTGGAGTGCGGGACCGGCGCCGTGAACCAATGCCGCCGCGTCTCAATAAATTCACGTTCGTGAAGTCCGGTGCGCTCTTCCCGCCAGCCGGCACCTTCAGCGGCCGGCCCGATTACATTGATGAGGTTTTTTTCGACCCAACGCGTGGTCCGGTCCCACTGGATATTTCGAAAGCCGTGCTGCAGATGGATCGGTCGCGGAGTGCCGTCCAGGCCGAGCCGTCCCCAGTCCCACATCTTGAAGGTGAAGATGTAGGGCGTCGCGCTGATTTCAAGCACCATGCTGTTCTTGCCAGAGCAGTGGGGAGTTCCGGCCGGAATCAGGAAGTGATCGTGCTTCTTCGCGGGAAATCGATTGACGTACTTGTCCGCGTCAAATTGCAGCGTCCCTTCCTGTGCCTGCAACAGCTCTTGTGTCATCTGCTTTCCATCGATATTCTCTTTTAATCCGAGAAAAACGCACGCTCCTTCCCCGGCATCCAGAAGGTAGTAACTCTCATCCTGCGTATAGTGCATGCCAAACTCTTGCTGAATGTATTCGGTCAGTGGGTGCACCTGAAAAGAAAGGTTGCCGCCATCCATCGTGTCCAGAAAATCGAAGCGGATGGGAAATTCGGTTCCAAAACGCGCATGCACCGCCTCGCCCAGAAGTTCATGCGGATGCTGGAAGACCAGGTTTATGGATGGAATCTCCACCTTTAGGTCGCCAAAACCGAGCAATAGGCTGTTCTCTTCAGGTACGCAGTCAAAGCACCATGCGTAATTCTCGGCCTGGCGCGGAAGGTCGCAAACTTCCTTCATCCATTGTCCGCCCCACGGCCCGGGATCGAAGAATGGAACCACCCGGAAAGGACGATGCGCGGCATTCTTCAAGCCTTGCAGGTGCTGGCTACCTGTAATCATCTTGGGTGCGTCGCGCTGATTGGTATCCAGCAGAAAGTCGATTCTTGAAATCAGTGCTTTCTTCTGGCGGTCGGCAACGCGCCAGTCGACGAAGTATGCGCGTTTATACTTCAGCTGCGGACGTTCCGTCAAATTCTGAAAGCCGAGGTTGCCCACCTCGCCCGCCCGCTGGCGCCGCTGGATCTCCCATCTCGCCATGTCACAGTAGACGAGCAGATCCCATTCTTCTGCGAGAAGCGCCGCTCCCGTGCCCATGACAAGGGTCAGGCCCGTGGCCTGGCTCAAGCAACTTCTTGGTTTCGCGAGCGCTCGCTCGTCCAGAAATTCGGAGAGCTCATATTTGCCCATGAAGGCAAAGACTGGATCATCACCCAGATCGTGCGCGCACAAGGCTTGAATGGTGCTTTCGGGCAGGTAACACTCATTCGCTCGTAGTACGCATTGCGGTTCGAGCGCGCAGACTAATTCTTGCTCTATTTCTTTTTCGAAACAGCCCGGATAACATTCGATGCAAACCACGAAACGGCCCGGCCGCACACAAGCCTTTAGCCGTCGCCCAATGGCCGGCCATCCTACATCACAGCCGTCGCGCGAGTCGGAGACAGGAACTACGGGATATTTATCATAGTTGGAAATATATGCCTTCGACATTGACCCTCGGACTTGTGTCCGCCTGAAAACATGGCGGCAACGATTTTTTGTTGCCGCCCTGGTTGACCCCCTCGCATGTCAGAAAATCAATTTTAGGGAGAATTGTGTCTGGCGGTTGGTGCCGCCGCCGATCTGAGTTCCGTCCGCGCCGGCGACAGTTGCGGAACTGACCCCGAAGAAAGGATTGGCGGTGCAAACTGGCGGGGGCCCGGTGAGTGCCATGCAGATACCGCCGTCGGGGTTCTCAAAATTCGGATGATTAAAGATGTTGAAAATATCCGCTCGAAATTGCAGCTTCATCCTCTGTCCAATCGGGAAGTTCTTCATTCCGGAGAGGTCGAACTGAAAGAAGGCAGGCCCTGTCAGAGAGTTGCGCCCAACATTTCCCAGGTTCTCACCCGGTGTCCCGTCATAAGCCGGATTGGGTGTGAAAGCATGGATGTTATAGCTCGAACTCGGCCAACTATGGCCGGAAACCCACAATGGCTGACCTGGCACATAGTCGGGACGCTCGGGATTGCCAAAAAGTCCACTCAGAAGCGTGACGTTCACGGGAAGGCCGGAGCGAGTTTGTAGAATGCCCGAGGTTTGCCACCCGCCCAGCGCTCCCCGGACCAGAGAGCTGGAGCCCTTCAGATCTGGCATGCTGTAAACCACGCTGCCGGTCAGATTGTGACGCACGTCCCAATCTCCGGTGGCACGATCGATCTTGGGATTCAGCGGACTCTCGAAACCGGGGCTGAGAAAGTTCATCATATCGTCGAACTCGTGGGACCAGGTGTAGTTCGTTTCGAAGGTAAGATTTCCCACGCTCCGGCGCAGCTTTACTTGCAGCGCACTGTAGTTCGAACCCAGGCCGTCGGCATCGACGTTTTCATTAGCAAAATTCAAAAGCTGACGAACGCCGCTGAAGGCGTTTTGGGGGTTAGCATTAAGGGCAGCGAAATCGATGCCAGCCTGCATGTGGTGGCTGTTATTGGCGACGTAATTCACCGTCAGAATCGTGTTATGCGCCACTTCCTGCTCGATGCCGAATAACCAGTTATTGGAAACCTGGTCTTTAGGATTTTGAGGAAATGCACTGACGTTTTGTGATCCAGCGATCAGAGGAGGATTGGGGGAAGGATAATTGATCGAAAATGGGGGATTAGCAAAAATCGCCTGGAAAACATTGACGCTGTAACTGGCGAGCGCGGGCACGTTGGTGGTGGTGGCGAAGTTAAAGTGCATTGGGTTGTAGAATATTCCGGCGTATCCATGAATGACGGTCTTCCCTTTGCCGAAGGGGTCCCAGGCAAAACCGACCCGAGGCGCTACGTCGCCCTTCGGCGCCGTGTATGCGGCTTGGTTGATTGGGAGAAAGGATTGCGTGGCCACATCGAAATTCTGCCCCTGGTTAGCACCCGTGGCCCAGACAGTGTTGTAGTCGTAGCGCAGTCCCAGGTTCACGGTAAGGGTCCTCGACACCTTCCAATCATCCTGCAAGTAGAAATCCCAATTGGAATTGCGGTTACCAACAAATCCCGGGTATCCGATTTTTTGCAGAACGAAAACGTTGTTATTTTCCAAGTCGGAGATCTGGTGCGGGCTCTCGGCAGCGTAGTCATAGGTTTGCTGCGGGCGCAGCCACTCATTATTCCGGTTAATGCGAATCTGCGGTCCGAAATGTAAGGTGTGTTTCCCTATGGTCTTGGATACATTGTCAAAAATTTCAAGATCCGCGAACGCATTGATCGGGTTGAAGGTATTCGGTCCGGGAAGGGATCCC
>JBAQJU010000303.1:0-6726 GCA_049300475.1 Terriglobales bacterium | reverse complement strand
GCCAGTAATGGCACAGGACACTACGCAATCCACCACCAGCACGACGACGCAGACTCCGGATCGGCCGCAAACCCAAACCACTCAGACGAACGAGAGCACCACGAAGTACAAGCACCATCACAAGAAGGTGAAGAAGGAGAAGCAAACAACGACTACAACCACGACCCCACCCCAGCGGGAGCGTAGTGAGACAACGACCACTACCACCACGCCTCCGCAGCAGTAATTCCGGGAAGTCGGTCTGAATGCCTTTCATGGGATTGAACTATCGAAGACGAACAGTGTCAGAGGATCGGCGGAGGGTATACGGCTGTGAAGCTCAGATTTTTACTGTTTCTCTGAATTGAGCCAATTTATCTACGCCGAGCCACAGGTCAACCCCGTGACGGTCTTGGCACTTAGGGCAGTGTTTGCTCGTGGGTCTCTTCACTCTGCGAGGCTCTGGGGGAGCATGGGCGCATCGTCGTTTACAACGAACAATTCGAGTCTCAGCGTCTCTGGGAACTGGCGGGTTGGCTAGCTGCCGGGGCGGAGTGTTGTGAAGCCTTTGGTCACGTGCGCTTCGTACTCGCCCGCCGTTTCTTCATAGTGTTCGTGCATCTGCGAGTGAATGATGTTCACCAGCGGAGCCTGATGGTATTGCAGCACGTTCCTAACATCGTCCTCGCTAGGCAGATACGACTGAAGATGTTTCACCATCTCTCCTGCGAGTTTGTAGAGAAGATCAGCGTGCTCGTCATAATTCACGTCATCGAAATCGACTAGCCCTCTAACGAGGTAGTCTTCCAGTCTTTCCTCTGGAATGATTCCGTCCCCACTGATTAGGCGGTATTGAGCATGGTCGTTCAGGTGGCAATCAGAATGTCCTTCGCAACGGGCTGGAGATGCACTCCCTTCAGGTCAAGATCGAAGTCGCGGTATCCCGCTGTAACCGTGCCTTTCGGCAGAACAACGATTTTCGGGATGTCGATGGTGCTTTCGATGTAGAGATCGACGGTCTTCGCCACAACTTCCGCAACGTTGACTTGTTCTGTAACCCCCGCAAGTTCGCCTTGTACGGGTGCCACCGACAATTGAACTCTCTCAACCAGTTTTTTCAGAGTGTCTGAGGACCTCAGTCCGTTTGAACTCGGCAGCCTTTCGAACTGCTTAATGACCTCCAAAGTCGCCTTTGCTACTGCCTTCTCTCTTTCTGTATTGAAGAGGGGCTTCTGTTCGAGCGCGGAAGCATCCCCGGCAACTTTGCCGATAATCACCGGGGCGATCTCGACGACCTTCAGATCGCGGTCGGGACTGTCACGCCCAATCACAACGCCCGTTCGTATGATCGAGTCCGGTTTGTTCGCCTCATCAATGATTTCTTGGAAATGGTCGTGAGAGACGATGGTCAGGCGATCTACCGGCACCACGCCGACCCTCTTGCCATAAGGCAGCCTCAGTCCTCTTCCGATTGATTGCTCTACCAATGTCTTGGAGTTCGCTGCCCGCAGCGGGACGATTGTGTAGAGGTTGGTTACATCCCAACCCTCTTTGAGCATGTTGACGTGGATCACGATTTCCGTCGGGTTATCCCGGCTCTCGACCGACAGAAGTTGTTGCACGGTTTCGTCCTTCTCTTCGTCCTTCTCTTCGCCCTTCAGGTTGGAGTGAACCGTGATGACCTTGCCCTTGTAGCGACCGCCGAAAAAGGACTCATCTTCGATGATCTTGTGCAGATCGTCCGCATGATTTGTGTCCTTGGCGACGATGAGCATGAACGGTTTTACGATGGGCTTCCCATTGTCTCTGGCGAAAACCTCCAACTCAACTTTGCTGTTTTCGTGGACTCGAACCCCGTCCCCCAGCTTTAGCTTTTCGAGACCAGCGTCATCGTAATTGTCCTTTTTGAAGTTCTCTCTCGTAGCCACGGCTGGTTCTTTCACAAAGCCGTCTCTCATAGCTGCGGACAGGGGATAGCTGGTAGATGACATTCTTGAATGGCACTGTATCCCCGCCCGTTTCGACGTGAGGTGTTGCCGTCAGTCTAGCCCGATGATTGGCTGTAGTTCATTGATCGCTCTAACACCCACACCCGCACTCGCACGGTATTACGTGAGGGAGCCAGAACCTCAGCACGTGTTATTCGGAGCATTCGTTGATATCAAAGTCTCCGAACTGGCAAACCTTGGCTTGCGGCAGAATCTTCCCCATGACTTCCGCTTGTTCGGAGCGAGAGTGGATCACCACAAGTCCGTCGAACGCGTGGATTGCAAGATAACGAGCGCCTTCTTTGCCATTTTCATGCTGTCGGTTGGGAAATCCAGCATCCATCCAGTGCAGATCGTGATCTAGGAAGGCAACCTTAACATTATGTTGGGAGATTAGATCGATTGCCGCCGTGCTCGTTTTGGCGAACTTGACATTGTGAAGTCGCTGCCGGAACCACGAGATGCGATCTTCGCTATCGTCGAGGACGAGCACTGGCCACGAGCGTGGAATGTTGAAGGTCAACTTGAGGTCAGCATATAGTTCGTCGGCCATCGTGCGATACAGCACGGATGTGTCATTACGAGAGGTGCCCAAGACACCGTTACTCCCGACTTGCTCAGCCCTAGTGGCGGTATCAAGCTATCCGCTAAGCAGCTACACGAGCTTCGAGAACCTGAAAAGGCTACCCAGTCTCCAAATTGTGATTTCAATCTCAGGCTCGTGCGCGGCGTAAGTAACTCCTGCCAGTGGTGACCTTCGTTGTCTAGCAAAACCCCAACGCCGTGGATATTCTGAAGATGGAGACTTGAAAACTGAACAGCCTGAGCAGACGAGATCGAAACCATTGTCATCGCCGCGCTAGTGAATGTCTACGAGCAGGCGCACGGGCAGGTCAAGGTCGAGTATTTCGCTGGATGTCTGCCGCGATACGCTGCGGGGGAGAGCATGAGCGCCATCGGTACGCTGATCATCCTGATCTTAGCCCTACGTGTGCTGTGCAAGCAGAAGCCTGCCACGCACAGGGAGACGCCCGCGCAGGCACGCAACAACCGGGAGTGTGACGATCTGGAAGATGAACTCCATGACATCGAGGGGACGCTATGATCACGCTGACGATGTTGAAAGCTCAGGAGGATGGCGATGGCGATACTCGAAATCGTGAAGGAGTCGATGTAACCAATTTTCCCTTTCACAAAGGCTTCCGTCGATGGTGGTCTGCCAAGTCTGGGGGAGGACACGATGGATAACTTCGGTGCGACATGCGTCATCTAACCGGCGCGGCGAGCGAGCAAGACCACGGCATGGTATCCCGTCCGCTGACGCGCACGGAGATGCAGTTCTTCTCGTACACGCTGGATGAGCGCGAAGCAATCGCTCTTGCCAACGTATGCACGCTCCCCGCTGAAGCGACGTATGCGCAGATTGAGGATGCGGTGCTCAAGTGTTTCACCGCTGCTCTGTCCGTCTGGCGGGTCGGCGGCGGTGAGCGATTGGCGAAAGTCGCTTAAGGGCATGTTCTGCTCCTCCCGATACTTACATCAACCACCACCGGAACATGGTCGCTGAGATGTCCCCATTCTCGGAACGACCCGACCTCAACTGTTCGCAGCTTCCAGTCTTTCGGGAAAAATACGTAGTCGATGTGGAATGGTCTATCCGGATGGCGGTAGAGAAAAGACGTAGGCTGCGTTTCCGCTCCCTGCTTCTCCCCGTGGCGAGCGTGATACGCGCTGATCAGACCATGGCCTTCAAGTAAACGCACTACTTCGGTGTGGTTCCTTCCGGGGCGGTTTGCATCCCACTGCACATTGCTGTTGAAGTCTCCAGCGGCGACGATGGGCGCGTGGTGGAACCACCCGCTTTGTTTCACGAGGCATCGATGAACCTCACCGATGTAATTGTCGGCACGCTTCGTCCCCACCGGACACGCCCAGATCGCAAGCAACTTGAAATCCACGGCTCCATGAACCAGAACAGGAACCACCCATTTGCCGAAGAGTTCTTCCGCCGATTGAAGCGTAAACTCCTTTCTGCAAAAGACGGCGAGCCCTTTGTTTAGGTTGTCACCGAACCACAAGCCGGAGAAACCGTGGCTCTGGAGAACATTCACTGAATTCTTGGAGCACTCCTGAACGACCGCGATGTCCGGATTGAGCGCCAATAAACTCGACGCTTTCTGGGCAAGAGCCATGCAGCAGTTCCAAGTCACGATGCGCAGGCGTGCCATGTTTCTCATTCTAGCGGAGGGCAATAGGCTACTGTCACCAGTTCAAAGCGTCCGCCTCTGAGCAATGAGGATCGGAAGCAATCTGTTGACGATGACACTAGCCGCTCTACAACCAGCGCCTGCTGCCCCAAGTCACTCCAGTCAATTACAATGAAGCGCTACCAAATTACCTGAGGGGGTAAGAATGTCGAATTTAGAGAATGCTCTGCATGAGCTTCGTGCGAGGCGCAGCGGAATGCAGACTGAACTTGAAAAGTTAGACGAAATCATTTCTGGGATCGAGTCATTGAATGGCAGGGGACAATCGCACAAAGGAACTCAACCGACCCAAACGGTATCGGTTCCCGGCAAGCGCACCATGTCGGCATCAGCACGCCGAAAAATCAGCATGGCGCAGAAAGCCCGTTGGGCAAAGCAGAATGGTCAAGCGCCGAAGCCAAAGCGCAAGATGTCCATCGCTGGTCGAAGACGAATCGCGGCAGCTTCACGTGCACGCTGGGCGGCGTTCCGAGCAGCGAAGAAGAAGGCGGCGTAGCAGTTTTGGGGAGCCTGCTGCGGCGAATACGTGGCGGGCTTTCGTGTTTTTTACGAGAATCACTGCGGATTGATTGCCAGATGAGTTAGGCAATATTTGCGACCCTGCTCGGACGCACGGTCACACTGTTTGGTTCCTGCGGCAAACTCGCAGCGCCATGCCTCACAAGCGCACCGAAACCCTCCCGCCAAGCTCTTGAACCAATGGTGAGGATGCTTCCGATGCGACCTGATTGCCTTGGACTTCATTGTTTAGGCGGACTTCTTTGCCTGCGTGCAAAACTCGCCATCCGCAATTACACCGTATCTGAGTCGCACGATCGGAGTCTGAGCAGAAGTGCTCAGTAGCAGGGCGAAGACGAATTGCGGCGGCGCAGCGAGCACGGTGGGCGAAGGTGAGGGCTGCGGAGAAGAGGGCGGCGTAGCAGATTGGGGAGCCTGCTGCGACGAGTACGCGAGCGCGAAGCAAAAGGCGCGCACATTTACCAAGGCTAAGCGCAAGCCGCACAAATCATAGCGGTGAAACGAAGGCAGCCAGCGTGATGAAGCGCAAACCTCGATACCTGCTGTTCCGCTCATCCTTCGACGTGAGGACAGAACTCTGCTTCGAGAACAGGGGCTCGGGCGTTTACGTTTGAAGGTTTGAAGGCGGAAATCGTTTAGACAGGACTTGTTGAATCCCTACTTCGTCGGGGGTGGTCCTCCTAAGAGACCGACAACGACTAGCAGCAGGGCTACAAAGCCCGCCGAACCCCACCAGAAGTATTTTCTCCACGATCTCTTGAACAGACCTAGCAAGAAAGAGGTGCTGGCGAGGTCGAATGCGACTCGAAGCGCATAGCTATTCGGATGCGTTAGCAACCACTGCCAGTCGAAAACGTGAATCAAGTACTCCGCGCCCACAATGAGCGATGCAGCCAGCAGAAGTGCAACTAGGATACTGCCTGCTGAAAGCAAACTGTCGAACTTGGTCTGATAAACAGATGCTCTCCTCTGCGCTTCTTCAACGCTTTCCTGCATCGCCTTGAATGCGCCAGCAGACTCGGACTTTGAGGTTTCAAGCTCTTGGGAGACGCTCACCAACCTGCGCTCCGTGTCTTCCTTGTCGAGAAGCAATTCGTCACGTTCCTCCTCTATTCTCTTTTTCTCGGCTTCCTTTTCTTGGCGCTGCGCCCTCTTTTTCTCTGCTTCCTTCTTGAAAGCAATCATTTCTTCGAGCAGCGTGGAATTTTCAGCGACTAAGGCAGCATCTACGAACTCCTTAAACTGGCGGTCGTCCTTCGACTTTTTAAGTTTGTCCAAAAGCAATTCGTTCGCGAGGAGAGCAGCCGCAGTCTCCTCCTTAATGTCCTGATAGGTCGAGAGCAGCGATAGCAACTTCGACGACGCTCGTGCTGAGCACTAATGGTGCGGAACTCAGCAATTGACCTGCGCACCATTCAGTTGTTGCTGGGGCACCACGATCTGGAAGAAACAACCCTCTACCTGCATCTTTCCAAACGCCAGCTCAGCGCCACCGCAAGCCCGCTGGACGCGCTCGCATTGTCGCCGGGGAAGGAAAACCGCCCGCCACAGCGAACGCCCTAAATGAACCGGCCTCTCTTGGAGATGGCCGACCTCGTTCGCATCGCGGGGCAATCATTCCTCGAACGCAGTCGCCATTGGATGACCTGGCAACACCGGAAAGTGCTGCTGGCCATCGCACGATGCCGCACGGCCGCGCTCGGCGGTCATCGCGACCAGTGTTCCCGCTGCGCACATTCCGCCATCTCTTACAACTCGTGTCGCAATCGCCATTGTCCAAAATGCCAGGGCAATGCCCGCCCGTTGGCTGGAGGCGCGCCGTCGCGAGTTGCTCCCTACCCCTTACGTGCATGTCGTTTTCACTCTGCCGCGGGAACTGGCGCCGCTCGCTTTGCAGAACAAAAAAGTGATCTACGACCTCCTGTTCCACGCCAGCGCCAAGACCCTGCTCGAAGTGGCTCTCGATCCCAAAC
>JBAQJU010000302.1:0-9077 GCA_049300475.1 Terriglobales bacterium | reverse complement strand
TGAACTGTTTTTCAAGCGGGGTTGCTACCGAGGAAGCCATCGTTCCGGGGCTGGCGCCCGGAAGGCCGGCGTACACCTGAATAGTCGGGAAATCAACATTGGGCAGATCACTGACGGCAAGGTCGCGATAACCCAGAATGCCAAACAGAAGAATGGCCAGCATCACGAGGCTGGTCATGACCGGCCGCCGAATGAACGGTTCGCAGAGATTCATCGCATCGATTCCAGCCCTGTCAGAGTCCCTTGGCGAAATATACTTTCGTCCCTGGAATTAGACGCACTTGCCCGTCGGTGACCACGGTTTCTCCGGGTGAAAGTCCATGCAAAACTTCGGTTTCGTTATTCACCGTTTGCCCAACATTCACTTGCCGGACATCAACGGTCATATCCGGTTTTGTAACGAAGACATAATCACCCTGCTGTCCGGCCTGAACCGCTTGCGAGGGCACGACCAGCACGTTCTGTTGCTCACCCAGACGTAGCAGGACATTGGAAAACTGGCCTGGCCAAAGATGCTGGTCGTTATTGGAAAATGAGGCCCTAAGAGCGATGGTGCCCGTGGTCGGATCCACGGTGTTATCGACAAATGTCAGAGTTCCTGTTTCTGGCCTGGAATCTCCCGTCGGGGTGGCTTGAACGGGTAAACGAGAGCGCGTCATGAGCCTCTTGACCGATTCGAGGTACTGCTGCGGAACGGAGAAATTAACGTAGATTGGTGAAACCTGGTTGATCACCACAAGCACCGGGACGTCATTGGCCTTTACTGCCGCCCCCGGATAGACAAGCTGAGCTCCAGTGACACCGCTGATGGGGGCATAGATGGAGCAATAGGAAAGCTGAATTTTGGCTGTCTGGATGGCGGCCTCATCGAAGTTGATAGTGGCTTCGGCGGCAGTTGAGGTTGCCCGATATTGGTCAAACTGCTCTTTCGAGACAATACCTTGTTTGTAGAGCCCTTCATAGCGCTCAAGTTCCGCCTGATCGAGTTGGGCCTGCGCGTTGTCCCTAGCGAGCGCCGCTTTGGATTGATCGAGGGCGGCGAGAAAAGGCCTCTTGTCGAGCGTGAGCAGTAAATCTCCTTGGCGGACGAACCGACCTTGCTTGTAATTCACTTCCTTGACGATACCGGCAACTTGCGACTCTACGGAGACGGTCTTGAAGGCCTGGCCGGCGCCAATGGTGTGTAATTGCACCGGAATCGTGCTCCGTTCGACTTGGGCGACCGTGACGGGCACGGCGGAGGTGTCGCGCGGCCTTTCAATCGCTCCGCTGCCGCGCGATGCCTGCGCGGAGCTGGCGCTGTCTCCGCATCCCGCAAGTATGAGCGCTGACAACAATGATATGGATCCTAGGATCCTAAAAACTGTGGTCATGATCTCCAATTTCAACTTGTCACGTTAGACGTCTCCGACAAACTTACGGTAGCCTGAGAGGAATCGAATGCGAACAACAAAATAAACTTAACAACACGCTGTGCCACGGTCGGCAAAGTATATGGAAAGCACTAATTGGCCAGCTAGCGGATCGCAGATCAGATTGCCATAGGAACGATATGGAGTGCCTACCGGACGTGGGTGCAATTATAGCCCCAATATCGAGGTATAAAATGCCACGATTTCCCGATTGTCGATCTTGCCTTGGGTCGTTTAGATGTCTTCCGACGCCATACTGACGGCCTCCCATGCCGCAGTCAGTATGGTTGTTCAGTCGAGCCTCAACGGTCTCGAAGCCCGTTTCTGCGGCTTCCGCTGCGGGATATCGCGAGATCTCGCCATGTCTTAGTCGCTCTATGCTGAATGGCCCCTTAGTGCCCCGTCCCCGTCAGCGCAACCGTGCTCTGTCCGCTCGCCACATTGTCAGTAACGATCAACGTCCCAGTGCGTGCTCCCTTCACCGTTGGATCGAAGGTGACCGAGATCGTACAACTCCCCGCAGCCGCCAGGATCGCCGGACAGTTGTTCGTCTGCGAAAAGTCGCCCGCATCTGTCCCGCCGATGGAGATGTTGCTGATGTCGAGCGGCGTCTGACCGCTGTTGGTCAGTTGCACGGGCAAGGTCTTACTGCTGTGCACGGTCACTGTCCCAAAAGCCAGCTTCGTCGGACTGAACTGCGCAACCGGGTCGATCACATTGCCGGTCAGCCCTACGTGTTGCGGCATGCCGACCGCATTATCCATGAGGTTCAGCGTCGCCGTCAGCGTACCCTCGGCGTCGGCCTTGAATGTGACATCGATAATGCAACTCTTGCCCGACTTCAACGGGCTTGTGCAATGGTTGACGGCTGTGTAGGCAGTCGCGTTCGCCGTACCAGGCGTAATGCTCACCCCGCTGATGCTGACGCTAGTCGAACCCACGTTCGTGACCGTTACCGGCAACGTGTGCGAACTGTTCAAATACACGAAGCCGAAACTCGGATTCGACGGCGACAGATTCAATCCCGACACACTGAGCGTGAAGTTCTGTGTAGCTGTTGCCACGACATTGGTCGCGGTGAGCACAAGCGCGAATGTGCCGGAGACATAGCTCGGCGTCCCGGCGAGCGTGGCCGTGCCATTTCCGTTATCGACGAAGGTCAGCCACGGCGGCAGCGTGCCCGCTTCGTGGATGCTCGCCGTTGGGAACGCCGAAGTTGTCACCGTAAAAGAGTTCGGCACTCCATACACGAACACCGCATTATTCGCGCTCGTGAAACTGGGCGGTTGCTGGACAATAATAATGAAGGTCTCCGTCACCGGCGAACCAATGCCGTTTTTCGCCGTGATGGTGATCGGGAAATCGCCGCCCACAAATATCAGCGGAGTTCCCGACAGCGTGGCCGTCCCGTTCCCGTTGTCGTGGAACGAGAGGTCGGTTGGAATATGGCCCGCCTCCGTTAGGCTGGGAGTTGGGTAGCCCACTGTAGTTACCGTAAACGAACCAGCCACACCAATCGTAAAGACGGCGCTGTTCGCGCTGGTAAAGGCCGTCGCCTGATCGACGGTCAACGTAAACGCCTGCACCGCATTTGAGCCCACACCATTAGTTGCCGTGAAGCTGATGCTGAAGAGGCCGCCAGACGTCGGTGTTCCGCTCAGTGTTCCCGTGCCATCGTGATTGTCGACGAACATCACACCGCCCGGCAGCCCGCCGCTTTCCATGATGCTCGGCGTCGGGAAGCCCGTGGTTGTCACCGTAAACGATCCAGCCGCGCCCGCCGTGAACGTCGTATTGTTCGCGCTCGTGATCGCCGGCGATTGATCGACCGTTACCGTGTCGGCGGCCGAACCTGCATTCGCATAATTCGCGTCGCCGGAGAAAACCGCCTTCAGCGTGTTATACGTGGGCGACGTGTACGCGCCCCCGCCCAGGCTTCCGCTCGGCGTATACATCGCCGAGCAGGTCATCGAGTCGCCGGAAACTGCGCCGCAGCTTGTCGACCCCACCGCCCCGCCGATCGACGTCCCGCTGCCCACGAAACCGATGCTCACATCTCCCGCCGTAGGCGCGCTTCCGCCGCCCGTCCATGAGACCAGTGTGGATACGGAAACGGGCGTGGTCGACCCGTAGGTGGTGGAGACGTTCGTGATGCTCAACGAGACCGAACTATTCTTAGCGATGCTGAAGTTGTTTGTCTGCGTGCTGCTCGCCGTCCCGTAGTTGGTGTCGCCCGAAAAATTGGCGCTCAGCGTATATGTGTTCGGCGCATCCGTCGCGGTGGGAGTAAACGTCGCCGTGCACGAGATCGGACTCGTCGTGCCGCTGCAGTTCGCCGAGCCGAAACTGCCGCCCGCCGTCGAATTGAAGCTCAACCCACCGCTGGGCGCAACCCCGCTTCCCGTCCATGAAAGCGTCGCGGTGACCGTGGTCCCGGTACCGCTCCCGTAAGCTTCCGAGCCTACGCTCACGTTCGTCACGGCCACGGTTGGCGTCTGTTGGGTTACCGTGAACGCAGCCGTGCCGGAGGTGGCGTCATAGCTGCCCGCCGCCGTGATGCTGGCCGTGATGTAACCCGTGTAGGTATTCGGCGCGAGCGTGCCGCTGGGGGTGTACGTACTGCTGCAACTGAGCGCCGCGCCACTTGAGGTGCAACTGGCCGCCGAGAACGAGCCCGTTGGCGCCGAGAACGTCACGTTGCCTCTCGGCGCTACGCCGCCGCTGCCGGTGAACGTCGCGCTCGTGGCGACGCCAGCAGTCGAACCATAACTGGCGGTGGCGCCGGCCACTGAGACGGTAGGCGTCGAGGCGAACGTCACGCACCATCCTCCGCTGATACTCGCGGTCCCATCCGTGCCGTCCGCGATGGCGAACAGTTGCCACGTTCCGTTGGGGCTCGTGTTCCCGAATGCCGAAGTCAGCGTGGTGGACCCATCGGGTTGGGCATAACCAAACGTAGTCGGCGCCGGAGCCGGGAAGCTCAAATCGGGCGTGCGCGAAGTCGGCTTATACGTGCCGCTTGCGAGCGCCGTTCCACTCGGCAACAGACTGCTCGCGCTGTCGCTCAGCGTGACATTGACTCCGCTGATCGTGCTGTTGTCTCCGATACCCCCAAAGGGAACAATCGTGGCGCCCGTCGGCCCCACCAGCAGCAGATCCGTCAACGGCAGATTGCTCGAGCTGATGCCGTTCAGTTCCACTGTCATGTTCACAATGTTGCCGGTGAGGTTACTCACGAAAATTTCCGAAGGATAGGGCGTCGCCGCGCCCTGCGTGTCCGGAGTCGTCGGCCCTGCCGGATTGCAGAACATGTTGCCGTTATCGCTGACCTCCGTCTTGTTGGCCACCGTCTGGCTGAGCGTACCCGAACTCGGCCCAAAACTGGTCGTGCCCGTATAGCCGTTGTACGCGGCCTCGATACTGTAGGTGCCCTCCGTAGTGAAAGATGTGCTGCATTGTGCCACCCCATTGCTAACCGTTACGGCTGCGCATCCTGAAATGTCATTGCCGTTCGCTGTAAACGCAACCGTACCCTCATTCACCGTTTGCAAGGACGTTACCGTCGCCGTGAAGACGACGCCGTTAACTCCCACATTGGTGTAGGACGGATTCTGGTTCGACGATATGCTGGTCGACGTGTTCAACGCCGGAGCCTGCCCGGTGCACGAAAGCGGGATCGCCTGCGCCCCGCTCGTCGCATTCAGCGCATTGTCGGCCAGCGTGAGCGTGCCTGTCAGCGGGCCTGGGTTCTCCGGCGCGCAGTAGACGCCGACATTACAGAACGCCCCAGGCTGCAGTGGAGATGAAGTCGAACACTCGTTCGTCGTCCCCGAAGCCAGCTTGAAATCGGTGCTGTCGAGGCTGATGCCAATGCTCGAAAATGTCAGCGCCTGGTTTCCGATGTTTTCCAGGGTGACCGTCTGCGTGCTGCTGTCCGAAAACTCCATCACCGTGCCAAAGCTCAGCGTGGGCGGCTGCGAGCGTTTCACCTCCTGCACCCTGGAATTGTAAGAGTCCGCGATGAAGATATTGCCCAGAGAATCCAGTTTTACATCGTTCGGCCCGTTCAAATCGCTGGCCACCGGAATAGCGCAAGAGTTGCTTGTGCAGCCTGCCGGAAACTCCGTGGCCTCACCGCAATCATCCGTGGCAAACAGGTCGCCGGCAGCATCCACGGCAACGGCGCTTGGACAAGAAAGGTTGCCGATATTAGTCTGGCTGCCCCCGGCAGGGGGAATTTCCACCAAGTACGACAAGCTAGGATCAGCCACAAACACATTGTTCGCCGAATCCACGACCGCATCCGCGGGGCCGTTCAAGCCCGTGCCCACCATGAACTGCGGTCCTGCTACCGGCACCTCCCAAAGGGGATGGCCATTATAGTTGTCCGCGACGTAGAGGTTGCCGGCGCCGTCCACCGTCAGGCCGATTGGAGCGCCGAAGCCGCTGCCCACCGTCGTCTGGCATGTACTCGAGGTGCAGCCCGCCGGAATTTTATAGACCTGTTTTGGGCTGAGTACACTGACGTAGAGGTTGCCAGCGCCGTCCACCGCAACCCCCTCCGTATTGAAATCCAGCCAGCCGGCTAGGGTTTGATAGCAACTGATGCTCGGGCAACCTGCGGGAATCTCCGTAACTCCGGGCAGCGTATTGTTCGTGACGAAAACATCGCCCGCGGCATCCACCGCCATGTAACCTGGAGTGGAAAGAGATGCAAATGTCGTCTCGGCTGCGCCGGGAAACGCGACTGCCGGCGCTTCGCCGATGCCGTAAATGTCGGCGCTGGCCAGCAGATTGCCTGACTCACCATACAGCAGCACCGCGCCTTGACGCAGTCCCGGCACCAGCGGGACGAAGTTCACATACGTTGTACAGATAGTGGGATCGCCAACCCCACCCTGGCAGCCGCTGACGGCGAGGTTGAAATCGAGGCCGCTTGCGCCCTGCGTAACAACCACGGGATTTACCGGAGAATCAAAAACGCCGAGATTCATGGTCACCTTCTGCGTGTAGCTGCAGGGCGTAGGCGTGGTCTGGCCGGACGGGCAGACGTTGGCCGTCGGCTGAACCTCATACGCTCCAATATCGCAATTGCCCGCCCGCACGATGCCCCGCTGATCGGTAAGGACTGCATTTCCATTCGCGTCGGTGCAGGAGCCATACGGGATCGCATCGATCGCTGTGCTGCCGGAAAGCAGTGCGAAGGTCGAGGTAGGTCCGCCGTTATTATGTAAGGGACCCAGATAAGTTGCGGCGTTGGTGACATTGTTCTGGTCGCCGGTCGCGGTGAGAAAGGTGCAGGTGCTATCGTCCGACAGGTTGTAGCCGCCGGAAGTTGGGGTGCCGCTAAAAAGGTAGCAGTTCCCGCCCGATTGCTGGCCGGCCAGAAGTGTGTTCTTCAACGTCAGCGTGGCATTGCTCTCGATGCCGCCGCCAAACGAGCCGGCCCCGACGGAGTTCCCCGAGAAGGTGCTGTTGCTCACCGCGAGTGTGCCGTAGTTGGCGATGCCGCCTCCAGCGCCGATGCTGGAGTTCCCCGAGAAGGTGCTGTTAATCACGGTCGCGCTGCCAAAGTTTTCGATGCCGCCGCCGTTGCCCGCTGGCGCGGAGTTTCCGGAGAAGGTGCTGTTGCTCACCGTCAACGTATCCTGGTTAAAGATGCCGCCACCGCCGGGGGTAGTTTGGCTGGAGTTGCCCGAGAAGGTGCTGTTGCTCACCGTCAGCGTGCCAAGATTGGTGATGCCGCCGCCTTCGCCGTAGGTAACGTTGGACCCGTTCTCAATGGTAACGCCGGAGATGGTCGCCGTAATCCCGCCGGTGACGTAAAAGACGCCGAAGATTTCGCCACTTCCGCTGATGAAGAGGTTGGCCGCGCCCGGTCCGCTGACGGTCACGTTCGTGCCGATTGAGAGATACCCGGAAGTGAGCGTAATGGTGGCCGGATAGGTGAGGTTGAAATTAATGGTGTCGCCGCTTTGAGCCATGCCGAGCGCCGCTCGCAGTGAGCCCGGCCCGCTATCGGTTGTGCTGGTCACCGTCCACGTCGTTGCCAGGCCGGGCACGGCCATGCCCAGCACCAGCAAGATCGCCGCGAGCAAAGGCAGCACAGCGAGCGGCATACGATCGAGAAACTTCGGGCTTCGAGCGATGTCACCGCAAAGAACCGACGGTCTCGAACTCATGAAAAACAAGCCAGCGACAGTTCTCCGCAAAGGCCTTTGCTGGGTCACGAAAATCTCCTGCGTGGAAAGTCGAGAGACAGGGAACTGCCGCCCGCCCCCCCCACCTGGGTCGAACTCTTATAGATTTGTTGCGGCTATATCGGCGGGCAACGAAGCTTGCGCTCGAAGCCGCAGAAAAGTGGAAGAAGTTTACCCCGAATCTGGTGGCAAACCAAGATGAAATTGTTTGCACGTGAGCCGCATGGCGGCCAAACACGCCTAGAATCAGGGTCTCAGCCGCGCAGAGGCTTCCACAGCGCATCATGGATGGGAGCAACATTCCGCCGAATGATCTGCCGGGTATGCGGTTCGCCGCGCGCCAGAAGATTGGTTCTGGAAGCAGCCGGGGCCAGTCTGTGGGTTCATCCCCAGTGGGAAACGGGTAATAATTAATGAGTGTGGAGAAGTGAACCTCATACGCTTGACCTGGGGTTCGGCAAGGATGTTCATTGGATTTTCGGCTTCGAGAATCAGGTGTCAGTTGATTAGTTTTGCCGCCCAATCCAGCCACCTGGAATCAGTGATTTGCAGACGACGATGGAGAGACGTTTGCTGAACGCGGCTGGACGCCTACATCGTGACCTTCGCAAACTCAGTCTTGGTTTGATTTCCTCTCTTGCGGAGGGTTTGCAGTCTCTGAGCAGGGACCACCGCCAGGGGCCACGCACGAGCAGCCCGAATCACTGTTATACCGACACTGATCCCCCGGATGGCCATCTTGGTCACAAACTGCATTGCCACATCCGGGGTAAGTGGGGATCTTACTGCATGCAGAATATTGGGAAAATTTGTGTGTTTGTTCCCACAAACCGATTTCCGGGGCTTCGAATCGCAATTCTTCATGACCCAGCACATGAAGCTCGACTCCTGGGGGCCTTCCTTTTGTGGGCACGTTTGTAGACGGCGAGTTGTTGGCGGGGGGCGAGATTTTCAAACACGAGTGCCTGATGACCACGCGCGAAGAGCCGAACCAAGCGAAACAGACGTAGCAAGAACACAAACATGGCTAGCGAATCAGGATCAGCAGGTTCACCTCAGGTTTCGTCAGGGTGAAGTAGTTTGGGAGTTTGGACTTGAGCGTCTGCGGGGAAAGCGGAGTAGCCATCGGGTGAGCGATCGCCATGTTACCAGTCCTGGCCGGATCCGTTGCCATACTTTGTTGGTCGAATCTGGTTCCGCTTGCGATGCATGATAAAAATCATGCCAACGGATCCGAGTGTAGGAGGAATGACGAGGATCAGAATCCCGCTCTTGAGCGCCTGGATCATTTTCGCGCCGGCCAGAGCCGCCTGAGTGTAGCAAAGCGCGCAGCCCTGCGAGAAAGCCGGCAGAGCGGTCAGCAGCAGCAATCCAGCCAGGATTGTGCCAAAGCGCAACCATCGCCGGTTGCGCCTGATTTCGTTAGCACTCTTCATTTTGCCCATCGCACGCCGTCCAGCAAACG
>JBAQJU010000301.1:0-6701 GCA_049300475.1 Terriglobales bacterium | reverse complement strand
CGCGCAGGCTCATTTCGCGCGCGCCGTCGCGCTCGGCCAGATAATCAAGCACGCGGAACTCGAGCAATTGATCTTCGGGCGTGCGCTGCGAACGGGCCGGCGACCCGGACATGCCCGCCAGGTGCAGCGCCATGTGGCCTTGATCCGTGATGCGATAGGTGATTGTCCGTTTGAACTCTGCCGAGAGCGGCAACATGGTGCGAAACACTTCGCCGACCGGCGCGAGATAGTAGTCGGCAATCCACTGACCAAGCTTCAGGAGTTGCTCGTCGAGGACCGGAGAGAGATCGAGGGCTTCGATAACTTTCTTTATTTTGACCGCTGGGGTCTTTACCTGCGGTTCGCGATCATGCAGCTCGACGACGATGCCCGACATCCGCTGCTGGCGAAAAGGCACGAGTACGCGCCCGCCGACCACCGGCTCCATGCCGGCGGGAATGGCGTAGGTGAACGCCATATCGAGCGGCACGGCGAGTGCAACGTCACAGAACAGGGGCATATATTGGGGGCCGATGAAATCCTACCGTACTTCTTAATACTACTGTTTGACAGTAGTATCGTGATACGTTAGTATTCAGTTCAATGATCGCAAGTTTCCGGGACAAGGAAACTGAGAGGCTGTGGCAATCGGGTAGAAATCGCCGGCTTCCGGTAGCTCTGCAACTCAGGGCTTTCAAGAAACTCGCGGTTTTGAACGCGGCGGTCACCCTCGACAATTTGAAGGTTCCGCCAGGGAATCAACTGGAAGCTCTGCGTGGAAACCGTGCTGGCCAGCATAGCATTCGAGTCAACGATCAATATCGCGTGTGCTTCGTGTGGCGGGACGGAAATGCTTTCGAGGTAGAGATCGTCGACTACCACTAAAGAGTGGAGTAGCCATGACCAAGTCGAGAAAAGTGTTTGCGGTTCATCCGGGAGAAATTCTCAAGACCGAGTTCATGGAACCCATGGGCGTAAGTGCCTATGCGCTGGCGAAGGCCATTAGGTTTCCCGGCATCTATGAGGTCGTCCGCGGAGACCGGTCGATCAGCGCCGATACCGCTATTCGCCTGGGGAAATACTTCGGTCTGCCTGCACAGTTTTGGCTTAATCTTCAGAACGACTACGATCTGCGAATTGCCGAAGGTAGCGGCATCGGCAAAGGGATTAACCCGCAGAGTTGCCCATGATGCGGGACTTGCCGACGTGCGCTAGCAGGGATTACGTGGATGCTTTCGGCGCTTTCAGTCCCAACTCCTTCATCACCATCTGCAAATCCTTCCACGCTTCGCCCTTCTGCCGCGGGTCGCGGAGCAGAAACGCCGGGTGATAGGTGACGGCGAGTTTGCAGCCCTGCCAGTCGGGATCGTCGCTGCGCACCCCGGTGGGCTTGAAATCGTAGAAGCGTCCTCGCAACTGGGCCATTGACGAGTTCATGGCGAGCAGCGTTTTCGCGGCGGTCGCGCCGAGAGCCACGATCACTTTGGGCTTGATGACCGCGATCTGTCGCATCAGGAATGGGGAGCAAGTTTCGCATTCCTCGCGCTCGGGAGTGCGGTTTCCGGGCGGACGGCACTTCACAATGTTCGCGATGTAGACCTGCTCGCGCGCGATGCCCATGGCCTTGATCATGTTGTTGAGCAGTTGACCGGCGCGGCCCACGAAGGGTTCGCCCTGCTCATCTTCATCGGCTCCGGGTCCTTCGCCTACGAACATGAGTTCCGCCGCTGGATTGCCGACGCCGAATACGATCTGCTTGCGTCCCTGCTTGTGCAGCGGACAGCGCGTGCAGTCGCCCAGGTCTTCGCGGATGATCTTGAGCGCCTTTACCGGATCGCCGACGCGTTGCTCCGGTTTGGGAGTCAGCACTTCAAAAATACTCTCCTCAACTACCATCGGCACCGCGGCCGCCGCGGCCTTGCGTGGACTCATCTCTTCTCCCGATTCTGGTTGAATTTCGCTGACACTTGCTCCCCCAGTTTCCGAAACGCTCACTGGCTGCCGGTAGAAATCGTAAATTCCCATCTCGTTGTAGTAACGGATTCTCGCCGCGAGCGCGCGGCGAAGCTCAGGGTCTAGCATGCGGGGCATTGCGGATAAGGATAACAAAGAATGCTCTCGCCGAAGAGAGTACCGCAGATCGAGCCTATTTCAGTTCGATTTCGACAATCTGCCCTTCAGTGGTTCCTTTGTTTGCCAGCGTGTGGGTGACTCTGGCGTCGACCCAGTGAATGTCCCCTGCCTTCACTTCGTGCGTGAATGACTTCCCTTCAGGATCCGTCATCTTCAGCACGAGCGGCGTCGCCGAGATAATTAAATAGGGGCGCTCATGCGTGTGCATGGCGGATACGCTTCCCGGCGCCAGTGTCCACTTGTAAATTCGGGCGCTTGGGTTCTCGGCGGCTACGGGCGCAACTGCCTTGCTGCCGGGTTGTTTCGGCCGCTGAAGCAACTCCACATCCAACACCTCGAACACGCCGGGGCCAACATTATGCACGCGGTGCGTGTAGGTGCCGTTCGCGGAGAAGACCGAAATGTCCCCCGGTTTCTTCTGCTCTGGCGCGCCCTCCGTTTCGCCGGGCTGCTGCTGAGTAATCGTCGCGTCCGACAACTCAATGGCCGCCCGGTCATGCGAGTGGGTGTGAAACAGCGTGCTCTCACCAGGCTGCAAAGCGACCCGCATCACCAGCACGAAGTCGTTCTTGAGCAACACGTGATGATGCGGCTCCTGTTCAACCGGAACCGCTGCTTGTTCTGCCATAAGCAGGCCAGAAAACACCAGGGCAACGAAAATGCAAAGAATGCTCTGCAGGAGATTCTCCTAGTCAGCTCTCACGCTACTGCGCTTGCGCAACTTTACCACCTGGTCGAGCACGCGCTGCGCGACTTCCCACTTCGAAGTTTCCGGGACCTCGACCACCTCGTCGTGCGAGATGATGGTAACGGCATTGCGGTCGGAGTCGAAGCCAACGCCTTCGCGGGAAACGTCGTTGGCCACGATTGCATCCAGCGACTTTGAAGCCAGCTTTTTGCGGGCGTTTTCCAGGACGTTATCTGTTTCAGCGGCGAATCCGACGAAGATCTGCGGCCGCGTGCCTTGCGATTTCTTGTGGCGCGTTAATGCTGCGAGAATATCGGTGGTCGGCTCGAGTTCGAGCGTCATCGGAGCTTTGCGCTTGATCTTCTGGCCCGCCATGGCCTTGGGCCGGAAATCGGCGACCGCCGCCGTTTTGATCACCACCGTGCTTTCGGGGAGCAATTTCAAAACCGCCGCGAGCATTTCTTCCGCTGTTTCAACCCGCGTCAACTCGGCAGCTCCGGGCGGCGTGATCGCGGTTGGGCCGCTGACCAGCAGCACGCGTGCGCCACGACGCAGGGCCGCTTCTGCCAGTGCATAGCCCATGCGCCCGCTGGAACGGTTCGTGAGGTAGCGTACGGGATCGATTTTCTCGCGCGTCGGGCCAGCGGTGATCAGGACTATTTCTCCGGCCAGATCCTGCGCGGCGCCGAGCGCTTCGAGCACCGCGGCGACAATCGTTTCGTTCTCAGCCAGCCGCCCCGCTCCAGTCATGCCACAGGCGAGATAGCCGATGCCCGGTTCGACGATGCGGACGCCGCGCTGGCGCAGGATCTCGAGATTCGCCTTTGTCGCCGCATGGTTCCACATGTTCACATTCATGGCAGGAGCCACGACCACGGGCGCCGTAGTTGCCAGGTAAAGAGTCGAGAGAAAATCGTTGGCGATGCCTTGCGCGAATTTGGCCAGAACGTCGGCGGTTGCGGGCGCGACTACGAGTGCGTCGATCGCCTGCGCGATCGCGATGTGCTCGATGGCCGATTCGACGTTGGCCTGCGAATCATCCGAACCGAACATGTCAGTGATGACTTTTTCACCAGAAAGCGCAGCGAAGGTGAGCGGACGAACAAATTCCTGAGCGGCGCGGGTCATGATGACCTGCACGCGAATCCCCCGGTCCTGAAGCAGGCGGACAATCTCCGCCGACTTGTAGGCCGCAATGCCACCGGACACGCCGAGCGCGATTTTCATAGCAGGAAGGCAGCGCACCCGGTTCTGAGTCCGAGTCCCGCCTATTCAATGGATGCCGCAGAATCGCCCTGGGTTCACAGCGCCCGCTTCCCATCATCGAATTCGCGCAGATTGTTGTACGCAAACGGAACACCGTCGCAAAACCAAGACGCTGGGCCTTGCGCCAGCGCCCTTTTTCTACGCGTCTTCCGCGAACGTTTTTCCCAAGGTCTCACTCGCCGTCTCCACCGCGAGTTTCGGCAATTCCGGAATCAGCCATTTCACTTTGCCAGCCTTGATTTCATCCTGCGCGATGCGGCATGGTTTGCGTGAAATGGTCTCAATCACAGGCGGAGCGCCCCCCTGCAGTTGCCGGGCGCGCCGCGCCGCCACCAGAATGTAGCGATAGTTGCTGTCAAATCCCTCGATCAGCTTCATAGACTCTCCCCTGAACTCTGGCTCCCCTAGATTTCGATCTCTGACTGCTTCAGGAACCTAATTACGAACCGGCACCGTGCCAAACGAAGCCAGAATCGGTTGCACCCTTTCGCGCGCCTGGTCGAGTTGACAAGTTCTTGCCGCGGCCAGGAGTCGATCTTCTTCGGCGGTTGGCTTCGTCCCGCTCCGTTTAATCCGCTCGGCCAACACCACGGCCTTTAACTCGTCGGCGGACTGCTCAAGCAGGTTGTTTACTAATATATAGTCGTATTTTGAGTAATTCTCAATCTCTCGGCGGGCCGTGTCCATCCGGCGACGAATCACGGCTTCGGAATCGAGCCCCCGGTTATGGAGCCGCCACCCCAGTTTCTCGCGATCCGGGGGAAGAATAAAGATGCTGACCGCATCGGGTAGTTTCTTCTTGATCTGGGCGGCGCCTTGCACATCGATATCGAGCAGCAGGTCGTGGCCGTGTTTCTCGGCCTCGCGCAGGAACCGGCGGGCAGTGCCGTAGTAGTTTCCGTCGTCCCCGAACACTTTGGCGTACTCGAGAAATTCATCAGCGGCGATCATGGCCTCGAATTCCGCTTGCGAAATAAAAAAATACTCTTTGCCGTTCTGTTCGCTTCCCCGGGGCGGGCGCGTGGTGTAGGAGATAGAAAAGTCGAGTCCACGCACCATCTTGAACAGTTCATTGACCAGGGTGGACTTGCCTGAGCCCGAGGGCGCCGAAACAATGTAGACGATGCTCATTCCAGATTCTGTACCTGCTCGCGTGATTTTTCGATCTCCGACTTGATGAGGAGGCCGGCCTCGGTAATCTTCAAAGCTTCGCCGGCCAGACCCGAGGTCTTGGAAAGCAGCGTGTTTGCCTCGCGGTTCATCTCCTGCAGCAAGAAATCCATCTTCTTGCCCACCTCCCCGCCCTGGTCGAGCAGGGCGACAAAATGGTCCACGTGAGTGTTGAGGCGGACCAGCTCTTCCTGGATGTCGCTGCGATCCACCAGCATAGCCGCTTCCTGCAGGATGCGATCCTTGTCAAACTGGCTGCCAAGCATCTCGCGCATGCGCGATTGCAGGCGGTCCGCGTAGCCACGCAGGATCGCGCTGCGATGGACTTCGACGCCACCGGCCGCGGTGCGCAGCTGCTTCATGCGATCGCGCAACTCGCGCTCGATGCCGCGACCCTCTTCCTCGCGCATCTGATTGAGCCGGGCCAGCGCCTCTTCGATACAGCCCATGACCGCGGTTTCCAACTCCTGTCCAAATCGCTCAGTGCCGGAGTCCATTGCCCCTGGCATGCGCAGCACCACGTTCAGATCGGGCTCGCCTTTAATGTCAAACTCCTCGGCCGCCGACCGAAACGTCTGCACAAAGCCGGCAATGAGCTGGCGATTAAGAGCAACACCATTTGTCCCGGAATAGTCGAGGCTGAGGGTAACCTCCAGGTGACCGCGAGCCATTTTTTCCTTGAGCAGGCGGCGCAACTTCATCTCCAGAGAATCGGTATCGGAGGGAAGGCGGAAATGAAGATCGAGAAAGCGATGATTCACTGACTTCAGAGACAGAGCGAAGGCAAGGCGGGCGTTGGCCTGCCCTCGTACCTGCGCATATCCCGTCATGGAGCGAAGTGGCATAAAGTTCGTCCCGAACACGTAGGGACAGCCGCGCTCGGCTGTCCAGTCGCCCAAAAGGCGCGGCCACCATTCCGATCGGTCGAAACCGGTTGACCACAAATCCTGGCGGAGCTTCGCTCCACCGGACCGCCGAGGGCGGCTGTCCCTACGTGTTCACTGCTCTTGATACATCTGCTTCGGCAAACTGCAACTCATAGAGCCGCCGGTATGTGCCCAGCTTCTGGATCAGTTCATCGTGTGCGCCAATGTCGCTGATGGTGCCGTTCTCGAGGACCACAATGCGATCGGCCCGGCGAATCGTCGACAGCCGGTGAGCAATCACAAATACAGTACGCCCCGTCATCAAATTTTGCAGTGCCGCCTGCACCAGCGCTTCGGACTCGCTATCGAGCGCGGAAGTCGCCTCGTCGAGAATCAGGACGGGAGCATTTTTCAGGATTGCGCGCGCGATGGCAATGCGCTGGCGCTCACCGCCGGACAAGCGCACTCCGCGTTCGCCGATCATGGTGCTGTAGCCCTCTGGAAGCGCGGAAATAAATTCGTGCGCGTGCGCCGCCCGGGCGGCGTCTTCCACCTCTCTTACCGAGACGTGGGGCTGGCCATAAGCAATATTGTTGCGC
>JBAQJU010000300.1:0-5198 GCA_049300475.1 Terriglobales bacterium | reverse complement strand
CCTCTAACGTGGACGGTCTAGAATTTGGATCGCAATTGCACCGCCAGCATCGGATGAACTGAGTGCCAACGGACACCAAACACGACGATCTCGAGAGCCTGCGCATCGACCACTCCATGCGCGATGGCGGCGGAGAGCCACCCGTCTGGTCGCGGCGCTTCATCATCGGTGGCATCGCAGTCGTAGTCGTGTTCGGCATTATTGCTCTCGCATACCGTGTGCTTGCCTCTAACACCGCGGAGGTTGAAGTGGCACGCGCTACCGCCGAGACCGGAAGCGCTGCCGGCAGCACTGTTTTGTCCGCCAGCGGATACGTCGTCGCGCATCACAAAATCAGCGTGAACTCGAAGGTCACCGGCCGTGTCGCCTGGATCGGCGTCGAAAAAGGAGACAAGGTTAAAGAAGGACAGGTGCTGGTCCGCCTTGAAAACGAGGAGTTCCGCGCCGTGTACGAGCAGGCTCGCGGCGCGTGGGAGAGCGCCAAGGCCCGCCTCGCCGAAGCGGAGCATGGCTCGCGACCGGAAGAAATTCAGCAGGCCGATCACAATCTGGCCGAAGCACGTGCCACCGCCGCGAACGACAAGGTCACTCTTGATCGTACGCACGATCTCTTCGCCCAGGGCGTGGTTTCGAAACAGAATCTCGATGACGCGCAAGCGCGCTACGACGCGGATCAGCAGAAGGCCGACTCCCTTCAGCAATCCTTCCAACTTGCCAAGCTCGGGCCGCGCGTCGAGGAAATCGATCGCGCCAAGGCCGACGTCGATACCGCCAAAGGACAAATGGATTACGCGAAGTCGCAGCTTGATGCCACCGTAATCCGCGCTCCAGTAACCGGGACCATCCTGGAACGCACCGCCGAGAAAGGAGAGCTTGTCACCGCCCAGTTCGCGAGCGGCGCCGAGGGCGGACCGCGCGGATCGGTCGTCGCCCTCGCCGATCTCAACGATATTCAGGTCGAACTCGACATTGCACAGGACGATTTCGCCAAGCTCTCTCCGCACCAGGAGGGTATCGTCACGCTCGATGCGTTTAAAGACCGCTCCTACAAAGGCGAGATCGCGGAAATGTCACCCGAGGCGAATCGTCAGAAGGCAACTGTGCAGGTCAAGGTGCAGATTCTTCAACCCGACTCCTACTTGCGACCGGAGATGAACGCCACCGTGCAGTTTAAGGCGCCGGCGAATCAAGACGACAAGAGTGCCGCAAAGCAATCTTTCGTCTTCGTTCCCACGGCGGCCGTCCGCGATAAAGACGGGGCAAAGTTTGTCTTCATCGCCTTCAACGGGAAGGCTCTGCGCCGCGACGTCCACATCAAGGGAGAGCGCTCGGGAGGTTATCTGGTCGACTCGCTCATCGGCGGAGAAAACGTCATCACCACTGCACCCGCAAATCTGGAAGACGGTCAAAAAATTCGCATCATCACCAAGGGGCAATCATGAGTGCAGCATCCACACTTCCGGTGCAGCCAGCCGTGGGCGGCAAAGTCGTGCAGGCTCGCGGTGTGCACAAGATATTCAAGCGCGACGCTTTCGAAGTTACGGCGCTCGACAACGTCTCCATCGACATCGCGGCCGGAGAATTTCTCGCTCTGATGGGGCCTTCGGGATCGGGCAAGACAACATTGCTCAATATGATCGCGGCGATTGACCGTCCCACTTCCGGCGACCTGCTGGTGATGGGCGAGAACATTTTCAAGCTCAACGACAGCCAATCCGCGCACTGGCGCAATACCCATGTCGGCTATGTCTTCCAAACATTCAATCTTATTCCAGTGCTCACCGCATTCGAGAATGTTGAGTTGCCTTTGCTCCTGACCAAAATGACTGCGCAGCAGCGCCGCGAGCACGTTATGACCGCGCTCAAACTTGTCGGCCTCGAAGATCGCGTCAATCACCTTCCCAAACAATTATCCGGAGGACAGGAACAGCGCGTCGCCATAGCACGGGCCATTGTCAGCGACCCGACGCTGATTCTCGCCGACGAGCCGACCGGCGATCTCGACAGCCATTCGGCCACGGAAATTCTGGAAATATTGAAAAAGCTGAACGAAGGTTTCCAGAAGACCATCATCATGGTGACGCACGATCCGCACGCCGCGAGTTACGCGCACGTCACGCGGCATCTGGAGAAGGGGCAGTTGCTCCCGGCCTGAAAGGCTGGTATTTCCTACCGAGGTACTACGCAGAGCCCGCCTTCATATGGATGTCATCCTGAGCGGAGCGGAAACTTCGCGTAGCGAAGTTCTCGTGGAGCGAAGGACCCCTGCATTCTCTTTAGTGCTCTCTCCCTACGCCGGAATCCGCGCGCTCATCGCACTCGGAGCCTGCTCCGGTTCGCTGACCCACTCCCACACGCGCCGTCCGCGATCGTTACTCAAGCTGCGCGCCTCGCCGTAGTCCACCAGCCGGTTCAAGACCGTCGTTACCGAAGCCAGCGGATCCTTATGCCGCGCCAGAATCGCCGGAACCTGCCGCTCCAATTCGGCGCATACCTCCCGCGCGCCGATTGGACGCCGCATTTCCATCAGCACTCTCCGGCAGGCTTTTGTGAAGCCCGGCTGGCGGCCGTTTGGTTTGCGGTCGATCAGTTCCAGCAAGTCTTCGCCCAGGGCTTCCTCGCCGAAAAGGTTTGCCAATCCCGCAATCGTCTGCTTGACGGTGCCAATGCGCTTCATGATCTCGGCACGCTGCTGCAGCAGTTGCCGCAGTTCCTGGTGCGCCGCCTTCACTACCTGGTGCACGGAAACGTCATTCGTCAGCGCACTCACGTCGTGCAAGCCGCCATGATTGCTCTTTGCAACTTCCATAAAACCTCCAGGCTCGGACAGAACAGGACCAGAGAGACGCTGACCCCTTGCACTACAGGTACGGCAAAGGAAGCTTCGAAGTTCCCGAACAGAATATCCGCGAAAAAAGAAGCTTCTCCCGTTGACCTGACACTTCTCTATTGTCTTGGACGCGCTCAGGAATAAAAGGAAAGCAGGGAGGACAGTGCTGACTTCACCCCATGACCGTCGTATGCTCGGGCCGAATCTTGTAAATCACTCGCACCTCGCCCGGCTGGGCATAGGGATACTTATCGACACCCATATACTTCTTCGCCATCTTGTCGATGTGCTTGTCCGCACCCTCTTCGGTGATCTCAACGACCGTGCCGCGAATCTCAAGATAGCGGTAAGGATTGTCGGGATCGATGATGGCCACTGCGACCCGCGGATCGCGCCGCACGTTCTTATCTTTCTGCCGGCCCTTCGCCGAGTTGAAGATCACATGCTCGCCATCAAAGTCGCACCATACCGGAGTCACCTGCGGCCGTCCGTCGGGCATCAGCGTTCCCAGGCTTGCAAAGGCGCGCTTCTGAAAGAGGTCGCGGTATTTCTCCGGAATCACGTTCGACATGGCTCGCATCTCCTCGACGATGAATTCGCCGTTCCGATTATAGTCGCCTCATGCGGGCACTGCCGCTCCGCATCGTACGCTTCGAGGACCACGGTTCAGCATCGAGGCTGCCGCGCAGTCTTTTACGGCTTCTTTCGTGACCTCCACAGCATCTACTTACTGTCTGAGTCGCCTGCCCATCGTATATCGGGCGATTCGTGGTGACTCAAGGTGCGAGGGAATTGTCGATGCCAGAAACTATGCCAGAAACAACGAATGCTCCCCAAGTTGGCGTTACAGGGTCCGTCTCCGAAGCAGCCCTCGATCAACTGTTCCGCGAGGCGCGGACCCATAATGTCTGGCTTCCCAAGCCGGTGCCGGTGGAACTGCTGCGGCAGGTTTACGAGCTAGCCCGCTTTGGCCCCACCAGCGCCAACAGTTCGCCCGCGAGATTCGTGTTTTTGACAACGGCTGCCGCCAAGGCGCGTCTTAAACCTGCGCTCTCACAGGGCAATCTCGACAAGACGATGGCAGCACCGGTCACGGTGATTGTTGCCTGGGACACGCAGTTCCACGAGAACCTTCCCAAACTGTTTCCGCAAAGGGATATGCGATCCCTTTTCGCCGGCAACCCGGCGCTGATCGACGAAACCGCATTCCGAAACAGTACCCTCGGGGGAGGATATTTCATCCTGGCCGCGCGAGCACTCGGATTGGATTGCGGTCCAATGTCCGGCTTCAACCAAGGCAAGGTGAATGCCGAGTTTTTTCCCGACGGCAAGTGGAAGGCAAATTTTCTCTGCAATCTGGGCTACGGGGATAAGAGCAAGCTTTTCCCGCGCAACCCTCGCCTCGACTTTGAGGAGGCGTGCGTGGTGCTGTAGTTCCGCGAGGATAAGCTCTTAGGTCGAAGGTCTTGGCTCTTAGCTCTTAGCCTCAACCCTCAAGGCGGCCATCATTACGGCGAGTCTGTACATGTGCTAACTGGATCCTAAGAGCTAAGAACCGAGAGCCAAGAGCTGTTTTTAGGCAGGTCTGTACAGGTGCTAACTCGATCCTAAGAGCTAAGAACCAAGAGCTAAGAGCCGATTCTAGGCAGCACGGCCCGCAGCAGCGCGATGAATTGCCCCATAACGCGGCGTCCGACTTCGAGCACTTCCTCATGATTCAGCGGCTGGTCGGTGGTTCCAGCGGCCATATTGGTGACGCATGAGATCGCCAATAGTTCGAGGCCCATGTGCCGTGCGGCGATCGCCTCCGGAACCGTCGACATGCCGACCAGATCCGCTCCGATCGTTCGCAGATAACGAATCTCCGCCGGCGTCTCGTAGCTCGGCCCGGCGAGCGCCGCATACACGCCCTCATGGGGGGCGATGGACAGCTTCTTCGCTTCTTCGAGCGCAATCTCGCGAAAGCGTTTCGAGTACGTGTAGCTCATGTCGGGAAAGCGATGGCCGAAGCGCTCCTCGTTCGCGCCTGTCAGCGGATTTTGCCCTTGCAGGTTAATGTGGTCGCGCAGAATGACGAGCGCGCCCTGCCCATACTCGGTGTTGATGCCGCCCGCCGCGTTGGTCAGTATCAAGGCGCGAATGCCCATTCGTCCGAGGACGCGCGTGGGAAAGGCAACCTCGGCCGCCGAGTAGCCTTCATAAAGATGCACACGTCCCTGCATCACGGCGACGGGAACTTCGCCGGAATTGCCAATCACCAGTTGCCCAGCGTGTCCAATGGCCGTCGAACGCGGAAACGACGGAATCTGCGCGTAGGGGATGCGGACGGCGTCGCTGAGATCATCGGCAAATGCTCCGAGGCCGGAGC
>JBAQJU010000299.1:0-34819 GCA_049300475.1 Terriglobales bacterium | reverse complement strand
TCGCTGGTCAGTACATCTGGTTGGCCGTTTAGAATGTTGAATAGGGGCGTCGACGAACCGACAATAAATTCGAACGGGGGACTATTGTTTGTGTCAACACTGTCTCCGCTGCCAGCGCCTCCAGTGGGGCCCGAGTGGATCAGGCAGTCTACAGCCGTGGCTGTTTCGGGATCGCGAGAAGCATACGTATTAAGGTCAATGGGAATACTCGCATTACAGGCAATGGGCGCTTGCACGCACCCGGCGAGGCTGACTTGGTACGGCGTGAGGGAGCCACCAAAAGGGCACGAGACCGAGTTGGGGAGGGGGGGAGAGAAGGTACCGGGATCTGCGGGGAGGTATTGCCAAGAATACAAGGTGGTGGGGAAACCACCACTGCAGTCACCACCTGTGCAAGCCACGTGCAAGCTAGTGAGGTCCTCCGGCGGACTTTGCGACTCCCAGCCGAGGAGGCCGGTAGGGAAGAGGCCGGGTGCCTGGATCGCGCCGCTACTGGGGTCGAAGATCTCACCGTTGGCAGATGTGAGGCTGGGATCCATGTTTGGCAGCAGCCACGGTTTCACGCAAGCGGGCGCCACCGGGACAGCACTGGCCAAACCGGAAGGATTGTAGGCTTCCGCAGTAGCTGACGCACTCACCGTAACCGCTGTCGTACCCCAGATACGCGCGAAGAATGTCGGAAGATTTGTTCTCGTCACCTTTACGGTGACGAGGGGATTATTCAGAACAGGCGAACTGTCATTGGAGAAGCTGACGCTGATTTGCGAAGCTGCGAGCGTGCTTCCGCCGACTGGATTCTGCTGCGCGACTTGAGTCGCGATGGTTGCAGCCAAGGTTTCAGTGGCAGCGACGGGGAACGTGTTCGTGGTGGTGCCGGTTGAAGACGTCATGCCTGAGTTTGCCAGGACGCGGGCCGCTGCGAGCGCCGCGCTGTCGGCTGCGACTTGCGCCTCGCTGCGCGCCGTATAAAACGTGACCACGTCAATCGACAGGGCAGCCATTGCGCCCACCACAAACAGCATGAAGATCGCTACCAGGGTGATGATGATGCCTTGTTCTTGATTACGGCCGGAATCGGATGGAGTTCTTCGCACGGATCCCTCAGGATTGGTTGAGAACGGTGGAAGTCTCGCTAATACACGATTTCGCACTGTACCCTGCTCCCGGAATCAGCAACTGAATCGCGCTGTTGAAGCGCCAGTGATAGTCATAGCTCACCATCACGGACGTCCCGACAGGCACTGCAGCCGTGGACCCGGGAGCCACCGCAGGTACCCAGGCTCGATTAATCACGATCCACAGATTGTTATTAGGATCGCTCATGCAACCTCGATTCGTGTCGGTGTAACCCGAACATCCGGGAATGGTATAGATCCAGGTGAATGGCCCGACAACGACGCCGGGAAAGGGAAGTTGGCTGGGTGTCGGTTGCGGATTCAGGGAGCAAGGTGTCTGGTTGGCCTGCGCCAGCACGCCGCTGCCCGCCAGGGAATTGAACACGGCAGCGACTACCGGTTGCAGAGAGGGAGGATTGCTATTTCCGTTAAGGTCACTGGTCGGCTGCGCGCCCGCAATAATCGCTCCCTCTTGCGCGGCTTGTTCTATTTTTTGTTTCTGGTTGAAGGCTCCGCTGAAATCGTAAATGCCCACGACGAAGACGACCAGAAGCGGCAGAGCGATGGCGAATTCGAGGATGGCCGAACCCGCGGTTTGACACAGTAGGTATCTTGCGCCCTTGCGCAGATTGTGTATGCTACAGGCGATCGAGCCGCTCATTCAGTTCTCCGTCCGGCTTTGCGCTTGCGCCGTCAACGTAATGCTGCTGAGGTTAAGCGAGGTGAAGGGCAGATAAAACTGGAACGGATACTGAAAACTCACCAGCGTGCCACAGATCGGGGGTTGGTTGGCTGGCGGCTGGGTTGCGCTAGGTGATGACGGATCAGGATTAAACAGCACCTGCCGACAGATCGAGATGTTACCTGTCGAGCACGCCCCGGGGGGATTCGTGCAAAATGCCTTAGGCAGGGAACTGGAGTTAGAAGGAATTTGCCCCGGATCGAGGCTGGAAGCCTGCATTACGGCAGTAACCGCATTGACGACCGTGCCGTCTGAGGGAAAAGTGGAGGTGGTCGAAACGCAGGTGGCGCACGTCGGCCGCGCCGCTGCGATCGCTCCTTGTTGTGCGGCCTGCTGAATCGTCGAGTAGATATTGAACGCTCGTCCAAACCAGACGATCCCCAGCAAAAATACAAACACGACCGGCAATACGAGCGCGGCCTCCGCGATTTCAGCCGCTTCGCTGCTTTGCAGTTTGTGGACGAGCGTTTTCATCTTTGGTGGTAGTGCTGTCTTAGTAATAGTTCTTTCTAACGGTTCTGTTTTCAGCAGCAGTTGACTATCGATAATTCGTCATTATATCGCCGCGAACCGGCGCCGAAAATCGGGATCTGCCACGGAAGTGTTACGGGCGGCAGAGCAGCCCAATCTTGCAAAACGCTCCGGCAACGACGTAGAAGACTGTGGCCAGGGCCATGGCTGCGCCGAACGGAATTTTCGTCGACTCCGGGTTATCGAGCGACACTTCTGGCCCGGGCAGCCGCAGGCTGAAAAATGCCGCCAGCATATGGGCAATATTCAGGAGCGTTCGCTGCAGACGTCCCTTCCAGATCACGACCGCGAACGCCATCACACCGGCCACCAGAATCGTACCCATGAGCACGGTCAAGAGCTGCCGCCAACCAAGGCAGGCTCCGAGGGCGCCGGCCAGTTTCCAATCGCCGGCACCCAGGCTGCGCACCAGCACAAAAGGCAATAAGAGGGCGAGCCCAACCGCCATCCCCAGCAGCGCCGCTTTCACACCGGTCCAGCGATAAAAAACTGCGTTGACGGCAATCCCCGCCACCGCACCTGAAACTGTGAGCCAGTTCGGAATCCTCCGGTATCGCCAATCCATGGCCCCGGCAACAAGGGCCAGGAGCCCGGCAGGAATCCATGGCCCACTCTGAAGCGCCCCAAGTTGAAGTATGAACGTTCCCGGCAGAGCGGCGCCTCCGCACGCTTCCTCAATGTACTGTAGGGCTTTCGGCAGCCGCACTCAAGGCATTTCGCGCGGATCGATGATGTGCACGGATGCCGAGACGGTTCTTCCGCTGGCCCCGTCTTCCAGCCTGAAGGGTGGAAGGAGCTACTCCGAGGCGAACGCCGCGGGAGTGGCTGGAAGGCCCAGGTCTTTGAATGCCGGATTGCGCTTCAGATGGCTCGGAAAACTATGCTCGTAGGCTGCCAGGTTTGGGCAGATGAAATGATGATCGAAAGTAAAGCCAAAGTGCTGCATTTCCAGCATGGCGTCGTCCGCGCTCCAGCCTCCAACGGCCATGCGATAGGACGCAATCATCATGCCGGTGCGGTCGTCTCCCAGCCGGCAGTGCACAAATATTTTCTTGTCGGGATTGTCCTTGAGCAGTTTCAAGAACTGCACAAAGATCTCGTCATGGGGAAATGGACAGTGCCACGGAATCGCAACATAGGTCATTCCGAGCCGGCGAACCTCCTTACCCTCGCTGTTGCTCCGATTTCCGCGAGCGTCCACTACGATGTTGACGCCCATTTTCGCGAGCGCTTCGACTCCTGGCCGGGTTGGTTGCCCGCCGCGAAAAAGCAGAGGCGACACTTCACCGAAATTGCGAATGCCCTCGGCTTTGCGCTTTTCGCCGAACACGCGGCCTGCGGGTGAAGGCAAAACGTTGCCTTTGGTGTCCGGCGGCGCTACGTCTGCGCAAATTGCCACGCCCGAAACCAGAGCCGCCAGCAGAAGCAGAGCGTGTATGCCACGGAGGCGGCGAAGTGATCGGGTCATCGGATTATGGGAAAAGCCAGATTGAATAAGATGCAAAACTGCCGGCTCAGATGGCGAAAAATTCCAGAATGAAAAAAGGAAGGCCCGATCCTCCGGGCCTTTTCTCTTGAGATGGGAATACGGCTGGGTTAGCGGCGGACCGGCGGCGTCGAATTTCTCTCGGCAATCACCCGGCGGGCGTTGTCGGCCAGCGCGCGCGCCTGTGGCATCAACTCCAACGCCTTCATAACATCGGGATCGGTTTCGGCCCGGACCTTCAGGCCTTCTTCCTGCCCGAAGGCATCGACAAAGATTTCGCTCTTAAGATTGGAGCGCAGCCAATCGTTATTTTCGATCAGCTCTCCTTCGGTATAGGGGATCTTCTCTTCGTCGAGGAACTTGCGGAAGTCCTGCAGGATCGCGTCGTCCACCTCGAAGCTCTGCGTCACCTTGTGGGCATTGGAATAGGTCTTGGCAAAGTTGAACAGGGCATAGTGCTGCAGCAAGTCATCCTGGAACCGGTTCGACTTGTAGGGTGACAGCTTCACATCGGGCGTAATGCCGCCGCCGCCGTAGACAGTGCGGCCGCCATCCGTCAGCTTGACTTCCTTGTTCGCGGTATTGTCATCGTTTTCGCGGTTGTAATAGTAATCGTAGAGAGAAAGATTGGTGTAATCGCGCTGAATCAAACGGCCGCTCGGGGTGTAGTACTTGGCGGTCGTAAGCGCCAAGCCCGTGTTTTCGGCTAGAGGATAGACGGTCTGCACGAGTCCCTTGCCGAAGGTGGTTTCACCCACGATCAGGCCGCGATCATGATCCTGGATCGCGCCGGCCACAATCTCTGCTGCGGATGCAGTGCCGCGATTGACCAGAACCACCAGGGGATAGTCTTTGCCGCCGTTGCCGCGCGATGCCGTGTAGCGCTTTTCAGGAGACGATCGCCCGTGGTGGGAAACAATCAGCTGTCCCTTCTTAAGAAACTTGTCGGCGACCCCAACTCCCTCGCTTAACAATCCACCCGGGTTTTGCCGTAGATCGAGAACCAATCCCTTCAGGTCGCCCATCTGATCGAGCGCTTCGCTGACCTCATGCTCGGTCGTTTCCTGGAAGCCGGAAATATGCATATAGCCGATGCCGGGCTTGATCATGAAGTGCAGATCCACGCTATAGCGGGGAATTTCGTCGCGCACCACGCTGAACTCGAGCGGGTGACTGGAACCTTCGCGGAGCATCGTGATCCGCACGGTGGTTCCCTTTGGCCCTTTGAGCAGATCGGCCACATCGGTGGTGCTCATATTGTCAGTGGACTTCCCATCAATCGCCGCGATGATATCGCCCGGCCGGATGCCTGCGCGATACGCCGGGGTGCCTGCGAATGGCGCTATCACGATCACCTTATTGTTGCGCGGGCCGACCGTCATGCCTACGCCGTAATACTTGCCGCGCTGCTCTTCGCGAAGCTGCGAATATGACTTGGGATCGAAAAAGTTGGAGTGCGGATCGAGCTGGTGCAACATGCTCGGGATGGCGCCGTCGTAAATGGCCTTGTCGGGATTCACCGGGTCGGCATAGTTCTGCTCGACCGTCTCATAAACCTGGGTGAACTCCTTGAAGCTGTCACGCACGTCGGAGTCGGTGCTGGGGGTTGCCGCCGGGCTGATTCTTTGGGCGAACAACATGCCGAGCAAACCGAAGAGTGCAAGAACGAACACTACCAGGAAGAGAGAACGACGAGAACTACCGGCCATGTTTCAAGATCCTCGGGCAGGCATATCGAGGAAACCCACCCCTTCTGAGCGCAGTATAACATGGGAAAGCGCCCTCTTAGTTGGATGCCGATTGACCCGAGACGTTACCACCGTTCGGGGTACTATTGAGGAAAACCCGCCACACCCTGAGCGCGGCACGCCCGGAAAAGCGTTTCAGAACAGGCGCGTAACACCCTCTTCGAGCACTACTACCCGATCCTTCACGCCGGCCTTCAGCGCTTCGCGCTCGAGCAACTGGAGGGGCTCTTCGATGGGCTCGTGCGACAAACGAAATGTCCCATAATGCATGGGCACCATCCAGCGGGCTTTCAGATCCAGAAAGGCCTGCATGGCGTCGGCGGGGTTAGTGTGCACATTGCGAAATTGCGGAGGATTGTAGGCTCCGATGGGCAACATTGCCAGCTCGGGCGAAAGGCGTCTTCCAATCTCGCGGAAGCCGGCAAAATAGGCGGTGTCGCCGGCGTGATAGACGGAGTGCTTTCCGGCGCGCAGCACGTAGCCACCGTAGCCGCGGTGGGAATCCTTGAGCACACGCGCGCCCCAATGGCGCGACGGAACATGCGTGATTTCGAGGCCGCCTTGAAGATGCGTGTTCCACCACTCCAATTCGATAATGTCCTTGAAGCCGAGGTCCGAAACCAGGTCGAAGACGTGATGCGGGACGACCAGCGTGGGGGCAGTTCCGGTTTCCCGGCGTGTCTGCCGCGCGATGGCACGCAACGACTGCCGGTGAAGGTGATCGAAGTGGGCATGCGTTACCAGCACCACGTCGATTGGAGGCAGATCGTGCAGCTTTAATCCGGGTTGCCGCAGCCGCTTCAAAACAAACAGCCAGCGCGCAAAGTTGGGATCGATGACGACGTTCATTCCGCCCATCTGCAGGAAAAAGCTGGAATGCCCGATGAACGTCACGCCCAGCTCTCCGTTCGAGACCAGGAGCGGCTTGTGGGTCCGGCCAGTGCGCGGAGTAACCGCCGAATGCCGTACCAGACGCGTGAATTGCGTTGCCCGCTTGCGCAGCGCCCGATTTTTCAATGAGGACTTAAGCATGAATTCGACCAGTTGCTCCGAACGCCCGCCACCGGCCAGTATGATGGAACATCTAGCACTTAAATTGGATGCCGCCAGAGCCGGCGCGGACGCATCGGTTCGGACGATTCCTCTAGTGGGGGGGCGCAGTTTCCAGTGTATGACAATCTGTTTTCCTTGACCGTTACTTTCGCGGTCATATCTAATCGAACTTTGGCGGAATCGCCAAAGGGCGGAATTGTCAAAGGAACGAGTGCCCAAAAAACGCGCCTGACCAAAAAGGGAGCAGGCGAATTCGGTTTTGTGGAAGGAGCAAACTTTCAATGCGCGTAGCCTTTCTTGGATTGGGAATCATGGGGCGGTTCATGGCCGCCAACCTGGTAAAAGCCGGCCACGAGGTCGCGATCTGGAACCGCACTCCCGGCAAAGATGTCGAAGGGGCGCGTACTGCGGTCTCTCCGGCGGACGCCGCAAAGGGTGTGGAAGTCATCTGGATGTGCGTCTCCGACACGAAGGCAGTGGAGAGCGTGCTGTTTGGGCCGGACGGCGCGGATGCGTCGCTCTCCTCCGGCATGATTATCGCTGACTCGAGCACGATCTCTCCGTCAGCGACGCTGCGCTTCGCCGAACGCGTGAAGGCGCGCGGAGTCGACTATGTCGATGCGCCCATGACCGGCTCAAAAATTGCCGCCGAAAGTGGCAGCCTGATTTTTATGGTGGGAGGAGACGACGCTGGGCTGGCGCGTCTGCAGCCGCTATTTCAGGCGATGGGCAAGCAGGTGTTCCACATGGGCGAAACTGGCAAGGGGCAAGCGACCAAACTGGTCATGAATTTGCAGATCGCCCTGATCTTTGAAGGCTTCGCAGAGGCGTTGACGCTGGCCGCTAAGCTCGGTGTGAACATCGAAAAACTCATTCCGCTGATTCAGGCTTCCATGGTGCGATCCGGAGTGGTCGAGTATAAAGCTCCATTCATTCTGAAACGCGACTTCTCACCCAATTTCCCGCTGCGCCTGATGCTGAAGGATATTCGCCTTGCGCTCGAGGCAGCCCGCGAATCGCGCGTTCGGCTGCCGGGCCTGGAGGCGGTCGAAGAGGTCTATGACGTTGCGGCCGAGGAGGGGCAAAAGGATCTAGACTACGCGGCGACGCTGACATTGCTCGAGAAATGGGCCGGCGTCGAGGTTAAGGGAGGCGCGTAAGAGCCGTAAGAGAATGGTGAGCCTGGCGCACGCCCCTCGCCGGGCAACCTTGAGTTGTGCGAAGGAAGTTCTGATCAAGTCCTCAGGGTTCCCCGTGCACCTTAGTGGTTTAGGGTTCTTGCCGACACTTAATCAGAGCTTCCCTCGGTCTCTACGGCTTCGCGAACGCCCGGATGTAGTTCACGATGTTCCAGACTTCTTCATCCTTCGCGCGGTCGCCTTCCGGTGGCATCTCACCCTTGCCTTTGCGGATGATGTAGAACAACTCACCGTCGGTACGATTTTTGAGCGCGTCGGGATTGGTAAAGTCGGTGACGTTCTTGATATCGGAAGCCATGTCGCCTTTGCCGTCACCCTTCTCGCCATGGCACATGGCACAGTCAATCACGTACATCTTCTTGCCTTTGGCAAGCGATTCGGGAGTCGGTTTCACCGGATTCGCCTTCTGCGCGGCCTCGGGCGGAATTTTGTATTCGGGTGCGGGCGCTTTTGCGGGAGGCTGACCCTGCTGCGCCGCGAGCACACAGCCAAAAATGAGGACAGCCACAACCATCAGAACAGTTGCTTGCCACCGAAATTCTCTTGACACGGGACCTCCTGTTCGGGTCACGCTTCGAATGCTAGCCGAATTCTACGACCGGTGCGTTCGCGCCGAAAGGGCAAATGTCACCCGCCAAGGTATGCGGGATCACGCTGGCTACGGTCCTGTCTTTTACGCTGAGCTCCCCGTCGCCGACCCGGACGAGCTTCGTCCACCTCGAAAAGTCGTTACCCCCGTAACCCATTGCTTCCGCGAGGATTACAGAAATATTACAGATGGGGCCGTGCAACCTTGCTATTGTCGAATTAGCCATCGGAAAAACCGATGTGGGGAGAAGCGGATGCGCGAGACAACTACCGAAACCTTGCAGGCATTGGATAATGGCACCAGCCTGCGTAAAGACCGTGCCGACCGTGACGGCATCAACTGGGGCACGGCGACGGCCATGATCCTGTTTCATATCGGCGCCATCGCGGCGCTCTTTTTCTTTACGTGGAAGGCTTTCTTCGTAGCCATTTTTCTCTGGTGGGTTTCCGGCAGTCTTGGCATCGGCATGAGCTATCACCGGCTGCTCACGCATCGCGGATACAAGACTCCGAAGTGGGTGGAATATTTCCTTACCTGGTGCGCCACGCTGGCGCTCGAAGGTGGACCGATTTTCTGGGTGGCGACGCACCGCATTCATCATCAGTTCTCTGACGAGGAGGGCGATCCGCATTCTCCGAACGACGGCAAGTGGTGGTCGCACATGGGCTGGATTCTCATGGGCAAGTCCATGCACCACGACGCCACCACGCTAGCTCGCTACGTTCCCGACCTCACCAAAGATAAAGTTCACGTCTGGCTGAGCAAGTACCACTGGACCAGCAACGTCATCCTCGGCGTCATTCTGTACGCGATCGGTGGCCTGCCCTGGCTGCTCTGGGGAGTCTTCGCCCGCGTTGTCGTCGGACTGCACGCGACCTGGATGGTGAACTCGGTGACCCATCTCTGGGGAACGCGACGCTTCGCAACCAAGGATATGTCGACCAACAATCTTCTGGTGGCCCTGCTCACCTTCGGCGAAGGCTGGCACAACAATCATCATGCGCACCCGGTGTCGGCACGCCATGGATTAAAGTGGTACGAAATTGATATGAATTGGTACGGTATCTGGGCGCTGAAGAAAATGGGGCTGGCGCGGCACGTCTACAAAGTCAGGCTCGAAAACTTGCCGCCTAAGCCAGAGTTGGTTCGCGATTTGAACGCGGCGGGGCTGGCGGCGTCTGCATCGGCGGGGAACGACTAGAAAGGCAGCTCTCAGCTCCAAGCTCTCAGCTCTTAGGAAATGCTCTCGAACCAGGCCGCGATGGCCATGGGTTGAGAGCTTTTTTGTGTCCTCGTGTTACGTCCGGCGGCGCTGATGCGTGACGGACGGCTCGAAGAAGCTTGCGGACAGGGAAATGCCGGCGGCCTTGAGTTTTTCCTCGAACCGGGGCCGGATGCCTGTAGCCGTGAATGTGCCCAGCATGCGGCCTTCGGGTGAAACTCCCTGCTTCTCGAACACGAACACATCCTGCATCAACACGACATCCCCTTCCATGCCGGTGATCTCGGTGATGTTCGTCAAACGCCGTGAGCCATCGTTGAAACGGGCTACCTGCAACACCAGCGTGATCGCGGACACGATCTGTTTGCGGATGGCTTTTTCGGGCAAATTCAGATTGGCCATCATGACCATGGTTTCCAGGCGGGCAATCGCGTCTCGCGGACTATTCGCGTGGACGGTAGTCAGCGAACCGTCATGGCCGGTATTCATTGCCTGCAACATATCGAGTGTTTCCTCGCCCCGCACCTCGCCGACGATGATGCGATTGGGGCGCATCCGCAAGCTGTTCACCACTAGTTGCCGTTGCTTGACGCCGCCCTGTCCTTCCGCATTGGCCGGACGGCATTCCAATCGAACCACATGGCGCTGTTTCAGGTGCAATTCCGCCGCATCCTCGATCGTAACGATCCGCTCTTTCTCTGAGATATAGCCGGAGAGTACATTCAGCAGCGTCGTCTTTCCCGCACCAGTGCCGCCAGACACAAGGATGTTGAGTCGAGCTTTTACCGCTCCGCGAAGCAACTCCAGCATCGGTTGCGTCAGCGTCTGGGTTGCGAGCAGATCCTGTTCGGTAATTGGGATGTGCCCAAAGCGCCGGATGGAAAGATGTGGACCGTCGATCGCGAGCGGGGGAATGATCACATTCACACGGGATCCATCGGCCAGACGAGCATCGACCATGGGGGACGATTCGTCTACCCGCCGCCCGATCGCGGATACGATCTTGTTGATGATTTGCATCAGGTGCGCGTCGTCCTTGAATGTGATCCCGGATTCTTCCAGAACACCCGCGCGCTCGATGTAGACCTCCTTCGCACCGTTCACCAGGATGTCACTGATGGTCGGATCCTGGAGTAGTGGCTCTAATGGACCCAAGCGGAAGACTTCCTCGAGAACATCGAGCGAAATTCTTTCCTTCTCCGATGCGCTCAGGGGCGCCTTCAATTTCGAGGTCAGTTCCCAGATCACTGCGTAAAGCTGTCGACGATCTTGGTCGTCGGGTTGTGGCGAAATCTGCTCCAGATCGACATGGCTCGGCAGCTCGCGATGGATCGCGATCTTCAGTTCTTGTTGCGCGCGGGAGTCCAGGCCGCCTCCTTATCGTTTTCGTTTCGCATTGGGGAGAAAGAGGTAAAGCATTGAGTTTCTCGCCTGCAGAGGAAGCATCCACCCGAGGAAAACAATTGTCAATGCGCATGAGCTTCCGGGACGATCCCCGCTCGATTTCCCGGCGCCCTCTGCGTCTCGGCGGTGAAATCGCTACAATCTTCCTGTGCGAATCTCCAGCCGGCGCAAAGCGATTGCGTTCTTCCTCAGCTTCGGAGTAATTCTGGCTGCGGTCGCCTTCGCCGTGGGCAGCGGTTGGATCATCCTCAACTGGCGGGAAGGCGTTAAAGTCTTCCTCGGTATCATCTTCTTCGGCGCCATTGTGACCGGGCTCGTTCTCAACACAATTTTTCTGGTGCGCGAAATCCGGCGCAATGAGCAGCATGACAGCTTTATTAATGCCGTCACGCATGAGCTGAAGACTCCGATCGCCTCCATTCGTCTTTATCTCGAAACGCTGCAGCAGCGCGAAGTGGACGAAAATCAGCGCCGCGAGTTTTATCAATCGATGCTGGTCGACACCGAGCGCCTCATGGGTACCGTGGAACAGGTGCTGAAAGCGGGCGCCGCCGGCCAGAAGAAAGCTTCGGGGCAGCGTTTGCCGGTGGATTTCAATGTCCTTGTCCGCGAGTGCGTGGAACTGGCCCGCGTGCGTCATCATCTGCGGCCTCAGGATCTCGACTACCGTGACTCTTTGACTGAACCCGAGAGCGCGCGTGTGCTCGGCGATCCCGATGAGTTGCACACAGCCGTCACCAACCTGCTCGACAACGCCGTGAAGTACTCGCCTGACGGGGTTCACATCGCGGTGGAGCTGAAAGTTCCGGATGAGGAGAAGATCGTGCTCCGCGTACGCGACCAGGGCGTCGGTATTCCGCAGGATGAGCTGAAACGCATCTTCAAGCGCTTCTATCGCGTTCGGCAGCGTGGGCGTTCGCGCGTGAAAGGGACAGGACTGGGATTATTCATTGTCCGCTCGATCGCCAAAAATCATGGCGGAAGAGTGTTCGCGCAGAGCGACGGTGCGGGGAAAGGAACGACCGTGACTCTGGAATTACCGCGGAGAGTCGCATGAGCCGCGTGCTGGTCGTAGAGGACGAGGCGCACTTGGCGCAGGGTTTGCGCTTCAACCTGCAAGCCGAAGGACACGAGGTCGAGGTCGCCGTCGACGGCGAAAGCGCGTTGGAACGCCTGGTCGATAAGGCCGAACGCTTTGATGCCGTCGTACTCGACGTGATGCTTCCTGGCAAGAGCGGTTTTGATGTTGCCTCGCTCTTGCGGGAAAAGAAGAACTACATTCCGATCCTGATGCTGACTGCGCGCGGCCGTCCCGAAGACGTGCTGCAAGGATTCGCCTCGGGCGCCGATGATTATCTACCCAAGCCGTTTGAGTTGGCGATCCTGATCGCGCGCCTGGAGGGCCTGTTGCGGCGCAGCGCCTGGATGAGGCAGAGCGATGCGGTCGGCGCGAGTTCGCCCGCCGGGAACGTTGCTCAGGTAAGCCCCCCAAAGACAGGCGCAAACCCAGGTCACCCTCGCGAACGGAGACGCGAGAGCGACAGCTTTATGTTTGCGGGCAAGTCGATCGACTTCGCGGAACTGGAACTGCGCAGCCTGGGCAATACCATCCATCTCACCGTGATGGAAGCTGAGCTTCTACGCTATCTCGTCCGCAGCGCGGGACGCATTGTTTCGCGCAAGGCGCTGCTCGAAGATGTCTGGGGATTGCACGAGGACACCGATACGCGCGCCATCGATAACTTTATGGTGCGGCTGCGACGCTATATAGAAGAGGACCCATCGCGGCCGAAACATCTGCAGACGGTGCGCGGAGTCGGATACCGCTTTGTGGCCGAGCCGGAATGAAAAACCCGCTGTTCGCTATTCGCCGTTCGCAATATCCTCTTTACCTCGCGTCAACGCGCGGAGGCAACGTTACTTGAATAAGATTCACGATCGGCGAAGGAAGGGGCCGAACGACGAATAGGGAACGACGCGCTCTTAATGCTGCTTGGCGGATGAACTCGCGGCCAGCTCCCGGAACAGGCTTAGCAACGAGGCTGCGGACTTCTGGTCGGAGAGAGTTTCAAGCGCTACGGTTGCCGTGAAGTGTGGCGAACTCTGATTAAAACGCACGCTGACAAAATCTTTGTCACGCCAGGTGGCGAGAGCATTCACCACAGGCGTCAGTTCCACCGGCCAATCCTCTTTGGTGGTCAGAATGACTGGACCGGGACGCGAGACGGTCCACTTTCGATTCCCCTTCTTCGCGCCCGTTTGACCGGACCAGCGGTGCCGCATAATGTCGAGATGAAAGCCAGGCGGGAAGCCCATGTCGGCTTCGAAACTCAAGGTCTCCTGCTGCTCGCGCCAACGGCTTAAAAACCACTTCACCGGCAGCGGCCGCGGCAGCAACCGGATGGTGAGACGGGCCTCGTCAAACCAGCGCGAAGAGAGATGCAGGGTAGCCTTGAGACGGGAACTGCTGGCTTGCCAGCTGAGATCGGTGAGACGCCCTTTACCGAGGCACGCGGCTTGCACCCATTGCAGCACGCTCGCCGCTCGCCGGCGGTTATAGCGGGCAAACCACAGGTACCAGAGCAGAGCCAATACCCACGCTAAACTGACGCCGATCAGGATCCAACGCCCCACGCGCTGCCTCTCTGAAAGAATCGTACGTCGGTGAGATGCAAGTTCGCAAGTGGAGAAAAAGAAAAAAATCGCGCATTGGGGCGAGGTGCCAAGTATTGCCACAATCCCGCTACAATGGCGGCGTGCCATTCCAAATCCGACCATTCCGGAAGGCCGATTTTGACACGCTCTGGCGGATTGACCAGGCGTGCTTCGATCCTCCGCTGGCGTATTCGCGGCCGGAGATGGCGTTTTACATGCGCCGTCCGGGAGCATTTTCCCTGGTCGCGGAAGCACCGCCGACCCGCGAACCTGGGACTCCAATCAGTCCGAAGCATCTCGGTTCGGACCCTGACCATCTCAGTCCGAACCATCGCGCGCCGGACCCTTCTGACCTCAGCGATCCAAACGCCGGGCCCTGGGGGGGCATACTAGGCTTTATTGTGGCCGAGGTTGGTCGCCAGAGCGGCCACATCATCACCATTGATGTCATCGCCGAGGCGCGCCGGTCGGGCGTCGGCTCGGCCTTGCTGCAGGCGGCGGAAGAGCGCTTGCGCGAGAGCGGCGCCATGACGGTTGCGCTCGAAACAGCGGTCAACAACGCCGCCGCGATTCGCTTCTACAAGCAGCAAGGGTACTTCGTTGAAAGGACCGCGCTCGGATATTACTCAAACAACCTGGATGCGCTGGTGATGGCGAAAGCCCTGATGGGGGATGTCTGACTCCCAAGTGGCGCGAAGCGCGATACAATTCGCTTGAATTAGGGTACCCCCCCTTCCCCCGATCTATTAGAATCAAGATTTTAGCGGGAAAACTCCGCAAAATATTGAGGAATAATGGTTTACACGCAAAATCTAGACGATAAAAGAGTTAGAGGAGGAAAAGCACTCTTTGTTGCCCCAAATCCTGGCATGGCGAGCCAATCGAGGCATGGGATTCTTCTTATGTCAAGGATCAGATTGGGCTGGCAGGCTTTCCTGCGCTGTTCTGATGGTAAGTGCTTAGTATGCTAAGTCAAGGCTTGATTCTCGCGGCGCGTGGAGCGCTCAGGACGGTTTCATGAAAATTGCGATTCAAGGGGAGCTTGGTTCTTTCAGCCACGAGGCGGCACAGAAAATGTTGCCGTCCGCTACGGTTGTGCCTTGTGCGCGGTCGCTGGAGGTGTTTGATCGCATCAAGCGCGGAAGCGTCGATGGGGCGGTGATCCCCATTGAGAATTCGCTGGCGGGGTCGGTGGCGGAACATTTTGATTTATTGCTGAGCCGCGAGGTGCAAATTGTGCGGGAATTTCGGCTACGCATTGTGCACAATCTGATCGCGCTGCCGGGCACCACTCTTGGCAATATCCGGCGGGTGTTTTCGCATCCGGTGGCGCTTGACCAGTGCCGCGATCTGTTTGCCAGGAATCGACGATTTGAAGCGGTTCCGTTCTACGACACCGCTGGAAGTGTGAAGCATGTCGTCGCCGAAAGGTTGCAGGATGGGGCTGGTATTGCCAGCCGGCGGGCTGCGGAAGTGTATGGGGGCAAGATTTTGAAGGCGGGCATCGAGGATGACAAGAAGAACTTCACTCGCTTCTTTTGGATTCGTCGCGGAAAGGCACGAGGTGCGGCCGGGGCTGACAAGACCTCGCTGGCCTTCAGCGTCAAGAATATTCCGGGGGCGCTGTTCAAGGCGTTGAGCGTGTTTGCACTGCGCGACATCAGTTTGACCAAGATCGAGTCGCGGCCGATGCGGGGGCGTCCGTGGGAGTATGTGTTTTTTGTGGATCTGCTGCGCGGGGATGATCGTGAGTTGCGGAACGCCTTGCGGCATCTGGGTGAAGTGGCCGAGTTGGTGAAGGTGCTGGGGATTTATCGGGAGGCATGAGGCTCCTATCGCTTCGGCCTTTGTTTCATTCGCGCCGGTGGCCCACTCAAGCCGTCCTTTGGCTTGAGTGGGGGATTTCGACGGCTGGGCACAGCTTTCCTTCGGCTCGTTCCCGCTTTCTTGCGGTGTATTCCAATCGATCTCGACGTGCCCTGCAGCTCCCGTTGCGTAGTGGCGAAAGCTGCTCCACTCCCAGTCCTCCGGACGTTGACAGAGGCCGCGCTTGACGGGATTCCGGTGGATGTAGCGCAGCTTCTCGACGAACTGCTCGTAATCGCGAACGTTAAAGTCATAGTAGCGCTTTTGCCAGAAATGCTCAGCGGTGCCAATCAGCCGGCGCGAAAGCCTTGCTTCAGCGACTTGAGCGCGTCGGCGAGGGTGCCTTGTTTAGGTTCGCTGAGCAGGAGGTGTACGTGGTCGGGCCTGACCACGTAGCCGTAGACCTGCAAATCGAAGCTTCGGCGCACGCGTTCCAGGGCTAACTCGAATACGTGTTTTGGATCGTTGGTGGTGAACAGGGGACGACGATGTAACAAGAGAAAGTCACGAAGTGCGTCTGGTAGGAACGTTGAAAGCGTTTCAGACTGCTGGGCACGAGGTCAGGCTACGCTGAGTGAGGTCCCCCACTCAAGCCAAAAGACGGCTTGAGTGGGCCACCGACCACCCTCGGTTGGTGTGGGCTATTGAACGTTGGCCATCATTGCGGTTAGCCCGGCAACGTCGGCTCCAAGATCTTTGCCGTCGCTGCCCATGTTCTTGTAGGGGCTGGAGGTTTGGAGTTCGTAGTTTCCAGCGTTGTAGTTGACGAATTGAACATCCTCGACGGTGGGCTCGAACATGTTGTTCGACGGCCAGGCGGAGGGAGGAAATGCCTTTGGACTCCCAACCAACGCGTTAGTGCTGAATGTATAAGCGGAGAAACAACTGGAGATGGTAGTGAGCGGAACATCCTTGGCGCCGCAACTGGTCGGTCCGCCGCCCGAATTCCAGATGGGATACTGGCCAGTCACGGCCAGGTTGTTGGTGAAGACGAGCGCGGTCATGGGTGCGGCTGCGATTGCGTTTCCGATGAACATCAGGTGGCCGTCCGTCTCCGGGAAAGCGGTGACGTGATTGATGGTGACGTTGTTGACGGCGTTTTTCCTCCAAGTGTTCGCGATCAGAAACGGGGTGCCCGGACCCACGTACTTGGTGCTGAGGTCGTCGAGAACCAGGTCATGGATACTCCAGCGCGCGCCGGCCAGAGCTTCCGCTCCATTGCCACCATTCCCCGAGATTGAGGTTGCCAACTCGAAGCCACCACCGGCATGCGAAATATGAACATAACGGACGGTCACGTCGGTCACCTGGCAGATCGAACAAAGATCGGAGCCGTCAGCGGCGTGCTGGTTCTTGGGGGTCAGCAAAATGCTGTAACCGGTTTGGCCGAAGCCTCCCCAGACGTTCTCCAGGAGATTCCCGTCGATCAGAACGCGAACGGCATTCTTGAGTTCAATGTGATTCTTGACAATGAAAGGATTGCCATCGGTTCCGCCGACGAAAGGCGAGTTCCCCGGCATCCATTGCCAGGGCTTCCAGAAATGGTTGCCGATGATCTCGATGTCGGTCGGAGTCTTGGTGCCGGGTCCGCCGCCGAAGAGGATCTCCTCGCCCGAGGCCTCCAGGAAGTTATCCTGGATCAAGTAAGGACCGTCCTGAGTATCGCCGATGCCGCCATTCAATGCGTGAGCGTCGGTGCAGCTTCCGGTGCCCGCGATGCAATGGAAATCGTTGAAATAGGAGTCAACGACTGCAACGTAGGTACCCCCTTTCATCGCGAAACCAGCGCTGGTTTCATCCTGCGCGTTTCCATGCAGCCAGGAGCGATCGACGATGATGTGATCGGCGGTGCCCTCGAGCGACACCAGAGCCGCGGTGCCATGGATGCCGTTGGCACGAGTGATTTCCAGGCCGACCAGGCGGTAGAAGTTGGCGCCATTGGCGAGTTCGAAGGGACCATTGCCGGCTGCGGCCATCTGCACCTTGGCCAGGACGTTCTTAGGACTCGAGCAATTGAACGCGGGGCGTCCGGCCAGTGAACCGACACCTGCGTAGCAGGGCGTCAGCCGTTGCCCTTCGGCGGGCAGAGCGCTGTCGGGAGAACTGGTGCGGATGACGATCCAATGGCTGGCATCGCAACCCTTGGCGGGCAGAGTAAACTGGCCGGTGAAGGTTGCGCCCGCCTGCAGTTGGAGAGTCTCTCCGCATTGCACGCTGTTCAAGGCCGATTGCAAATTGGCGCCGGAGTTAACACTGACGACGTTTCCCGGGGCGGGTGAATCCGCCATGGAACTGGGAACCGTGGCCAGCGGCAGTTGAGCTGGACCGTCGTAACCGCTGCCGCTGGCGACGTTCATGCTGAAATTGCCGGCGGCCGTTTTGTTGGCCGCATCCGTCACCTGCACCGTGAAACCGAACGTGCCGGTTGCCAGAGGACTGCCGGAAAGATCTCCATTCGAGTCCAGCGTGATTCCAGCGGGAGGATTGCCGCCAGAGATAGTCCAGGTGTAGGGCTGAGTTCCGCCGGTGGCCGCGAAGGTAGCGCTATAGGTCTCTCCCTGCTGTCCCTTGGAAAGGCCCGAGGTGGTGATTTGGGGGGATTGCGCCTGGCTTGGATTAATGGTGACCGCCGAACTGCTCGACTTGGAGGAATCCGCCTGACTGGTGGCGGTAACCGTTGCGTTAGTGGGCGCGGCTGCCGCAGGCGCAGTGTAGAGGCCGCTGCTGTCGATCGAACCTGCGGAGGCGGTCCACGTAACCGCCGTGTTGGCGGTCCCAGTGACGCTGGCGGTGAATTGCTGGGTCGCACCCGAAACCAAAGTGACGCTTGCGGGAGAGACGCTGACGTTGATTGAGGCGGAGCCACCGTTGTCGATTTCTATGGCGTAGGAACGGGTGCCCAGATCGGTCCGTGGGCTGTCCGTCACCGTGACTTCGAACCTGAATGTGCCGGCGGTGGAGGGCATCCCGGTGACTGACCCGCTCGCGGAATTGAGAGCAATGCCGGGCGGCAAAGTGCCCGAGGTGACCGCGAAATTGTAGGGCGCGGCGCCGCCACTCACGGAGAGCACAGCGTTATAAGGTTGATTGGCCGCGCCCGCGGGCAGCGCGGACGAGAGCGCCAGGACGTGCGGGCTGTCAATCGTTCCCAGCGCCCGCGCGGTCGAACCGCATGAGAGGGAGAACAGAACTACCAGCAGCAGTAGCAGCAGGGCGCCAATGCGTTCCACGTTCTGCCGACAAGACGTTGCATGATGATTACCAGCGAAAACCACTTCATTTAAAAACATTATGAAACCTCGACCTTCAAAAATGGGGGACCTAGTCGAGCGAGTCCGACTCCACGAATCTACCTAGACCGGAAGAGGGTTCCCAGATACCACAAGTTCACCCATCAACGCATTAGTGCATGTGAACCTGGCATGTACGGTTTCGCGTCCGCCCCTGTTCTCTGGAGTAAAGTTCGCTACTCAAGGGAACCGGGCGCGGGACGAGGGGTTTGGCGTCCTGCCATGGCAAGAGCGATCGAAGTTGAGGAAAGCCGGACGGTCGTTCCGAATGAGAAACGAATGAGGAAAATGACCAACGTCACTTTACCTTTGGGATTCCCGCCAGCGGCGCGGCGCGCGGATTGTAGACACGGGCACGTGAATACGCCAAACTTTTCTTGGCGACGGATTCGCCGGTTCAGGATCGTGGATGGCCGGCGGTTTGCGAATGCTGATCGAGCATGGCCAGCAGGGGATCACGCAAGAAAGGGCCGCCCGCCAGCAAGCCGGAAATCAGAGGATTCTTCTGATTGCAGAGCAGCGCAGTATGGTCGAGCTTCAGCGTCCATCCTCCGGCGCTTTCGACCAGCGCCGCGCCCGCGGCCACGTCCCATTCATTCTTGGGAACCAGGGTGAAGGTCAGGTCGGCGAGGCCGGCGGAGACGAGTCCGAGTTTGTAGGCGACCGAACCCATGGGACGGATGTTGAATTCGGCGGATTCAAATTGCTTCCACTCGCCGCGCTTGACTTCGCTGCGGCTGGCGAGCACGAGGGCGCCGTGCAGATCTTTTCTCTGGCTGGGCTGCGCGGGCTGGCCGTTGTAGGTGACGCCGGTATCGCGCGAGCCGAGGATTAATTCGTTGGTGGCGGGATTGCAGATTCCACCGGCGACGGGGACACCATTTTCAACCATCGCGATGGAGACGCAGAATTCGGGAATGCCCTGCACGAATTCGCGGGTGCCATCGAGCGGATCGACGACCCAGACGCGCTCTTTGTCGAGACGGGTGAAATCATCGACCGTCTCTTCCGAGAGCCAGCCTTCGCCGGGGCGGAGCAGGTTTTTTTTGAGCACGGCGTCGACTTGGCGATCGGCTTCGGTGACGGGATCGGTGCCAACCTTGTATTGGGCCTCGATGGCGCCGGGCGTGAAGCGGTTCAGGACGGTGCGCGCCTCTTCGAGGGCGGCGTGGATGCGGTCGAGAGTTTCTTTTTCAGATGTCATCATAGTTTTCAGTCTTCAGTTCTCAGTTGTGGTTGTCAGCAAAATCGCAGCCCCGATTGCTCGAACTGATAGCTGACAACTGATGACTGACAACGATTCTCACGCCCACAGCATTCTTGCTCCGGTGATCAAGAGGACCGCGCACAGGATTCTTCGCAGCCAGAGCACGGGTACCCTTGTGCTCAGGTGCGATCCCAGGATTCCGCCCGGGATCGAGCCAATCAGCAGGGAAACGACGAGATGAGCATCGACGTTGCCGGCGCGCCAGTGCAGCAGGCTGGTGACGCCGGTCAAAATGACGGCGTGAACAATGTCGGTCCCGACCATGACTTTGGGCGAGAAGGAATAAAACAGGAGGAGCATCATCATAATGATGCTGCCCGAGCCGACCGACGTCATACCGACCAGGAATCCGCCGATCAATCCAATCAGGCTCATGCCGGCGAAATTTTTCATGGTGGGTTTTCGTCCCGCCAGGTGGTCTTCAATTCTGCCCTGAAACAGAAGCAGGGTAGGAATCAGAACGAGCAGCAATCCGACGGCGGACTTGATGAAGTCGTTGACGCCGTTGCCGTAGACGTGGCGCAGGTGCACCAGAAGGGTGACTCCAAGATAGGAGCCGGGAACGCTGCCCACCGCCATGGCCAAAACGACTTTCCTGCGGACGTTGCCTCTGCCCAGGTGCATGAGGCTGGCGGGAATTTTAGTAAAAAAATTAAAGAGGGCGTCAGAACCGACGGCGATGATAGCGGGAATACGCAGGCCAAAGATGAGCATGGGCAGCAGCAGAACGCCGCCCCCCAATCCCGTCAGTCCGATCAGCGTTCCCACCACGAAGCCGATCAGGATCTTTGCCAGCAAAGATTCCATGCTGTGTTCCGTAAAGAGTTCCCAGTTCCCAGTAGAGCAAGAACTAAGGTACCAGCCTGAGAATTGAGAACCGGGATCACGCCCGCGATTGCCGGCGGGACGCCGGCGCTACGCCGGGAACCGCCGTTCTAGCTGTTGCCGTTGACGCCGATGAAGCCCTCACGCTCCAGATGAAGAATAATCGACTGGGCTGCCTCTTCGGGGCTCAATTGTGCCGTGTCGATTACTACTTCGGCATCGGTCGGCGCTTCGTAGGGATCGGAGATACCCGTGAATTCCTTCACGATACCGGCGCGCGCCTTGGCGTACAGGCCCTTGCGGTCGCGCTGCTCGCAGACATCGATGGAGGTGGCGACGTGCACCAGGATAAAGCCGCCGACCGGTTCGATCATCTGCCGCACATGTTTGCGAGTCGCTTCATAGGGAGCGATGGGAGCGCAGATCGCGATACCGCCGTTCTTGGTAATCTCCGAAGCGACGTAGCCGATGCGGCGGATGTTGATGTCGCGATGTTCCTTGGAGAAACCCAGTTCGGACGATAAATGCTTGCGCACCAGGTCGCCGTCGAGCAGGGTGACGGGACGGCCGCCCGTTTCCAGGAACTTGGTGATCAGTGCGTTGGCGATGGTTGATTTACCGGAACCCGAAAGCCCGGTGAAGAAGATGGTGACACCCTGCTTGTTGCGTGGCGGATAGCTCCTCCGCAGTTCCTTCACGACCTCGGGATAGGTGAACCATGCCGGAATGTCGCGTCCTTCGTTCAGGCGCGCGCGCAACTCGGTACCCGAAATGTCGAGCACCTTGGCTCCCGCGGGAATTTCATCGGACGGGACGTAACGGTCTTCATTTTCCAGATAGACCATCATCTGGAAGGGAACCATGGCAACGCCCATCTCGGCTTCATGCTTCTTGAATAATTCCTGCGCGTCGTAGGGACCGTAGAACGGCTTGCCGTCGGTATCCTTGCCCGGTCCGGCGTGATCGCGGCCCACGATGAAGTGCGTGCAGCCGTGGTTCTTGCGGATCAAGCCGTGCCAGATGGCTTCGCGCGGGCCACCCATGCGCATGGCGAGCGGCAGCATGGAAAGTTTCACGGTGCCGTGCGGGTATTTCGAGAGCAGCAACTCATAGCAGCGCGTGCGGATAAAGTAGTCCACGTCGCCGGGCTTGGTCATGCCGACGGACGGATGAATGAGCAAATTTGCGGCCACCTGCTTGGCGGCGCGCATGGTGAGTTCGACGTGGGCGCGGTGCATGGGATTGCGGGTCTGGAAGGCGACCACGCGGGTCCATCCCAGGCGTTTGAACTCGTCGCGCAATTCGGCGGGATTCAGGCGCAGGGCGCGGAAATCGTAGTGCGAAGGAGCCTGTACGCCCTGTACGCCGCCGCCCACGTACCAGGGATTGGATTTGTTGATGGCATAATCGGCGCCCGGATGGGCGCTGCTGGTCGAGTTGAATACGGCTTTTGCCTCGGCGCTGCGATCCGCCTGCCAGACATCGCCGACATTGACGACGGCCAGCATGACGCCTTCAGCGTCGCGAAGGGCAATCTTGCTCCGGCCCGGGGTCAGCTTCTTGGCGAATTCCTCGGTGACATCGAGGGTGATGGGCATGGGCCAGAGTGTTCCATCGGCCAGGCGCAGGTTGTTGCAGACGCCCTCGTAATCCTTGCGGTTCATGAAACCGCGCAGCGGCGAAAAACCGCCATTCATGAGGAGTTCAAGGTCGCAAAGTTGGCGTGGAGTAAGGTCCCACGACGGCCATTCTTTGGAATGGCCTTTGAGTTCCGCGGCGAGATCCGCGGGGGCTAGCAGTTGAACCAATTCTCCCCCATGCGGGGCGATAAGATGGCTGTTCGAAGCGGTCAAGTCGTTGATCCTCCCGGATCGCACCCCAAGTTTTTCCGTGATTTTTGTATCGCTGTGAGTCAATTTAAGCTCCTCGACACGCCCCGAATTCTCGCTGGGGGTGGCGAGGATCGATACCAAGGCGGAGTCTCTGTAATGTTATACGACAGTAATGTGAAGTCTGTGTAACCGCAATAAAGAGCAATTCCAATTCCCTATGGCGCTATGCATGTTTCTGCAAAACATTGAAATTGCTAATGTTCACTGAGTTTTCCTGCGAGACTGAGGGAGAGTGTGCAAGAAATTGTAACATTCTGCCCCCATTGGCACGCGATCTACCACAATGGGCATCGCTCCTCAGTTCTCAAGTACCAGTTAAGAGCGGTGTAGTACCCGATGTCAAGGTTACTAGCGTCAGGTCTGGACGAGGATTGTCTGGAGAGGAGGGTCTGGAAACTTTACACCCTGCGGGGGCGCGCCGCCGCTACCACTTGTGCTTCATGGCTTTCGCGAAATCGGGTGCGGACAACGTATTCAGGACATCGTCTTTGGTCAGCCAGGCGCGCCTTGCTTGCGTTACGCCGTAACGAATCTTTTCCATATGCGAGGTGTGGTGGGAGTCGGTGTTGACGACGATTTTCACGCCGTGCTGTTTCGCCATCCGCAAGTGAACGTCGCAGAGATCGAGGCGGTCGGGATAGGAGTTGAGTTCCATGGCGACCTTATGTTTGGCGGCGGAATCGAGGACTGCGTCGACGTCGAAGGGATAGGCGTCGCGGCGCAGCAACTGGCGGCCGGTGGGATGGCCGATGATCGAGGTATTGGGATTGGAAATCGCCTTCAACAGCCGTTCCGTCATGGTGGCGCGGTCCTGATTGAAATGCGAATGCACGCTGGCGATCACGATGTCCATTTGCTCGAGCACGGAGTCGGATAGATCGAGCGTGCCGTCGGCGAGAATGTCGACTTCGACACCGGCGAAGATGCGGATAGGCTTCTTATCAGCGGCAAACATTTTGTCGGCCGCGCGAATTCGTTCGATGTGCTGCAGCGCGCGCTCGTCGGTCAATCCGTTGGCGAAGGCCAGATTCTTGGAGTGATCGGTGATGGCCATGTATTGATAGCCGCGATTGCCTGCGGCTTCGGCCATTTCCTCGATCGTGTTGCGGCCATCGGTTTCGATGGTATGCATGTGCACATCGCCGCGCAGGTCGGAGACTTCCAGCAGATGCGGTAATTCGTGCTTGGCGGCGGCTTCCAGTTCGCCGAGGTTTTCGCGCAGCTCGGGAGGGATGAAATCCAGTTTGAGCTGGGCGTAGATCTCTTCTTCACTGGCTCCCGCTACAGGCTTCCCGGTCTTGAGATCGGCCAGGCTGTATTCGCTGAGCGTGTAGCCCATCTTCAACGCGCGCTGGCGAAGCGCGACATTGTGGGCTTTCGAGCCGGTGAAGTATTGCAGGGCGGCTCCGAAGGACTCGGGCGGAAGCAGGCGCACGTCGACCTGCATGCCGTTGCGCTGCCGGAAGCTGACCTTGTTCTCGCCCTTGGCAATGATCTCCATCAAGCCGGGGAAGCGGAGCAGATGCTGCGCGATCGCCTCGCGCGTCTCGTCTTCGCAGCAGCCTTTGCCGGTGACGAGGATGTCGAGGTCGCCCACGGTTTCGCGTCCGCGGCGAAGGGAGCCGGCGGGTGTGACTTTTTCGACGCCGGAAGCCTCCATGAGGTGCGCGACTAGCTTGGCGGCGAGTTGCTCGGCGGTGTCGAGCAGGAATCGGCCCCCGATGCGGCGATAATCTTCGATGGCCTTGAGCAGTTTCTGCTCGTGCTTTTCGCCCATGCGCGGCAATTCGCGGATTTTTCCTTCACGGGCCAGTTTTTCGACGCCATCGAGATCGCTCACCTGGTAGGCGCTCCAGATCAGCGCGATGGTCTTTGGTCCGAGACCCTGGATCTTCAGGAGTTCGAGCATGGAGGGACGATATTTCTTCAGCAGTTCGGCATGAACCTCGACCGTGCCCTCCTGAAAAAGATGCTGCAGGTTGGCGAGCATGCCCTTGCCGATGCCGGGGACTGCGAGCAGCTTCTTGGGTTCGGAGATCAGATTGGAAATTTGCTGAGGCAGGGCCTCGATCGCCTCGGCGGCATTGCGGTAAGAGCGGACCCGGAAGGAATCCTGGCCGTCAATTTCGAGCAGGTCGGCAGTTTCGAAGAGAATTCCGGCGATGGCTTTGTTATCCATAAGCGGGATAATTGTAGCGCTGGGGGCAGAAGTAGGCCTGCGTCACGGGGAATAGCGGATCTTGCGGCGATATGCTTCTGTGCGGTAACCAGGCTCTATTCTGGCAGGCGCGGGGCCCTGCGACTCCGCTCAGGGCAGGCTCCGCCCCGCCACCACACGAGCACTGGTGTTACTTAGGGAACACCACGGCCCAAAATTGGGCTGGTGCAATCAGGCGCTCACCCCCAGAATTGCTGTGGAGATTGCTGATTGTAGTATTGGAGTGATAGGGGACGTGTCCCCAGGGTGGAGTCAGAGTTTTCTTGGCAGATCGTTCACTTTATGCAGTTGGCGATTTCTTCGAATCGGGAACTGTTTCCTCCATCTGAAAATCTATGAGCAAGAAGATCGTCATCATCGGAGCTGGGCCGACCGGGCTGGGCGCGGCTTACCGACTGCACGAACTGGGCTATGACAACTGGGTGATGTACGAGAAGTCAGACGACGTAGGCGGACATGCTACCTCGCACGTCGATAAGCACGGATTTGTCTGGGACGAGGGTGGGCACGTTATTTTTTCGCATTACAAATACTTCGACACCCTGATCGACAAGGTTCTGGGCAAGGAGCAGCACGAGCGCATCCGCGAAAGCTGGATCGTCAAGGGAGAACATTGGGTTCCTTATCCCTTCCAAAGCAACCTGCGATACCTGCCGAAGGATGTGCAGGTCAGTTGCCTGGTGGGAGCGGCGAAAGCGGCGTCGAATGGAGGCGGCCGTGAGGCAGCCAACTTTCGCGACTGGATTCTGGCCACGATGGGGGAAGGCGTGGCGGAAGCGTTCATGTTTCCCTACAACTCCAAGGTCTGGACCACGCCGCTCGAGCAGATGTCGAAATCGTGGATCGCAGACCGAGTGGCGGTCATGGACTTCAAGCGGCTGCTCGAAAATGTCTTGTATGAGCGCGACGACGTCAGCTGGGGTCCAAACAACAAGTTCAAGTTTCCGCTGCACGGCGGAACGGGCCAGATCTACCGGCGGATCGCCGGGCATTTCCCAGAGAAGATAAAGACCGGGAAAAAGCTGGCGGAGATTGACCCGGTGCGGCGCCGGGTCTCGTTTGCGGATGGCACCGGCGACAACTATGATTTGCTGATTTCAACGGCCCCTCTGGACCTGCTGGTGGGAATGATGAAGCCGACGGACGGCAAGTTACAGGAGGCCGCAACCGGCCTCGTGCACAATAATCTGCTGGTGGTGGGCCTGGGACTGAAGAAGAAAATCGAGACCGGACGGTGCTGGATTTATTTCACCGATGCGGATATGCCCTGCTACCGGGCAACCTACTTCTCACACTACTCACCCAACAACGTTCCCAATGGCGACACCGAACAGTACAGTTCGCTGATGTGCGAGATGTCATTCCGGGTGGACGAAACTCCCGACCCGCAGCGGGTTCTGGACCAGGTCACAACGGGATTGATCAAGGCGAAGATGCTGGAGGAGCCGGACCGGAGTCGAGTCGTCTCGCGCTATCACCGGATAGTCGGGTACTCCTATCCGATTCCTACGCTTGGCCGGGATCGCGCGCTCGACGTGCTGCAACCGGCGTTGCTGCAGCAGGGAATCTACTCCCGCGGGCGATTTGGCGCTTGGCGGTATGAGATCGGGAATATGGACCACTCGGTGATGATGGGGGTGGAAGCGGTGAACAACATCGTTGCCGGGGAGAAAGAACTGGTCTTTCACAGTTCGTAACGCCAGTTCCTGGCAGGGCGTTCCCAAAAGCTGCAGCGCGGCTGAACAGGCTGCTGAAACAACTACTTCGCGGGTCGAAAGTGTGACCTCAGCGGCTGAAGCCGCATTGAAAAGAGACCAATTATCGCAGCGGTAAACCGCTGCGCCACCCAAAATCAAGCGCAATATTGAGTTTTTCCGCAGCCTGTGAAGCCGCGCCCTTTCAAAACACTTCCACTTTGATTTACGCGCCGCGAATTTACACGCCGTGGTTAATTCCGCGCCCTACTTAACCGCGCGAACGCAAGCCAGTTGATCGGAGGAGATCCAGTTGATCAACGGATTGCGAGCGAAGCGGTCGCTGGCGCGACAGAATGCCGCCTGGGGGAAGAATCGCTCCAGACTGTAGAATCCCCAGGCGTGGCAGACCCAATCGTCGGTCTCGAGTCCCACCGAACGCATCAGCTTCACCCAGTTTCCGTGGGAGTAGCGGCGATGATTGACGGCGGGCGCTTTCCGGGTCGCGGGTCTTGGCTCCGCGCCCAATCCTTTGCGAACCAGGTTCACCAGTGGCCGAGCGAAGTAGCGCATGTTCACGATGGCGCGATCGGTATAGAAGAAAGGACAAAGGCTGCTCGGAGTTGTGATCACTGCCCACCCCCCCGGCTTGAGGACTCGCCACATCTCCCGCAGTGCCGGCTCGTCGCTGCTGAGATACTCCATTACGCCGAGGCACACAATGCCGTCGAAGGTATTGTCGGCAAATTGAATGTGTTCGATGTCACCGACCTGGAAGCGGTCTGCTCCGTAATGTTCGCGAGCATAGTTCACCATTCCCTCGGAGAAGTCGACACCCATGGCCTGGTAGCCACGCCGCATCAGTTCCCCGGCCAAGTGACCGGTGCCGCAGCCTACGTCCAAAATCGTCGCTCCCGCCGGAACCCGGGCCTCGATCATCTGCAGCGCAAACTGCCGCCGGGAGACGAGGTTCTGGGCGGTGAAGTTAGCAGGCTTGGGATCAGCATAGAACTGAGCCCAGTCGTCCACGGTTCTCGTGAACAATTCGTCTACCTGCTCCTTGACCTCGTCGACTTTGAGCTGTTCCTTCGAGAGCATCCTCACCCCTCCTGCCTGTAGTGCAATTCTCCGAGTTTATCCTGACGAGGAGCCCGGTAGTGGTGCAGTCTCAACAGGAAGCAAGCCAAACGCGCGATTATTGCGTGGCAAAGAACGCGACGCTTCGCAGGGCTCGCGCAGATCCTTCGCGGCGCAAAAGCGCTTGCTCAGGATGACAGCCAAACTGCTCCATTACCGGGCGCCTCAAAAGCTGGCCAGCGGTTGTCATAATACGATATTATTTCGCGATGACAAGAGCACGCTGGTCACTAGATGCGCCAGCGCGGGAGCAGGTTTGTCTCGATTCAGACCCAAGCTGTGGGTAAAGAATGTGGCCGTGCACGGCAGGGTTCTGAGGGCTGCGGCTCGCTTTGCCAAGCCGCGGGCCGTGGTCCTGATGTACCACTCGGTGGTCGAAAACCCCGACGACACCGCAAACACGATTCGCATTTCGCACTCCCGGGCCTGTTTCGAATCGCAAATGAGCACGCTGGCGCGGCGCTTTAACCCCGTCAGCATTGATCAGGTTACGGAGTTCGCTGGCGAGGGCCGATCTCTTCCCAGGTGGCCGGTGGCCGTAACGTTTGACGACGGCTTTGCCGATAATTACGAAACGGCGCTGCCCATCCTTGCTCGCTACGGCATTCCTGCAGCCTTCTATATTCTGGTAAATGCGGTGGATACAGGAATGGCCCCGTGGTATGTCCGGCTGAATTTCGCTTTCCGAACTACGACTATTTCCGCGTGGATACACCCGCTGGATGGCCGAACCTTCGAGTTCGGGCGGGGCGACGAAAAAAACGCGGCGTTGAATACGGCTTGGGACTGGGGTGCCGCGTTAACCGGTGACGCACAAGAGCAATTCGTCCGGCAGACCGAAGGCGCGCTCCAGGTGAGAGCACTGGCCACTCGATTGATGATGAACTGGGATCAGGTACGGGCCTTCAGAAAGGCCGGCCATACCATCGGAGGACATACCCTCTCGCATCCCAATCTTGCTCACGTTACCGAGGTCGAGGCGCGGGCGGAAATTCGGGGCTGCAAGGAGCGGCTGGAAGAGAAGCTGGGGGAGCCTATCGAGCATTTCTCGTACCCGCACCCGGCGCTCAATCCGCAATGGAACCAGCAAACGCTCAAGATCACGCGCGAGGCGGGATTCAAGTCCGCCATGTTGACGACGCCCGGGTCGGTTCAACCGGGAGACGATCCGCTCAGCCTTAAACGGACGGCCGCAGGGAAGGACCCAGGCCAGTTAGTGTGGCGGCTGGAGCGTGCGTTTCTGGGAGGATTCAGTTGAGGTTTGCTGCCTGGGATTTTGAATCCACGGTAACTTGACGAGGTAACCCGGTGGCGACGAATCTGGTTACGTAAGGATTGCCGATGACCCCGTCCGTACGGGTGTGGAGGCGGCCTTGCACCTCGCCCGCTGACGCAGCGGGCATCCTGGATGGAGTCAAAACTGACGATGGGCTCCGCGGTACAAGATCGAACGAACCGAGACATGGGAACCACTCAGTCCAGCCCGCCGAGGGTCAGCGTGATCATTCCCGCCTACAAGACCGCGGGCCTGATCGCGGCCTGCCTCGATACCGTGTTTGCACAGACATATAAGGATTTTGAGGTGATTGTCGTCAACGACGGCTCCCCGGATACGCCCGAACTGGAAAAAGTGCTCGAGCCCTACCTGGACCGGATTGTCTACATCAAGCAGGAGAACAAGCGCGCGGCCGGAGCACGAAACAATGCCATTCGGCAGGCTCGGGGTGAGTTTGTCGCCTTTCTCGACAGCGACGACACCTGGTTCCCAGATCATCTGGCTGCACAAATGCAGTTGTTCGCGGACGATCCGGCGCTCGGCCTGGTGTATTCGAACGGCCTCATGGTGGGCGTTCCGGGGCAGGAATGTGAATTCATGCAGCGGTGCCCGTCGCACGGGCAAGCGACCTTCGACGCCTTGATCATGGAGCGATGCCAGGTTTCGATTTCAACCGTGGTCGCCCGCCGGCAGGCGATCATGGACGCGGGATTATTCGACGAAAAACTGGCGCGCTGCGACGATTACGACATGTGGGCCCGGACCGCCTTCCACGGTGCTAAGATCGCCTATACCCGCAAGCTGGGCGCGCGGTTTTTTATCGGCCGCCCCGGCTCCCTCAGCCAGTCCAAGGCGAAAATGGCCGAGGGGTATTTGACGATTCTGGAGAAATTCAAGCGGACACTCCCCCTCAAAGATTCAGACCGCGCCCTGGTGGAGAAGCGGGCAGCCGAAATCAAAGCGAGGTATCTGCTGGAAGAGGGCAAATGCAAGGTTGACGAGCGCGATTTCCAAAAAGCTCGCGAGCTTATTTCAGAAGCGAACCAGTACTGGCACAGGCCGTCGTTGAGCGTGGCGCTGTTGGGCTTGAGGATCGCACCGGGCGCTACCCGGGAACTCATGTCTTTCTGGCGGCGAATGAAGACCCGAATGAAGAATGGGGTGTCGGCGTGAGAGCGCGCGAAGGAAGCTCATCATGCACAGGGATCGGGCACAGGAATCAGGATTTGGCACGACGGGGCAGGGCACGGCAATGATTAAGCGTCTGATTGCGGGCGGAAAGCATTTTTTCGGGATGTATCCTCCGGGGCGCCGGGTAGGAGTTTTTCCCGACGACCTGTTCCTGGTTTCCTATCCGAAGTCGGGGAACACCTGGACACGGTTTCTGATCGCCAATCTGGTCTATCCGGAAAAGAATCCCGATTTCTCGAATATCAACGACCTGCTGCCCGATGTTGAGGGAATGTCGAGGCGGGATCTGGAGCGTGCCGCCCGTCCGCGCATTCTCAAGAGCCATCAGTATTTCGATCCCCGCTACCCCAAGGTTGTCTATATCGTGCGCGACCCGCGGGACGTGGCGCTTTCGGAATACTACTTCGATATAAAACGGCGTGCCATCGCCGACAATTTTCCGCTGGCGCAGTTTGTTTCGCGCTTTGTGCGTGGCGAACTGAACCATCCCTACGGAACCTGGGGAGAGAACGTTGCCACCTGGTTCTACACGCGGCGCGGCGATCCCCGGTTCCTGCTGGTGACCTATGAGGCATTGCAGTCGCAGCCGGTGGAAGAAATGGAAAGAATCGCGCGTTTTATGAATATTCCGCCTGATCCGGAACGGCTGGCCTTCGCGATTGAGCGGAGTTCCGCCGACCGGATGCGCGAACTGGAAAAAAAGCAGGGACATCTGTGGTCCTCGACCCGCGAGACGAGACAAGACAAGCCCTTTGTCCGCTCCGCGAAAGCTGGGGGATGGAAGGCGGAATTGCCGGAGTCGAGCGTGGCGGAAATCGAATCGGCGTGGGGCAGTTTGATGCGTGAGATCGGGTATGAATTGGCCGCATCCAGCCTGGTTCGTGCAGGGATGGTGCAGGCGGGGATGGAAGCGGACGAGGCGCATACCGGGAGATAGCCGGGGAAGTTAAATACAGGAAAATGATCAAGCGAATCAAGGCCGGAATCGAGCGTGGACTAGGGCGGCATCGTCCCGGCCGCAGCTTGCTCATTCTGCCCGATGACATTTTTCTGGTTTCATTTCCCAAATCCGGCAATACCTGGACACGATTTCTCCTCGCGAACCTGAGATTTCCCGACGAGCCGGCCACCTGGGCGAACATCGACCGGCTGATTCCCGATCCGACGGGTACTGCGAAAAGGGATTTCGACCGCATGCCCCGGCCGCGCATTATCAAAAGCCATGAGTGCTTCGATCCGCGGTATCCGCGCGTCATCTACATCGTGCGCGATCCGCGCGACGTGGTCGTTTCGCAGTACCACTACCATCGCAAGATCAGGAAGATCGAAGACGATTCGCCGATTGAGAAATTCGTCACGCGCTTCCTGGCGGGCGAAACTTGTCCGCACGGGTCATGGGGACAGAATATCGCTACCTGGCTTTATACGAGTGAGGGCGATCCGCGGTTTCTGTTGTTGCGCTACGAGGATCTGGTCGCAGATACGGCCCGCGAGCTTGCCAAGGTCGTGGATTTTCTGCACTTCTCCGCCGGTCCGGAGCAGATTGCGCAAGCGGTGGAACGAAGCTCGGCGGACCGGATGCGGGAGCTCGAAAAGGCGCAGAGGGATAAGAACGGACTCTTCAAAGGCTCGCGCAACGATATGTCATTTGTCCGCGCGGCCGGATCCGGGGGATGGCGCACCGGGTTGCCAGCGCCCATGGTCGCGAAGATCGAAGCGGCCTGGGGACCGCTGATGCAGCATCTGGGATATGAATTGAGTACGCAGTCTCCTTCGGAAGCGCGGGAGTACGCGTCTTTGGGAGTGGCGAACAGCGGTCGAAATTTGTAAATTTCTGATTTGTAATTGGCAATTTGAAACCAAACCGGAGCTGTTCAAATTACCAATTACAAATTACAAATCACCCATCCTCCTAATGTTCGGCCAGCTCAAATACGCCGCGAAATATGCGCTCGGTCTCGACCTGGCCGGAAAGCACTACACCGTCTATCCCGACGACACGTTTCTGGTCTCGTACCCAAAATCGGGCAACACCTGGGTGCGCTTCCTGCTGGCCAATCTGATTCATCCAAACGAGACGGTCGGGTTTGCCAATATCAACCGGCTCCTACCCGCTCCCGGAGTTCTGTCGAAACGCTTTCTGAAGACGCTGCCGCGGCCGCGCCTCCTGAAGAGCCACGAGCCGTTTGATGTCCGCTTCCGGAAGGTGATCTACCTGGTTCGCGATCCGCGTGACGTCGCGGTATCCGAGTACCACTTTGATCGCAAGAAAAAATACATTGCGGCGGAAACGACGCTGGAGCAATTCATCAAGCCGTTTCTGGCCGGTGAAACCTCTTCCTATGGCTCGTGGTGGGAGCATGCGGCCAGCTGGATTGGGCCGCGTTACGGCAATCCCGCTTTTTTGCTGGTGCGTTATGAAGACCTGCTGGCCGACCCGATCGTGGAGACCGCAAAGATCGCGGAATTCCTCGGCATCAAAGCAGATGACGAAAGGCTGAAAGCCGCCGTGGAGCGGAGCTCCGCCGACCGCATGCGCCAGCTTGAACAACAGGACGCGGACAAGTGGACGGGAACGAAAAACACCATGAAGGAAATTCCGTTTGTGCGCTCGGCGAAGTCGGGTGGATGGAAAGAGAGCCTTCCGCGCCATCTGGTCGAAGAGATTGAAGTTGCGTGGTTCCCGCTCATGAATTTCCTCGGCTATGAATTGCAGAGCCGGGAATTGGACAGCAAAGCCATGCCGGTGTGGGTCAAGGCCGGCCAGCCACTGTAAGCGTTCCTGCTACAGTCGAATCAACCGCGACAGAACGGGTGGCGTGTCAGCGCCGGTCGCGGCAAAAGAATTTTGGGAATGTGCGTGCAGCGCGGATCGAGCGTTCGGGAATGAGCGTGGTTGAACGAGCATGGTTGAATGAGCAAGATTAACAAGCGGCAAATCGTCAAGAACGTTGGGTCCAGCTGGTTCTCCCTGGGATTCGATGTGCTTGTCGGTCTGTTCCTGTCGCCCTTTCTGGTGCACTGGCTGGGCGACACTGCGTTCGGTATCTGGGTTCTGATTTTTTCCGTCACCGGGTATTACGGTTTATTCGACCTTGGCATCCGCTCCTCGGTCGTGCGCTACGTTTCGAAGTTCACGGCCACCGACGACGTCCAAGACCTGGCCAAACTGATCAATACCAGCCTCTTCACCTACAGCTGCATCGGGCTTTTCAGCCTGCTGCTGACGGGTGTGCTGGCGTTTTACGTCGACCATATTTTCAAGATTCCGCCCGAGTTTCATTCCACCGCGCGCTGGCTGCTCTTGATGGTAGGCGCTTCGGTGGGGCTGGGCTTTCCTCTGGGAGTGGTGGGCGGATACCTGGACGGGCTGCAGAAATTCTATGTCAACAATTGGGCGAACGTAGCGGGCGACATTGCGCGGCTGGTTCTGATTATTCTGGCTGTCCGCCATGGGCGCGGGCTGCTGACGATTGCCGCGATCACCGTGATTCTTCCGCCGATCCTCGCCCTGATCCGCGGATTCATCGCCTACCGCATCCTGCCCGTTCCTTTTGGCTTCAAGTACGTGGATCGCGCGACGTTTCGCATGATGGCCAATTACAGCAGCGTCACGCTGGTCATCATGATTGCGACGCAGCTCAAGTTTAAAACCGACAACATCGTGATCGGGACGATGATTTCGGCGGCCGCTGTTACTTATTTCAGCTTCGGCGCGCGCATTGTGAGTTACGCCCAACAGCTGGTCATGGCGCTGGCACAGAATTTTCTGCCGATAGCGAGCCAGTCCGAGGCCACCGGAAACGTCGACCGGTTGCGCAAAGTCTTCCTGGCCGGCAACCGTTTCTGTGCTTTCACCAGTCTGCCGATCACGCTGACGCTGCTCATGCTGGGCAAGTCGGTGATCGAAGTGTGGGTTGGAAAACGCTATGTGGCGGCCAGCTACCCGGTAATGGTGATCCTGATTATCCCGGCGACACTGATGTGGGCGCAGGCGACCAGCGGGCGTGTGTTATTCGGAATCAGCCAGCATCGCACCTGGGCCTTTGTGACGCTCGGCGAGGGCATCGCCAACTTGATTCTTAGCATTATTCTTGTCCATCCTTACGGGATCTTCGGAGACGCGTTCGGAACCGCGATCCCGCTCAGTTGCACCATGCTGTTTTTTATGCCTTGGCATCTGTGCCGGAAGCTGGACATCCGGATGCGAACGTTTCTCAGGGAATCCTATACTTTGCCTGTTCTATTGTGCCTGCCGCTACTGGCCGCGCTTTTGCTGATGCGGCGCTGGTTCATCCCTCATACGTACCTGCAATTGGGGCTGCAGCTCTTTATTGCGATGGTCGTGTATGGAGTCGGCTTACTGTGGGCGGTTTTGACCAACCGGGCGCTCCACGTCGGAGATTTGACTCTGGATGG
>JBAQJU010000298.1:0-45772 GCA_049300475.1 Terriglobales bacterium | reverse complement strand
GTGCTATCTGGTAGCGTGGGCTTCTGGAACCAATCGCTGGACGAAGGCTTTGCCTTCAACACACTGCTGGCCGGCGGAGCGCTGCAGGTCGTCCATATCACGAACCCGACACTGAATGTTGAAACTGCGGGAGCGATTCTCGCCGCAGCCCAAGCCAGCCCACAAGGGCAGGCGCGGATCGCACTGGTCGCGGCACTGGGCGATCTGCCCGGCTGGTTCGATCCCACGACTCCCGAGCCGGTCTCCACCGACTACACAACCCAGGAGGCCAACCAGTTCCTGTGGTTTCAAAGCGACACCCTGGGCACCGCATTTGCCGCGCGCGCCGAGGTAGAGTTTCGAGCCGGAGGGAATCCATCGTTTAACACCGGCGTCAGGTACGACTTCAAACTGAAGCGCTCGCGCGATTATGCGGAGGTGCAAGCCTTATACTCCGCTGCGGGCCTGAGCCTCGATGCCGACCTCGCCACGCTCAATCACGCTCCGCGAATCTCGGCCGATCCCGCCGCTCTGACTTACCTCACCAATAACGTTATTTTCAACGGCCAAGTCACTGTCCCCGTGCTTTCGCTGCATACTACCGGCGACGGAGTCGTGAATGTGGAACAGGAGCGCGCCTACAGGCGGGTTGTCGACGAAGCGGATAACGTTGCCCTGCTGCGCGAGAAATTCATTGACCGCGCCGGGCACTGTGAATTCAGCCCGGCGGAAATGATCGTCGCCGAGCAAACGCTGGAGCGGCGCTTGCTAACCGGAGTGTGGAGCGGTCTCGGAGTTTTGCAACTCAACAATGAGGCTACCGCCCTGGGCGCCGAGTTCAATGTGATCGACGTCAACGGTGCGCCCTATCCCGCGGCGCCGGCTTTCATAAACTATGAGCCGCTGCAATTTCTAAGGTTATTCGACGCGTTTACGCAGTAGGGACAGGTGGCATAGACCAAGATTATTCACTTGATAACTCGAAAACGTGGTTGCGGGAAATCATCGCGACCCACCTCTCAAAGCCTTTGACTTGGAATAAACTGCTCTTTCACGACAAGGAGCAAACATGTCCAAGTTCATCGTACGTTTCCTCGCTATCTTAGGCGCGCTCGGGCTGATCGGATTGGTGATCATGCTCGTCTTTGCTATTGCGATAGGCGCAAAGGGCAAAGTTCCCTCGAAGACGATTCTCGAAGCCAACTTCGAGCAGTCATTCCCGGAGCAGATACCGGACACGCCCTCCGCGCGCCTGACGATGAGCGATCGGCAAACGCTGCGCGACGTCGTCGATGCGATTGATCGCGGCGCGAATGACGATCGCGTCGCCGGCATGATTGCCCGCATTGACGCAGTGTCGATGGGTATGGCTCAGACGCAGGAGATTCGGGAGGCTGTCGAGAGATTCCGCGCGCATAAGAAATTTGCGGTCGCTTATTCGGAGACGTTTGGCGAGTTTGGCCCGGGTAATGGCGCCTATTATCTGGCGACCGCGTTTGACAAGATTTATCTGCAGCCCTCCGGCGACATAGGACTGACGGGCATCATCATGGAGTCGCCTTTCATTAAGGGCACTCTGGCCAAACTGGGCGTGACCTTCCACGGCGACCACCGCTACGAGTACAAAACCGCGCTCAACTTTTATACCGAGACGAAATACACGGCTGCGGCCAAGGAAGAGATGTCGTCGATCATGAACTCATGGTTCGAGCAGATGAAGGATGGGATCTGCCAGGCGCGCGGAATCGCACCCGACAAATTCCAGGCCATTGTCGACGCTGGACCATATCTGGGCAAGGAAGCGGTGGACGCGAAGCTGGTGGACGCGGTTGCGTATCGCGATGAGGTATACGACAAGGTGAGGAGCCAGGCGGGGAGCGGGGCCGAACTCCTCTATCTGGACAAATATCTGGACCGCGCCGGCCGTCCGCATGACAGTGGCAAGAAGATCGCGCTGGTGTTCGGCGTTGGCGCCGTGACTCGCGGTAAAAGTGATTTTGATCCGGTACAAGGCAACCAGACCATGGGCTCGGAGACGGTTGCTGGAGCGATTCGTGCCGCCGCCGCCGACTCCGATGTGAAGGCGATCCTGTTCCGAGTGGATAGTCCGGGAGGGTCCTACGTCGCCTCCGACACGATTTGGCGCGAAGTGTGGCGCGCGCATCAGAAGGGCAAACCGGTAATTGTCTCCATGGGAGATCTTGCGGGATCCGGAGGATACTTTGTGGCGATGGCTGCGGACAAGATTGTCGCGCAACCGGGAACGATTACAGCATCGATCGGCGTGCTCGGCGGAAAGATGCTGACCTCAGGCTTGTGGGACAAGGTCGGACTGTCATGGGATGAGGTGCATGATGGAGAAAATGCCACCATGTTCACCGGCACCCACGATTACACGCCCGCCGAATGGGGAAGATTCGAAGCGTGGCTTGACCGGGTTTACGTGGATTTCACCGGCAAGGTGGCGGAGGGACGCAAGCTTCCGAAGGAAAAAGTGCTGCAGATTGCCAAGGGGCGAATCTGGTCCGGACAGGATGCCAAGAGCCTGGGCCTGGTGGACGACCTGGGCGGCTACGATACGGCATTGAAACTCGCCAAGAAAGCGGCGGGCATTCCCGAGAGCGATGAAGTGAAGATCGTCGTGTATCCGCGCCCCAAGACTTTCCTGGAAGCGCTGCTGCAGCGAAATGGTGCCGACAATAGCGACAAGGAGGCCGTAGGGCAAACGCTGATGCGCATTCTGCAGGATGTGCAGCCGGTGGCGCGCGAACTGAAAGCGGCGGGAATCACGCAGACAGAGAAGAATCAGGACGAGGTGCTGAAGATGCCGGAGCTCGAGGTGGGGAAATAAGTTCTCGGTTCTCAGTTCTCCGTGAATCGCGTAAACGGAAATCCTCGAAACTGAGTTTTGGGGGTAGGGATCCTTCGACTCCGCAGCATCTTCGCGCTTTGCGCGAAGACGCCGCTCCGCTCAGGAAGACGATCGATCTCATGAGAACAAAGAGCTACTTAGAACTGCGAACTGAGAACTGGGGACTGGGAACTGCTCTTAAATTCCCAGTTTTTTCACTTCGTCGTTGTAGTACTTGCGATAGAGAATGGTCCATTCCTCTGACCCTTCGATGATGGTGCGGCGCTGGCTTTCGATTTTCTGGCGGGCAGCCTGATCGATGCGCCCTTCCTGCATGAGCAGTTCCTCAAGAATCTTGCGGACTTCGAGGCGGATGGTGTTGCGGTCTTCGATGAAGTCGACTTCATCCATCTGCGCCACGGCGTCGGTGACGGTGTGGGCGAGTTTATTGACCTTGTCGCGGCTCAAGCGCACGATAGCTTCTTCCTCAAAGTTCAGCTCAAAGCCCAGCTTTAGAGCACGGCCTTATATTTCTTCACCAGCTCGGTTTTTACCTTGCGGAACATCTCCTGATAGTTGGCGCCGCTTTTTTGCATTTCCTCGGAATAGGCCTCGAGGATGACGCGGACTTCGTCATTGATGCGGTCCTCGAGCGCGAGTTCTTCCAGCAGCGAAGCATGAACCTTTTCCGTCAAAGCAGACGGAGCCTTGGTCTCGATGAGACCGCTCGCAACCAGTTTTTTGGAAACCTCGCGGGCCAGATAGCTTACATATTCTTTGGAAAAGAGCATGGCGAAAGACTATTTGTGAAGAGAAAGTTTAACACAGCCGAGTTGCGAGCCACGAGTTTCGAGCCACGAGGGTCGGGCAAACACGAGCTTCGGGCAAAATGGTTGCTCGCAACCCGTGACTCGCAACTCGCGGCTCCAACGCATTGGCGAGTGACTGCCGTAAGCCGTACAATAAAAGCAATCCATGTCTCCGCATCCTGACGATCTAACCGGCATGAAAGACGATATGACCGCCTTCATCGAAGGCTTGGGCATGCGCCGCTTCTTCGGCTATGTCGAGTGCGAGGAGGTTCCCAGTGTGCTGTGGGACTCGGGGCTGAATCCAGATGGCTGGAAGGATTTTGTGGAGCTTGCCAAGGCGACCAGCGCGGCATTTCTGACCATGCATTCATGGGTACTTGATCGGGAAGAATACGACCGCTTGACGCAGCGCCTGGCCGACGGCGATTACTCCAGCGATGAGGATCTGGAAGAAGGGCGCTGGCTGAAAAGCTACATTGGCAAAGCCGGCTTTGTGCAGCTGGGCTGGGCCTACCAGGGATGCATGTTCGTCTATGAAGCGGGCACGGAATGGTACGAGCATTATCAGCACCTGCGTGAACTGGCGGATGATTCCGGCGGTTTCATGATCGATGAGACGGGCCAGGACGAAGAGCCCTAGGAATCGCGGAAGTCAGATTGCAGAAGTAACCACTTTTTTTCTGCCTCAACGATCTTCTATGCGGTTTCAATCAGCTTGATTTCGTCGCCGATCTCGCTGGCGAGGTCTTTCGCGTCCGCGGGAAAGAGGTTTCGGGCACCTTCTGGGAACTGGGCGATCGTGTCCCGGTAGCTTCGCGGAGCGCGACACTGGACCACTCCAAAACCAAGCAAATCCGCGAGCAAGCAACTTGGCCGTAGAACGGAAGCTATGCCCCTCGCGCGCGATGGAGGGTCGTGATGGGACGACGTGATCTCCAGGAAAGCTGCCGGAAGATTCCAGGCTGTCACCAGCACGCGCCCTGCCTGGCAGTGATCGATACCGCACAACTCCCATTCGGTTTGCAAAAGATCATGGGGATGGTCTGCGCCAGCTTCAACGACGCGAGCATAGGGCTCGGGCAGAGCGAATGCCAACGCCACCCGGCCGATATCGTGCATGATGCCCGCAGTGTAGGCAAAATCCTTGTCGAAGCCACTACAACTCGCCGCCCGTTCGGAGACGATCGCGCACGCAACACTGTGGCGCCAGCAGGCCTGCAGGAGCGGGCTGAAGGGCTTTTCAAGATACGCCTTCAGACCCACTGTGATCACCAGACTCCGCAAACGGTGAAAGCCAAGCAGCATCGAGGCCTGCAAAACGTTCGTGATGTTCTTGGAAAAAGCGACCAGCGGAGAGTTGGCGATTCGGAGAACCGCGGTCGAAAATGCGGGATCGGAGCGAATCAGATTGCACAGTTCAAGCAGCGACTTATCGGTCCCGGCCATCAGGTTCAGCGCTTTCAGCGCAACCGCTGGAAAGGGCGGAAGGTTGTCCGGCTTCCACGCGGGTTCCGGTTGCAGCGCTTTGGATGGAGAACTGGCCATTTCTCGACGCCCAAATATTGAAATCGGCACTCTCGACGTATTTCTTTAGTGCGCCGGCTCTCCCATTCTCGACGGACATGGCGCGATCCGTATTTGCGGATTTCACCTGCGAATTATCGGGACCGCTTACACGGAAGACAGTCTCACAAGCTGCTAATCTGATTCCTTCCCGAAAGCTGCGCCTATGCGATGGACCACCAACCCGGTCGAGGGTGCCAAGGCTCGGCTGCTGGTGTCGGCACTTGGCGATTTGAAATTGAAGGTGGCGGTGAACACCCTCCCGGTGCTCGCCGATTTGCTCGTCCGGCGCGGGATTGAGGATCCCGAAGTGGCAGCCCGTTTTCTTGCGCCCTCGCTGGACCACCTGCACGACCCGATGCAGATGTCTGGCATGAAGGCGGCCCTTGATCGCCTGGAGGCTGCGCTCGAGCGTAAAGAAAAGGTACTGATCTACGGCGACTACGACGTGGACGGCACCACCGCGATCGTCATCCTGAAGACCGCCATCGAACTTTGCGGCGGGGCGGCGGATTTTCACGTGCCGCACCGCATCCGTGAAGGCTATGGTATGCGCGACGAGGTCATCGAGCGTGCCGCGGCCGATGGCGTACGGCTGATCATCAGCGTCGATACCGGCATCCGCGCCTTCGCCGCCGCGGATACCGCACGCCGCACAGGAATCGACCTGATCGTCACCGATCATCACCTTCCCGGACTGGACGGGGTTCCGCAGGCGCTCGCGGTCGTGAATCCCAATCAGGCTGGATGCGGATATCCCAGCAAATATCTGTGCGGAGCGGGCGTGGCCTTCAAACTTGCGCAGGGACTCATGCAGCGCCGGCTGGATGCGAAAGACCAGTCGCGGCTGCTGATGTCGTTCATGAAAGTGGTTGCGATTGCGACGATTGCCGATGCGGTGCCGCTGCTGGGAGAGAATCGCGTGTTCGCGAAGTTGGGCCTCGATGGATTGCGCCGCCCCGTAAACGTGGGGCTGAAAGCGCTCCTCGAAGTGGCCAAACTAGGCGACGGGCGCGAGCTGACGTCGACCGAAGTCGCGTTCCGCATCGCACCCCGCCTGAACGCCGCTGGACGCATGGACGTGGCGCGCGACGTGGTCGACCTGTTCAGCGTGAAAGATGTCGCACGCGCGCGTGAGATTGCCGGCCGTCTCGACCAACTCAATGCCGAGCGCCAGGAGGAAGAGCGGCGCATCATGGACAGCATCGAGCGGCGGCTCGAAGAGGAGCCAGCGCTCCAAGAAGCCTACTGCATCGTCGTCGACGGAGAGGCGTGGCATCGCGGCGTGATCGGCATTACGGCGTCACGGGTCGTGGAAAAGTACACGCGCCCCACGCTCGTTATCTCGCGCGAGGGAGACGAAGCGCACGGATCGGGCCGGTCCATTCCTACCTTCCACCTGCTGAACGCGCTCGAATCATGTCACGACCTGTTCTCCCGCTACGGTGGACACGCGCATGCGGCCGGTTTTGCCTTGCCCAGCAGCAATGTGCAAAAGCTGCGTGAGCATCTCGATACCTATGCGCGCGCCCGGCTGACCCTGTCCGATTTCGAGCCCCAACTTGAAGTTGACCGCGAGTTGCCCCTGGATGAAGTTACGCCCGAGTTACAGCGCGCTTTATGTTTGCTCGAACCGTTTGGAATGGAGAATCCTGAACCGATCTTCACCGCGGGAGCGGTGCGGTTGTTTGCGCCGCCGCAGTCAATCAAAGAGAAGCACGTTCGATTGAAAATTTCACCGGCCGCGAATGGTGCATCGCCCGCTGAACCATGTGTAGAGACGGGGCTTCGCCCCGTCTATGCGGGGCCCTTCGACTCCGCTCAGGGCATGCCCCGCCCCGCGACCACACAAGCACCATCTTCCTGGCGCAACAACATCACCTTCAAGGCGATGGGCTGGGGATTGAAAGAATCGTGTGACAAGTTGCAATTGCTGGCCGGGGATAGGCTTGACATTGCCTACACGCTCGGCCTGAACGACCATCCCGAGTTTGGCGGGCTGGAGCTTACTCTGCGCGATCTTCGCCGCACCGGCTAAAGGCGGAAAGATCATGTTTTGCCTTGCTACGCGCGCCTCTTTACAGTTCTTGGAGAAACCCTTATAGTGCCCGCCATGAATGGAACTGTGTTCTGCAACAAGTGCGGAGCGGCGAACGCGGCCAGCGGTCAGTTCTGCGGTGGCTGTGGCGCGTCCATGGGACCTGCTGCGCCGGTCAATGCTCCTGCTGCGGCCGCCCCTGCCTATCCAGCGGGTGGAACCTACCCGATTGCGCAGGTCCAGCCTCGCTATGGAGGATTCTGGATCCGGGTGGTCGCATTCATCATCGACGCAATCCTTGTGCGCATAGTCCTTTTCCCGTTCAAAGCGATGTTCGGACTTGGTGGCTTAGCAGCCGGCGGCTTCGGGATGAATGGCTTTCACCGCGGGATGTCTCTCCCTTACCTAATTTTCGGCGGCGGCATCCTTGCCGTGCTCACCATCTCCGCAGCCTGGCTCTATGAAGCTTTGATGGAAAGCTCGTCTTACCAGGCGACGCTCGGCAAAATGATCTTTGGCATGAAAGTCACCGATCTTTATGGCAACCGCATCTCGTTCGCGCGCGCGACGGGAAGGCATTTCGCCAAGATTCTCTCCTTCATGATTTTGTGCATCGGCTTCATAATGGTCGGCTTCACCGAGCGCAAGCAGGGATTGCACGATTTGATCGCGGGAACGCTGGTAACACGAAGCTGAGCGCCCAGAACCACTATCATCACGCCATCGAAGTCAAAAGTCAGAAGTCAAATTGAAGAAGTAAAATCAACATCGTTGCGCAATGTTGGCGAACGCAACGGAGAGGTTCTTACTTTTTCAATTTGACTTCTGACTTTTGACTTAGCCCGTCTTCTGCCTTTTGACTTTTGACCCGCCGCAGCGTTCTTCCTTTAGACTTAAATTATGGCTCTTCCCGTTACCCGGCTGCGCCGCTGGTTGGCCGCGGCTGCGATCCTGATGATTGTGATCGTGGCCGGGATGTACCTCTACGCCCGCTGGCGCGTGCGCGGCGTGGTGCACGAAATTCCATCGCAACTCGGCCTGGACATCCAGCAGACCGCTGAAGGCTTTTCGATCTCGAAGTCGCTCCAGGGCCGCACCCAGTTCACAGTAAGCGCCTCCAAGGCCATTCAGTTCAAACAGGGCGGGCGGGCGGAACTGCACGATGTCAAGATCATCGTGTACGGCAAGGATTCCAGCCGCTTTGACCGCATCACGGGCGATGATTTTGAGTTCGACCCCAGCTCCGGCAACGTCACCGCGAAAGGCAAAGTGCTGATCGATCTGGAAGCTAATCCCGAAGGAATCAAGAAGTCCGACCAGATGCCTCCTGTGGAAATAAGAAACCCGATTCATGTGGAGACCAATGGCCTGATCTTCAACAAAAATACGGGAAACGCTTCGGCAAGCGGAAAAGTGGTATTTGAGACGCCGCAAGCCACCGGCTCCGCCATCGGCGTCGAATATGTGTCCAACACGGGCACGATGACCTTGCGCTCGTCGGTCGAGGTGAGCGTCGCGGGCCCCAAGTCATCCCGGCTGAGTGCGGATTCCGGCGTCATCACCAAGGCGCCACGCGAGGTCATGCTCAGCCACGCGCGCATGACACGCCGGGGAGAGCAAGTGCGGTCTGAGCACGCCACCTTCTTCCTGCGTGGAGACAATACGGTCGAACGCATTCTCGCCGAGGGAGATGTCGAGGCGGAGCTTCACGGAAGCTCCGACGCCCACGCCCGGGCGGATCGCGCCGAACTGATGCTGACGGGCGCGCGGAATCAGTTGACCACGGCGGTTCTGAGTGGCAACGTCCAACTGGCGACGCAAGGTGAGCAACCGTCCGAGGGAAGCGCGGGGCAGGTTACCTTGAACTTCGGCGGGCAGCAGATACTTCAGACCGTCCATGCCGCGGAAGGCGTACGTCTGGCACAAAAAAGACAGAGTGTTCGCCGTACGGCCCCGACGCCAACCGCGCTATTGGCGGGTGGCACGCACGTTGTTGTCGGAAAAGGTGCCGGGCAGGACATTGAGATGACGGCCCCGGCGATGGACTTTCTCGTCAAAGACGGGCGTCAACTTGAACTTGCCGAGACCAGTGGGCCGCCACAGATCATAATCACACAGCCCGCCACAAGCCAGAAGACCGTGGTTACGGCCGGGCGGTTCACGGCGAAATTCACAGACAAGAACCGCATCTCGCTCCTGCACGGGGAGCCAGATGCGAAGATCGTCAGCAGCGCGCCGGGACAGGCCGAGCGGGTTTCGACCAGTCGAACCCTTGATGCGTTATTCCTGCCTGAGGGCGGCATCTCGACCATCACGCAGGCAGGCGGCCTTACCTACGTAAGTGGATCGCAAAAAGCCTGGGCGCAGCGGGGTACGTACACGGACTCCGATCAGATGCTGGTATTGTCGGGATCCCCTCGGGTCGTGGACGGAGGCTTGACGACAACGGCCCAAACGATTCAGTTCGACCGAACCACGGGCGACGCCGTCGCCGAAGGCAATGTCAAGAGCACATACTCGGATCTGAAAGCGCAGCCGGATGGTGGAATGCTGGCTTCCTCGGACCCGATTCATGTAGTGAGCCGGAGTATGACGGCGCATCGTTCGTCGGCCGTGGCCGTGTACACCGGAAATGCGAGGCTCTGGCAAAACAGCAACGTCGTAGAGGCTCCCACGCTGGAATTCGACCGCGATCAACGCTCGCTGGTGGCGGATAGTAGTTCGAGTCGGCCCGTGAAAACCGTGCTGGTGCAAGTCGAGAAGAACGGAAAAGTAACGCCGGTCGTCATCACCTCGGCGCATCTCACCTACAACGATGCGGACAGGAAAGTCCTGCTCGATGGTGGCGTCACGGCAAAGGGTTCGGACGCCACGCTGACGGCTCGGCAAATGACGATATTCTTGGTCCCGCGCAGTCGGACGCAAGGCGGTTCGGGTCCTGTCGCGCCGGGTACATCGAACTCGGGGGCATCGATTCCGGGTGGGTCCAGCCTGGGGAGCGGGCAGGTGGAGAAAATCATCGCCGAAAAAGACGTTGTGATCACGGAACCAGCCCGGCGGGCGACGGGGGACCGGCTGGTTTACACCGCCGCCGATGACAAATCCGTGTTGACCGGAGGACCGCCTAGCATTTTTGATGCCGAACACGGCAAAATTACGGGCGATTCGTTGACTTTCTACAGACACGATGATAGGGTGCTCGTGGAAGGAAAGATAACGTCCCCGGCGGTGACCCGGACGCAAGTGGCACGATAAATGCATACGCTGGCAACCGACGAAATTGGCAAGACTTATCGTGGCCGGCGCGTGGTGAATGGGGTAAGCCTTCAGGTTCTGCAGGGCGAGGTAGTGGGGCTGCTGGGACCGAACGGCGCGGGAAAGACGACCACTTTCTACGCAATTGTGGGCCTGGTTCCTCCCGACACCGGCAGGGTGTTGTACGACGACGAGGATATCACCAGCGTTCCCATGTACTTACGGGCGCGCCAGTACGGCATCAGCTATCTCCCCCAAGAAGCTTCGGTTTTTCGAAAGCTGACGGTTGAGGAGAATATTCTGGCTGTGCTCGAAGTCCAGCCTATTTCCTGGCATGAGCGCCGGGAAAAGGCAGAGACGTTAATTGACCAGTTGGGGTTGGAGCATATCCGGCAGAATCGGGGATATGCGTTATCCGGCGGAGAGCGGCGGCGGGTTGAGATCGCCCGTTCGCTCTGCATCAATCCGACGTTCATCCTTCTCGACGAGCCGTTCTCCGGAATCGACCCCATCGCCGTTCTGGATTTGCAGAAGATCATTTCGGATTTGCGGGCGGGCGGCATTGGGATTCTGATCACGGACCACAACGTCAGGGAAACGCTCTCGGTGACTGATCGCGCATACATCATCAATGAAGGCAGGATTTTTCGTTCTGGTACGCCAGAACAGCTGGGCAGTGACCCGGAGGTACGCCGGGTTTACCTGGGTGAAAGTTTCTCGTTGGTGTGAGGGTGTGAGATCGAGGTGGGGTCGAGTTACCAAGGCGTGGGCACATTGGACTTTCGTGCCAAGCCGATTTACCTCCGCGCATGAGAAGCTAAAAGCATTAGAAGTGAGCAGTTAAATTGAAGAAGTAAGCAGCTTGCGCAATCGTCATCATCTTGGTTCTAAAGGTTCTTACTTCTTCAATCTGACTTTTGACTTGCCTAATCGAACGCTGAGTTTGTTCTTGAGTTAAAGCATGGTTCTTCTTCAACACCGGCTGAACGTCAAGTTGTCGCAGCGGCAGATTCTGACGCCGGGCCTCGTGCAAATGGTGTCGGTCCTCGCGCTCAACAAGCTTGAACTCAAGGACATGATCAATGCCGAGATGGTGGAGAACCCGGTCCTCGAGGAACTGGAAGACGCTGTCCCCATGCTGGACGATGTCGGGCGTCAGGAAGAAGAACGGGACCGCATCGCCGCCAAAGCGACTACGGAAGAAAATCCGATCACTGCGACCGAAAAAAAGGATCCCTTTGAGGAAATCGACTTCGGCTCGTTCTTTCAGGAGTATCTTGATCCCGGCTATCGCAGTTCGGGCGAAATGGAGGAAATCGAGAAGCCTTCGTTCGAGAACTTCCTGTCAAAACCCGGGAATCTGACCGATCATCTGATGTGGCAACTGGGCGCGATCTCGGTTCGCCCTCCGGTGCACGAGGCCGCCGAGCTGATTATTGGCAATCTGAACGAAGAAGGATACCTGATCGCCAGCGACGAGGAGTTGCTCGGCATCGTGCCGGTCGCCGCTCCCGAGGCGGATGCAGAGACCCAGGCCAAAATCGTAGCGCACGCCGAAGCTTTGGGCCTTGCGGGAGTAGCTCCCGATCCTAACGCTTCGGGTCTGGCGGCGGAAGGCGACTCTCATGTCGACGATTCGGAGTCGAGCGGCCTGTCGTTGAGCGAACCCTCGGTGGACATTGCCTCCTTAAGCGATGCCTCAATGGGCGATACCGCATTGGACAACGCCTCATTGGTGGGGTCCCGGTTGGAGGCGCCGTCGCCAGAGCAATCTCTGGGCGATGAAGCAAATGGGCATTTCGTGGTCGGGCCTGAGATCTCACCCGAAGTCTTTATGCCGAGCGTGGCCCACGAAGCTCCCACACCTGGAGCGAGCAAGAACAACGGAACATCGGCCACTGCGGCAGCAACCGCCACTGCGCGCGCACCCCTTACGGTGAACTTCACTCTCGCCGATCTGCACGAAGCGCTGGAAGTTGTGCGCCAACTGGATCCGCCCGGGGTTGCCTGTCGCGACCTGCGCGAGTGCCTGCTCCGCCAGTTGCGCTACCACATGCAGCAGTTGCAGCATCACCGCAACGGTAATGGCGCGACCGAGCAGGTTTTGAATGACGCAATCGCCGTGGTCGATCAGCACCTGCACGCCGTTACGCTGAAGCAGTTCAAGGAGATTGCACGGGCGATCGGCCGTCCGGTCGAAGCTGTGCACGCCGCGCTCGATTATGTGCGTACGCTCGATCCCCGCCCCGGCCTGCAGTACAACAAGACTCCCGCTCGCCTGATTGAGCCCGACGTCGCGTTCGTGAAACATGGCGATGAGTGGCTGATCGTCATGAACGACGAAGACATGCCGCAGTTGCGCCTGAATCCTGCGTACAAGCGCCTTCTGACGCGCGAGGACAATGACAAGGACACGCGCAATTACGTCAAGGATCGTTACAAGTCGGCTATCCAGCTCATCAAGAATATCGAACAGCGCAAGCAGACGATCACTAAGGTCTGCTACTCAATCGTGGCGCGCCAGCTGGACTTCCTGGAACGTGGGATCGATCACCTGAAGCCGATGATGATCAAGGAAGTCGCGGAAGAGATTGGGGTGCATCCTTCGACCGTCAGCCGCGCGGTAGCCAACAAATACGTGCATACGCCGCAGGGTGTATTCGAACTGCGCTACTTTTTCTCCGAGAGCGTGCAGGGGCCGGAGGGCGGAGGTACATCGCTCCTGATCCTGAAACGCCGCGTGAAGAAATTGATCGAAGAAGAAGATCCGACCCGCCCGCTGACCGACGAGCAGATCACCCGCATTCTGCAGTCCCAAGGCATCGATGTGACGCGCCGCACCGTCGCAAAATACCGGGAAGATATGAAGATACCGAGTACGCACCAGAGAAGAGTGAAAAAGTAAGTCAGAAGTGAGAAGTCAGATTGTAGAAGTAAAACACCGGGCCGTTGCCAAGTGGATTTTACTTCTGCAATCTGACTTCTTACTTTTGACTTTTATTCTTGTGGAGGGCGCTCAATGAACGTTGAATATACCGGTCGTCAGTATGAAATTCCTTCCAACATCCGCAAAGAAGTTGAAACTGGCCTAAATAAAATCCGCAAAATTCTGGGTGACCGCTTCGAAACCAAGGTGATTCTTGCCGTGGAGAAGCACCGGCACAAAGCAGAAATTACCATCAACCCGCCAAACGGACCGATTGTCGGACTGGCGCAGGCCACCGACATGGTCTCGGCTGTGAACGATGCTCTCGACCATCTGCACAGTCAGGCGTTGAAATACAAGACGAAGTGGTTGAGCAAGAAGCGCAAGGCGGTCAAAAAGTTTAACGGGCAGTCTCTCGAAGAGAATCTTGAGGAGTCGCTTGGGTTAGCCGATAGCGCCACCGTTGCCGTGACCGTTCACAAATTCCCATCGGTTGCGAAGACCACGGAGGTGCATCTGGTGCGCTCCGCAGACTCGATTGCGCTGCGTCCTATGACGCTGGAGGAAGCCATCAAAGAGGCGCACTTCCGCGACCGCGACGTCTTCGTGTTCCGCGATCCCAAAGGCAAGCTGATGGTGCTCCACCGCCGGCGTGACGGAAAGATGGAGTTGATCGAAGCACCCTAGAGGAAACTGGTCAGCCGTCGGCCCTCAGTCGTCAGGGAAAGTCAGTTCTACCGCCGAGATGCGGAGAGCGCGGAGCGAGTCTTTTACTGTTCCGCCTACTCTCCGCGCTCTCCAGACTCGGTTATGAAAACTCTCACACGGCGATGGTGACCTGCTGCGCCCAGGTCAGCGCCTGCCACCAGGTTTCCCCAACTTCTTCGTCAGCAAGGTTGAGTTGTTTTGTCAGTTCCATCGATTTGTCCCATTCGCCCGATTCCTGAGCCAGCATGAGTTGGTAGAGGGGACCGAGGCTACTGTTCTGACCGAGCAGGGCCGCCTTGATTTCGTGGTCCACGGGAACCTGCGCCAGCAGCGTGCTCATGTCGATTTCCAGAATGGCATCCATGATGGAGAGCAATCCCATCAGGAACAGGTCATTGCTGGAGCGCAGCCGGGTCGAGAGCAATTCACAGAACCGGGCTCGCGTCATCCCCATCAACACGAGTTCGCTGCATCCCTGCTCGGCCGCACCCACGGTGACGATGAGCCGGATCCAACGCCGAAGTTCCCGCTCCCCCAAAATTGCCATCGCATGGCGGACGGACTTGATCTCAAGAGAAAATCCAAAAACCGGGGAATTCAGGTAGCGCAGCAGGCGATAGCAGATGGAAGCTTCCTGTTTGAGCAGCTTCTCCAGCTCTTTCATGTCGATTTCCGGTCGCGAAGCCATTTCGAGCAAGCGCAGATGACGCACGCGGTTGGCCGGAACCTCGCGGCCGACAACCAGCTCCGGCTTGCAGAAAAAATATCCCTGAAAATACGTGAAGCCCATGTTGCGAGCCTCATAGAACTCATGCGGCGTTTCAAGTTTTTCGGCCAGCATTCTGCACTTGGCGGAGCCAAAGCGGCGCACCATGGCGGCGCGTTCTTCCAGGCGCGTCGCCCGGATGTCGACTTTGATGAAGTCGGCAAAGTCGCACAGGGGTATGCGCGGATCGTTAGGCAAGAAGTCATCCAGCGCGATTAGATAGCCAGCTGCCTTGAGCCGCTTGCAGGCGGCAACGACCCGATCTTCGGGCTCAACGCTCTCCAGAATCTCAGCCACACTCTGAGTCGGGGGTAGCAAGGTAATCAGGTCTCGAAGCAGGATCTCGCGAGTGCAATTCAAGAAAGCGCGGCTATTATGGCAAAGCGTGTTCAGGCCAAAGAGCAAGGAACTATCCAGCATCGAGCGGGCGGCCAGGTCCGGGTCGGCATCGAAGTGGTCTTCGATCCCGTTTCGAAAGAGGAGTTCATATCCGTACACCTTCTGGGAGCGGTCCAGAATCGGCTGGCGCGCCACGAAACGCTGTCCGGGAACGGCCAGTGACTTCGACCCCGAGTTCGCGGCATAGTTTGAAACAGGGTTCGAAACAGGGTTCGAAACGGAATTCAAGACCGTGTTTGGGGCAAGAATAGGCCCTGGAAAGTTGCCGGGTTTCACTCTTTTTGTATCGGCGTAGCGGAAGAGAACTTCAGGTGAATATTGCAAGAGTACTTTCGCCCTTTAGTAATGGCCCCAATGTGGAAAAGTAAGGGCTTTCCCCCCTTGCGCAGCGGGCACTTCGTAGGTAACATCAAGGTGTTCTCAACGGCTGTGCTTCTCAGCCAGCCGTTTGCGCCCAATCGACTCCAGGCGCCAATATAATTTGAATATCGCTTTCGAATAGCATTCCAGCCGAAGTGGGGTTCGGTAAGCCGTTGGCCGCTGTGCATCAAGCTGCACCGTAACCAGAGGGCCGTGGCGCAAGGGAAGACGAAACAATCAGGCCTGTGATCCAGGCCGGGAAGTAACTTCAAAAGCTTAACAAGAGAAAACCCATGAACGCAGGACCCGGACACTCCTCCTCAGGGGGAGGAAAGCATAAGCGGCGCCGTGGGCGTCGTTCGCAAAGACGCAGCGGGCACGCTGCCTCAGGCCGCGTACGCTCGGAACATCAGGGCATTTTTACCGCTCCCATGGATCACAGCTACCGCGCCAATATGGGCGGGGGCGGAGACAACGGCAACAATCGTCCCCGGCGTCCCGGCTTTTCGGCGGCTTATCCGGTCGTCGATCCGGAGCCGCTTCCCGCTCCGGCGGTGGATGCAGCCTCGCGCGTCTTTGCCTTTGTCGAGGACCTGTTCTTCCTCAGCAAGATCCAGGACACGGGTCGCAAGATGAATGTGAAGGTGGAGTTCGTCAAGACGGAGAAGGATCTCGCCGAGCACATGAAGAATAATGGCGAAGAGAAGCCTTCCCTCATCATCTTCGACTTGAACAACGCCAACGCCAAGCCCTTGACTCTGATTCCAAAACTGAAGAGCAAGTTGAAAAAAGGAACGTCGATCATCGGATTTCTTTCGCACGTTCAGGGCGACCTGAAGCAGAAAGCGCACGACGTCGGCTGCGACATGGTGCTGCCGCGCTCGGCGTTCTCACAAAACCTGCCCCAGTTGTTACGCCGGCACGGAGCGGTCGAGTCCGATTCCAGCGCGGCCGACTAGCGGATCCGGCAAAATGTGGCGCGGACCTCCCCTGAGTGCCCGCTGAAGAGCGAGATCCCAATTTCGCTTGCCGCTGCTGCCCAGGCTTGCAGGCTGGGCTACAATAGCGTGGTGGCCGCCCCTGTTCCATCGAAGCCGGTCGCTAAAGACACCCATCGGCACCGTCATTCCCTCTATGCCGCCGAGGCCAGCGGACTGCTGGTGATCGCGGTTCTCCTGCTCGTTCTCTGCTTGATCCGGTACTGGCAGTACATTCCCTGGGGCGCCCGCTGAGGTTGCCGAAGCCGCAGATCCCGGCATTCGAGCGCACGCCACTTCTGGTGGTGGTGCTGGGTCCCACCGCCAGCGGAAAGACTGCGTTGGCGCTGGCCCTCGCGCGCCGCTTCGGGGGGGAGATCGTCAACTGCGATTCGGTGGCGATGTACCGCGATTTTGAAATTGGTACAGCCAAGCCATCGCGGGACGAACGCGCGAAAGTGCCGCATCACCTGCTCGACGATGTTGACCCGCTGTGCGATGTGAGCGCGGGAGAATATGCTCGCCAGGCGCGCCAGGTTGTACGGGAAATTGCTGAACGTAAGCATCTGCCGATTGTGAGCGGAGGAACCGGCCTTTATCTGCGCGCGCTCCTCGAAGGGCTTTTTGCAGGGCCCGCACGCTCCGAGGAGTTGCGGAATCGTTTGCGCGAGAGAGTGGAACTGCGGGGAACCGATTACCTGCATAACATCCTGCAGCGGCTCGACTCTTCCGCGGCGGAGCGGATTCACGAGAATGATGTTCCGAAGGTAATTCGCGCGGTCGAGGTGTGCCTTGGATCGCGGCAACCCATGACCGAACTTTGGCGGCAGGGACGCGAACCGCTCGCCGGCTTCCGAATTCTGCGTCTGGGGCTGAACCCCGAGCGCGAAGCTCTTTACGCGCACGTTAGCGAGCGCGCCGCGAAGATGTTTGACGAAGGACTGATCGCGGAGACCGAAACGCTGCTCGCAAAATATGGCGCCCAAGCGCGGCCACTGGCGGCGCTGGGATACAAGCAGGCTTTGCAATTCTTGCGCGGCGAACTGGACCGGGAGTCGGCATTGCGGGCGGCGCAACAGGCGCATCGCAATTATGCCAAGCGGCAGATGACGTGGTTCCGGCGGGAGCCCGATGTACATTGGCTGGCGAGCTTCGGCGGCGATCCTGAAGTTCAGGCTGCGGCGGTTGCGGTGGTTGGTTCTCATCTGTCAGCTACCGGGTTCCAGTAGAGTCAGCGTAGGCTGGCATTCTTGGTATTGTCTGAGCATGCTGCGATTCCATCTGCTGGTCGGAGTTCTCTGTCCCATGTTGCTGCCGACGATCTCGCTGGCGGCTAAGCACGTTGAACCGGTGTCTGCTGTCGCGAGCCAGGGGTTCCGCGTCAGCACGCCGCAGGGATCGGCGGTTGAGCCATTTATTATTTCGGTGGATTGGTCGAAACCGCAGCCGAAGATTACACGGGCGGTCATCATTTTTCACGGTAAGGGCCGCGACGCGGAAGGCTACTACCGGACTGCGATGGAAGCTGCAGAGGATGCAGGTTCGGCCGCGCGTGAGACGGTTTTCGTCGCGCCGCAATTTCTGGATGAAGAGGACATCGGCGCGCGCCGTGTTCCGGAGGAGGTATTGCGCTGGCACCGTACGGACTGGGAATCGGGCGCGCCTGCCGTGGCGCCCATTCCAGTCAGTTCGTATGAGATTGTGGACGCGTTGCTGACACGACTGACCGACACCTCATTTTTCCCCAATCTCAAGATCGTCGTTCTGGCAGGGCATTCCGGGGGCGGGCAACTGCTGCAGCGATATGCCGTGGTTGGGCGCGCGGCAGCAGCGATTGTGAAGTCCGGCATTCGTCTGCGCTTTGTGATCGCCAATCCATCATCGTATGTTTATTTCAGCGATGAGCGTCCCGCAGCGAGTGGGATGCTGGCTCCGTTTAAGGGCGATGGGTGCAGAGATTTCAACCGTTGGAAATATGGCATCATCGATGCGCCCACTTATATGAAGCTGGACGCGACCAATACGTGGGCGCAGTTGGAAGCCAGTTATGCGCAGCGAGACGTAATTTACCTGCTGGGCACAGCCGACACAGATCCGCACGAGAAGGATCTCGATGTCTCCTGCGGCGGAGAAGCGCAAGGGTCGACGCGTTTTGCGCGTGGTCAGGCGTATTACGCATACTTACACAACCGCAATCGGGCGGGTTGGAACCAGCGCATGTGGTTTGTTCCGGGAGTGGCGCACTCGGCTCACAAAATGTTTACGTCGACCTGCGGCGTGAACGCATTGTTCGATGCAGGGCGCTGCCCGGATCAATAGAGACGATAGCGAATAGACTCCCCGCTATGACGCTCTTACAATGGAGCCGATGGTTTTGCTGATGCAGAACGCGCACGCAACAGGGCTCATCAAATGCTGTCACTAATACACGAGGTGAAAATGAGCAAGGTTCGGACTCATCGCAGTGGCAGTCTTAATCCGCGAATGGACCGGAAGACCGCGTCCGCTTTGGCGATGGCATTACTTGCAATATTTGGGTTAGCACTCTCTGCACCTGGAATGTACGGGCAGGGTCGCAAGTCATCGCCTGCCGCCGACGCCGGTAAGAGTAGCGGGGACGTTGCGCGCGGGAAATACCTGGTGGAAGGAGTGGCGATGTGCGGCGAGTGCCACACTCCGCGCGACAGCAATGGCAACCTGGATCGAAGCCGTTGGCTGCAAGGAGCGCCCATACTGTGGACGCCTGCGAATTCGTCGGGATCGAACTGGCCTCTGATCGCTCCGAGAATTGGTGGAAATCCGCCGGCCAGCGACGCGGATATGATCAAGCTCCTGACTACTGGTATTTGGACAACGGGCAAGCCTCTGCGTTTCCCTATGATGCCATTCCGGATGACTACGTCTGATGCCAAGGCAGTGGTGGCTTATCTGAAGTCGCTCACTCCGCAAAATTAGGGACTGGCAGAATGACCTGCTTGTGCGGTGACGGGGCTCTGTCCCTTACCGGCGGAGCAAAGTCCCGCGACCACACGCTTCAAATTTGTTATGGTCAACTGCATGCGTCGATATCTGTTGTTGGCTGCTATTGTCTTCTGCGCGGTGGTTAGTTTTGCCAGAGACAAGTCGAAAGAACGCTTTCAGCGGCCAGGGCCCATTCATCTCGACCGAGACGGCCGCAAGTGGGCGGACAAGACGTTGCGCAAGATGTCCCCCGAAGAGAAGGTCGGACAGCTCTTCATGATCTGGGCCAGGGTGCAGTTCCTGAATGAAGCCGATCCCACCTGGGTCCTACTGCACGACAACCTTCAGAAGTATCACCTGGGTTCGTTCGGGGTGACGGTGCCGGTGGAGGGGCCGGCGCTGTTGAAGAGCGAGCCATACGAGGCAGCGGAGTTGCTGAACCGGCTGCAGAAATCGTCAAAGCTGCCGCTGCTTTTTGCCGCGGATTTTGAGCGCGGCGTCTCGATGCGATTGAATGGCACAACCGTCTTTCCTCACGCCATGGCGTTCGGTGCGACCGGGAACCCGGAGAATGCTGAGGCTTTTGGACGCATCACGGCGCTCGAGGCGCGAGCAATCGGCGTGCATTGGAATTTCTTCCCTGATGCCGATGTGAATTCGAACCCGGCCAATCCCATCATTAACACGCGGTCGTTTGGGGGAGATTCGAAAAGCGTTGGCGATTTTGTGGCCGCCTACATAAGCGGCGCTCACGAGGGCGCGATGTTGACCACGGCCAAGCATTTTCCGGGGCATGGCGACACGGCGACAGATACACATCTGGGTGTCGGGCAGGTCACGGGCGACCGCGCCCGGCTGGATGCGATTGAACTGCCTCCGTTCCGGCGCGCCATTGAGGCTGGCGTCGATGCGGTGATGGTGGCGCACGTGACGGTACCCGCTCTCGATGCGGCTCCCACCCGGGTTGCGACGACATCCAGGGCGGTTGTGACGGGCCTGCTCAAGGAGGAGATGGGGTTCAAGGGGATGGTCGTAACCGACGCGCTTGACATGGCGGGGTTGACGCGGCTCTATGCAAACGATGTGGGCCGGGCGGCGGTCGAAGCATTCAAGGCCGGAAATGACCTGTTGATCATCCCCGCCGATCTCGATGCCAGCTATCGGGCGATGCTGCAGGCGGTCGAAAGTGGTGAAATCAGTCGCGAACGGCTGGACCAATCCGTGCGCAAGATTCTGGAGTTGAAGGCTTCTCTCGGTCTGAACAAGGCGCGACTGGTGGACGTTCGTCAACTGGCCAGTCTGGTTGGCAAGCCAGAAAATCTGGCCGCGGGGCAACGCATTGCAGACGAGGCGATTACGCTGGTCCGGGATAACGGGCAGGTGATTCCTCTAGTTGCGGCGAAAACTTCTTCGGGGGCGTCTTCTGGAGCGTCTTCCGGAACATCTCCTGGAACTCGGGAGGCACCGCTTCCGTATCAGTCATTGACAGAGACGCGCAACCGTCTTGTTGCGGTAATTTTCTCGGAGGACATGCGCACCGAGTCAGGACGGGTGCTGGAACACGAGATTCTGGCGCGTGTGCCGGATGCGCACATTATTTATGTCGATCCGCGCTCGGCTGCCGGGATGAAAACCACGGTTGCGGAAGCGGTGGAAGCGGCGGAACATGTGGTGGTGGCAGTGTATGTGGTCCCGACAGCTGGCAGGGCAATTCGCTCCGCGGAAGGTTTGAAAAATACGGTTTCAATGGATGACGCCAGCTCCGGCTTGTTGAATGCAATTCTCGAGCGCGCGGCCAGTCGGACGGTTGTGCTGGCGATGGGGAATCCATACCTGGTGCAGGATTTTCCGGCGATCCAGAATTATGTGTGCGCATTTTCCAATGCAACCGTGTCGGAGCGAGCGGCCGTGAAAGCGCTGTTTGGCGAGATTCCGATTGGCGGTCATCTGCCCGTTTCGATTCCGGGTGTAGCAAACCGAGGCGAGGGGCTGGAACGCCCCGCCCGGCTGGCTTCAGGAGGTTCTGCTTATGTTCGAAGAGAAAACGTTGAAAGAGAGAATGTCCAGCGCGAGAATGTCCAGCGGTAACATTTTCGGCCGCAATGCGGTTCGACGTCGACTGGGGTTCGGCCGGGTGGCCATGGGATTGGCGCTGGGAGCGCTATTGGCCGCACTTTGCGGGTTGCCCGCATGCAGCATCAACGTCGACAAGGATGACAACAAGGAGGGCTCGAAGCACGTCGACATCAAATCGCCCATGGGAGACCTGCATGTCAGTGAGCAGGCCGATATTCGCGATGCCGGTCTGAGCGTGTATCCAGGCGCCAAGCCGGCTCCCAAAGACAGCGGCGATGACGAGAAGAGCGCCAACGTCAACCTCGACCTCCCTGGTTTTCAGTTGAAAGTGGTGGCGGGCGAATTCCTGTCTGACGATGCTCCCGACAAGATCATTGCCTACTACGATAAGGAACTGCAGAAATTTGGGAAGCCCATACAATGCCATGGGTCATACAGCAGCGGTGGGCATGTAAACTCGCATGGCCATGACGACCTCTCCAGGCCGGTGACGTGCGATAAAACGGATAGCGGAGACGGCTTGGAGCTGAAGGTTGGAACGGAGGGAAATCAGCACCTGGTCGCTGTCAAACCGAATAGCAAGGGGACGCGCTTCGCCCTGGTTTATGTGCGCATGCACACGGGGAAAGACACAACCATTTAAAAAGCATTGAGTGGTTGAGTCATCGGATCATTGGGCGAACGAGCCGGTCCAATAAATCAATCATCTAATGATCCGACGACCCGATAACTTGCTCTCCGGTTTGTTCTGCGCTAGCTTCACATGAGTGGATCATCCCTGCGAAAAGTGTGGCGCAGTGGTCGAGGACGGGCGGCCGTTCTGCCCGCAATGCCGCGCCCCGCAAATCCACGTGCAAATCGCGGTACAGCCTACCGAAACCGCGATCGACGTCAACGACACGGCGGGCGGGACATCCGTCCGGATCTCTCAAGTCAGCGATTTCGGTCGCTCGCCGGCAATCTCTCCTGGCCTGCTTGATCAAGGCGCTGCCGGACGGGCCGCCCTCAAGGCGGGCGTGCTTGGCGTTGTCATCTCCATGATTCCGGTGCTCGGCATCGTGCTGACGGGATCGCTCGCCGTATATTTCTACCGCCGCGAAAAAGGGTTCATTCCCGCGACCCGAATCGGATGGCGTTTGGGGTCGGCAGCAGGAGTGGTTTCGTTCGCCATCAACGCTCTGCTGATTGTGATTCGAGTGTTTGCCCTGCATGCCCAGCAGGAATACATCGACGCGGTCACGAAAATTGCGCAGATGGTGGGATACAACCCAGCCGATCCCGACATTCAGGCCGGCATTCACAATCTGCTTACTCCAGCGGGGATGACGCTCACCTTGTTGTTTGGAATGATTTTCACCGTAGCCCTGGCGGCGTTGGGAGGTGCGCTGGCGGCGATGCTTTTCCGGTCTGGCCCGCGCCCCTGACAGACTCGCTCGGCTGCGTGAAGACAGTTGTGCTGCGCCTCCTTGCTCTCATCATTCGGCACGCGTATGATGCAGCGTTTATGAGTACGCGCGCAGCGGGACGTCCTGCCGGAATCTATCAGAAGGCCCAGCTCATGTCTGCCTCCGAGGTGGAGCGCACGCTGATCCGCCTGGCGCATGAGATTCTCGAGAAAAACAATGGTAGCCAGGACCTGGCGCTGGTGGGAATCCGCCGCCGGGGTGTTCCTTTGGCCGAGCGGCTGGCGAAAATTATTCAGCGCATCGAAAAGAAACCCGTCCCCGTTGGGACCCTCGACATTACGTTGTATCGCGACGATCTTTCCCTGGACGCGCGCACTTTTGACAAGCGAACCGGCGATTCGAAGCCTGTAGTTCAGAAAGGCGAGATCGGAATTTCCGTTGCGGGGAAGTCGGTCGTGCTGATTGACGATGTGCTTTACACCGGGCGTACCACGCGCGCCGCCATGGACGCGCTGTTCCACGAGGGCCGACCGAAACGCCTGCAATTGTGCGTGCTGATCGACCGGGGACACCGCGAGTTGCCGATTGAGGCATCGTTTATCGGGCGCACCGTGCAGACCACGGAGAACCAGATTATTGAAGTGAAACTTCGCGAGGTGGATGACGCGGAGAAAGTTCTGCTGATGGAAAAGCAATAGTTGACTATGAATGTAAACCGCGGATCCCTGCTTGGCATTGAGCACATGAAAGCGGACGAGATCCTGAGAATCCTGAAGTTTGCCCGGCGCATGAATCCGGACAGACCACGCCCCCTGCTTAAGGGGAAGCGGGTGCTGCTTCTTTTTTACGAGGCCTCGACGCGCACGCGCAGTTCGTTTGAAATCGCCGCCAAGACGATGGGCGCGCACACGGTCCTCATTCAGGCGGTTGGTTCGAGCATCGAAAAAGGGGAATCGCTGCTCGATACGGGATACACCGTGCGCGCGGTCGGCGCCGACGTCATCGTGATTCGCCATCCCAATGCGGGCGCGCCTTACGTGATGGCGCAGCATATCGACATACCCGTAATCAACGCCGGGGACGGGTTGCACGAGCATCCCTCACAGGCATTGCTGGACGCGTATACGATTCTGCGCAATAAGAAGAGCTTTAAAGGGCTGCAGGTTGCGATTGTCGGCGACATTTTTCACAGCCGGGTTGCGCGGTCGGCGTGTCACCTGTTGTCGAAGTTCGGCGTCAAGATCATCCTTTGCGGTCCCACGGAGTTGGTGCCGGATATCGCTACTACCCTTGCGCCGGGCGTGCTTGTCACCCGGCATATCGAAGATGCATTGCGCGGGACCGATGTCATTATGCTTCTGCGCGTGCAAAAGGAACGGCTCTCAGGGCTGAAGATCGATCTTCCGGAATACATTTCGCGCTACCAGATGACGCAGGCGCGATTGAAGATGGCGAAAAAAGATGTCATCGTGATGCATCCCGGCCCGATTATTCGCGGGCTCGAGCTCACGAGCGAAGTGGCCGATGGTGCGCAGGCGCGTATTCTCGAAGAGGTGCGCAACGGCGTGCCTACGCGCATGGCGATCCTGGCGCGGGCGATGGGGAAGATGCGATGAGGGCAACTTCTTTTCCGCAGATTTCCGCTGATTCACGCGGATTAATTCACTCAGAACTGACTGAGAAGATCATTGGCGTGTTTTACGAGGTTTACAACGAACTTGGGCACGGGTTCTTGGAAACGGTTTACGAGCAAGCCCTGTCTATCGCGTTTGCGGAACGCGAGATGTTCTTTCAGCGCCAAGTCGCGGTTCCTGTCTGGTTCCGTGGACACCAAGTCGGAGATTTTCGAGCTGACCTGCTGGTTGAGAACAGGGTGATAGTGGAACTCAAAGCCGGGCGTACGATTGAGGCTGCGTGGGAGAAACAATTGTTGAACTATTTGCGGGCAACTCAAATCGAAGTCGGACTTCTACTGAATTTCGGCCTCGCTCCGCAGTTTCGACGTCTGGTGTTCGACAATGAGAGAAAGAAGATCCGCGGGAATCCGTGTCAATCCGCGGAAGAGAAGTTGACGGAACGAAAGAGAAGTTGAAGGAAGGAATTTGAAGCCTCAGGACAGAACGAGTCTGCTCATCCACGGCGGCCACCTCATCGACCCGTCGGCCCGGATCGATGCGCCAATGGACGTTTTATTGAAGGACGGGCGGGTGGCCGAAATTGCGCCTCCGCGCAAGATCAAAGGCGCGGATCGAAAGTTCGATGCCCAGGGACTGGTGGTCGCGCCAGGGTTCATCGATCTGCATGTGCACCTGCGCGAACCAGGCCAGGCACACAAGGAAACGATTGCAACCGGAACGGCGGCAGCCGCTGCCGGCGGCTTCACCTCGGTATGCGCCATGCCAAATACAGTCCCGGTTGTGGACTCGGCCGATTGGGTGAAGTGGATGGGTCAGTCCGAACGCGGGGCCTTAGTCAATGTTTTTCCGATCGCGGCCGCCACGCGCGCCAGCAAAGGGGCGGTGCTTACTGATTTTGGCGCGCTGCAGAGCGCCGGAGCCGTGGCTGTAACCGATGATGGCAAGCCTGTTCTGGACGACCACATGATGCGCGAGGCGCTCATATTGGGCGGTGAACTGAACTTCCCGGTAGTGCAACACGCCGAAGATACGCGCATGACGGAAGGCTGTTCGATGCACGCGGGCGCGCGTTCGTTCCGGCTGGGACTGCGCGGCATGACGGCGGCTGCCGAAGCTTCCATCGTCGAGCGGGACGTACAACTGGCAACAACGATTCCCAACGCCCGATTGCATGTCGCACATCTCTCCACTGCGGACGCACTTAAGGCCGTCCGCCGCGGCAAGCGCGCCAAAGCGCGCGTCACCTTCGAGGTCACGCCGCACCATTTCACCCTGACCGACGAGGACATGCGTGACTACGACAGCAACTTCAAGATGAATCCTCCGCTGCGCTCCGCCTCGGACCTCGAAGCGATTCTGGTTGCGCTGGCGGATGGCACGGCGGATGCGATCGCCACCGATCACGCTCCCCACGCCGCCCACGAAAAAGAAGTGGAATTCGAGCGCGCTGCTTTCGGCATCACCGGATTCGAAACTGCATTCGCTCTCGCCATCACCCGTTTGCATTTGGGAAAACGGATTCCACTCGGGCGCATCGTGGAACTGTTTACTTGTGGTCCGGCGCGCTGCTTCGATCTCCGGGGACGTGGCTCGCTCGTGCGCGGGTCTTTTGCCGACGTCACCGTCTTTGATCCGAAAAAGAAATGGGTCTTTGAAGCTTCCAAGTCGCGTTCGAAGTCGAGGAATACTCCCTTCGATGGGTGGCAACTCACTGGGAAAATTGTGGCGACGATTGTGGACGGCAGGATTATCTATTCGTCGTAACTGGCGCGGACCAGACTTTTCCCGTAGGTGCGTTCCCAGACACAGGATCGGCCGTTAAGAAGGACGAGGGAGAGGCATCTACCTGTCAGCTGACGGCAACTCTCCGCCGAGTTAAGAGTTAGTCGTTGTCGGGATCAGTAAGCGGTTGCTTGGCGAAATTGACCTTTGGAGCCTGGATCTGTACGAACTTGCGCGGCGTACTCAAGGTGAAAAACGCGCTTAGGTTATCCGCATAGGCATCAGCGAAGTACCCGGTACCGATCAGACTGAGACCAAAATTGCTTTCGGCAAATCGCAACATGCTGCCGAAGTCATGGTTGGCGTTGTCAACGTAGCCTGCCGGAGTGTAGGCCGAAACCACGAGTAGGGGAACGCGAAATCCATACACATAGGACTGACCCCAGCCGTTCGCCGGAATGGGCGGCGGTGCAACGTGGTCGTACCAACCACCCCAATCATCCCATGTGACGAGGATGGCAGTGTTATTCCAATACACTTCGCCATCCGGGCAGGCCGGGTTGGTTCCAATCGCATTCACGATGGAGGATACCCACGCCGGGCCGGTGCCGTTGCTGCCGCTCGGATGATCCGAAGCCAGGCCGGTGGGCGTTACCCACACGACGTCAGCCAGGTTGCAGGCTGCTATATCAGTCAGCACCTGTGAAGGTTTCAGCATCACGTTGGTGGATTTGTAATAGGAAGTCAAAGCTGCCGGAGCGTCCCATAAAACCTGCGGATTGGGCGAATAGTACCGCCACGTAAGGTTCGCCGCGTCCAATAAATTCAGAAGAGAAGAGCGTTGGAAGCATGGGAAAGCTGTCCCATATTGTCCCTGGCTGTTGATCGTGTATACCCATGATCCCGGGGGTGCACTGCAACCAGCGTTGTTGGACCCGTCGTGCGGGTTTTCGGCGGCGAACAGCGGGCTTGTGTCGGTTAGCGATGAGGTACCGGAAACAAGGAACTGATGAGCCGGAAAGCTTGGGCCCTGATTGGTCTGGAACATGCGGTTGGCAAAGCCGTATTGGGTGGCCAGATCGAAATAAGGCTGGACCGCGCCCGTGGAATTATCGACGTACCGATAGGCAGGATCGGTGCCTACGACACATCCCTTAGTGGGGTGGACCGGGACCTTATCGAAACCGTTCATTTTGCCGCCGACATATTCCTTGAGAAAGGACGCGTGGGTGTGGCCCAAGTCGTAGCAACCCACGAACGGCCCAGCCGTCATGGGGACGGTTTGATTTTTCGAGTTCAACCCGGACGTCCCAATATCCACGCCTGGCTCGAATGTCGGGTTGCTGCCGAACAAGTTGTCCGGCGTCCGGTTCTCCTGAACAACCATCACAATATGGGAGAATTTCGGAGCCTGCGCCAAGGAGCACCCAGAAACCAGCAGCAGAAGCGAACAGAAAAGGGCCTTCATGGAGTCCGTCCTTATCTTGAAACGTCGGTCGGGGGAAGGCGGGGATTCAGCCCCCAAACGCTCTAAGCAATTTTACGCGAACTCCCGCTTGGTTAATCCACAAAAAACCGGCGGTATATCGCACGTAAGTTCACAATATGCAAAGGTTTGCGCAAAATGGTAACTCTTGTCGCATAACCGTAGTTAAGACCTCGAATAGTGCGAGTTAGAATCTGCGCGCGATGATGCACCGGCGCGGCGCGTCCATGTCTTTGTGGCGATCGGACGCCACATTTCGAATGCGACGCCAGGCTTGCTGCGGATAACCCGCACCGGGAGTTCGCCGGCTCCGGGCCTGGCGAGATTTTCTTCCGGCACGATGGGTTCGCTTATTCGGAAGTGACCTTCGGCCCGAGAGCGACCGTGCCAGCCATCACCATCCATGCTCAGGCACAGTCAATCGTGCCGAGGACCCTTGAGGCGCGCCTGCGAGTTACAATCAAAAGCGGTAAATCCTTATGACAAATTCTTCCATGTCCCGTCCACTGTATGAAGTTGATCCGCAGATTGCGGCTGCCATTGACAACGAAGTGCGGCGTCAGCACGAGGGCCTCGAGCTGATTGCCTCGGAGAATTTTGTGAGCGAGGCGGTGCTTGAGGCTGCGGGATCGGTGTTCACGAACAAGTATGCGGAGGGGTATCCGGGCAGGCGCTATTACGGCGGATGCGAGTTTTCCGACGTGGTGGAGGAGTTGGCTCGCGAGCGCGCGAAGAAATTATTTGGCGCCGAGCATGCCAACGTGCAGCCGCATTCCGGGTCGCAGGCCAACCAGGCGGCATACGCGGCCGTGCTGCAGCCGGGAGACACGGTGTTCGGGTTGAACCTGGCGCACGGCGGGCATTTGACGCACGGGCATCATCTGAATTTTTCGGGCAAGACATACAAGATCGTCCCTTATGGGGTGACGAAGGAAACCGAGACGATCGACTATGACGAACTGGAAAAGCTCGCGGAAAAAGAACGGCCGAAGCTGATTATTGGCGGGGGCAGCGCGTATCCGCGGATTATCGATTTCGCGCGCATGCGGCAGATTGCCGACAAGGTGGGCGCGATCTATCTGGTCGATATGGCGCACTTCGCGGGGCTGGTGGCGGGAGGAGCACATCCTTCACCCGTGCCGCACGCCCAGATTGTGACTTCGACCACGCACAAGACGCTGCGCGGGCCGCGCTCGGGAATGATCCTGAGCAGGCAGGAATTTGCGGCGCCGATCGATAAGACCGTATTCCCGGGGATGCAGGGTGGGCCGCTGGTTCACATTATTGCGGCCAAAGCGGTGTGCTTCCTGGAAGCGTCGCAACCCAGTTTCAAGGAATATGCGCGGCAGATTGTGGCGAACGCCAGGGTACTGGCGGAGGCTCTGGCAGCCGAGGGCTTCCGGATTATTTCCGGCGGCACGGATACGCATCTGATGCTGGTGGATGTGTTTGCCAAGGGAATGCTTGGGAGTGAAGCTGAGAAGGCGCTGGGCGAGGCGGCGATCACGGTGAATAAGAACGCGATTCCGTTCGATACGAATCCTCCACTGAAGCCGAGCGGCATTCGTATTGGCACGCCAGCGGTGACGACTCGCGGCATGAAGGAATCGGAGATGCGGCAGATCGGACGCTGGATCGCCGAGGCGCTGAATCATCGCACGGACGCGGCGGTGCTCGCGCGAATCCGTAAGCAGGTGCTGGGATTGGCCGAGGAGTTTCCGCTTTATTCGGAGCGGCGGGCGCGGGCACAGGCGGAAGTTAGGGCATAAGCGTTAAATTACCCCAGAACGACGAAGGCCGTATTTTGCAGGGGAATGCGGACTCCTCGCCTCGCTCGATATGACAAGGTTGCAGCGGGGCCCGTGATTTTCCTGCGTTCCTCTGTGTCTCTATGGTTAAATTCTCCTCGTGAAAGTGGCCATCGACATCCGTCGCATGACGGAATTCGGGATTGGCACCTACATCCGAAACGTGGTCCGGACGTTGGCGCGTCTGGACCGCGAGAGCAAGTATTTCCTGATCGGATCTCCTGCGAAGGTAGCGGAATGCGGGCCGCTGCCTCCGAATTTTCACGCGGTGGCGCTCGCTGCAGCCGACAACACGCTCCGAGGCTTGGTCGATTTCCGGGCTATCGTGCGGCGTCTCGAATGCGATGTGGTCCATATCCCGCATATGTTCTGGATGCCACGCGGGCTGGGATGTCCGTACGTGCTTACGGTGCACGATCTGCTGGAGCATATGTACGGATCGCGGGATTTTTCGAGTTTGCGGCGCAGCCTGCACTTTTACCTGACGCGACGAGTGCTGCGTGGTGCGGCGCGCGTGCTGGCGGTCTCGCAATTTACGAAGAATGAAATTCAAAAATTGCTGACCATCCCCGACGACCGTATCGAGGTGGTATATAACGCGATCGACGAGCGCTTTCTGCACGGCCATGCCGGCGAGGCGGATCGCCAACTGATCGCGCAACGGTACCAGGTGAACTATCCGTTCATTCTGTACGCGGGTGCGATTCGGCCGCACAAGAATGTGGTGCGCATCATTGAAGCGTTTTCAGCGCTCAAGAGTGAACTTGCGAAGGAGCGGCAGTTCCCGGATCTGAAGCTGATTATCATCGGCGACGATCTTTCGAGCCATCCGCGGCTGCGGCGCGCGGTGGTGAGCGGGGGCGTGCAGAATGACGTGCGCTTTCTGGGATTTGTGCCGATCGAAGTGCTGCGCATCTTTTACGATGTGGCGAAGATTTTTGTGTTTCCATCCCTCTATGAAGGCTTCGGGCTGCCGCCGCTGGAAGCGATGGCCCATGGAACTCCGGTCGTAACGTCGAACACGTCAAGCTTGCCGGAGGTGGTGGGCAATGCGGCGCTGATGGTGAATCCCGAAAATGTTTTTGAAATCCGGCGCGCTTTGCAGCGGGCCTTGCTCGATACCGAAGTTCGCGAGGGAATGAAACTGCGCGGGTACGAGCAGGCACAACGGTTTTCGTGGACGACTTCGGTTTCGAGGATTCTGGAAATTTACCGCGAGGTGGCGGGTGCGGAAGTTGCGGGGCCGGTTGCCGCCGACTAGACTTTGCATCTAAGTGGACATCGAAGAAAAACAATCAAAGCATGTCACTGGTACGACTAAAAATCGACGTTGCCGGGACGGTTGGGGATCAGGCTTGGCGCGAACTCAAGCAATTCGACCAGATCCAGAGTGCCGCGTTTGGTCCCAAGTTCGGCCGTGGAGGCCTGTGCAATCATCCGGCGAATGCGGCGCATGCAAAGGGTGAATGGGTGGGGGCGGAAATTCGCCTGCAGACGCCGCTACTCGCCCAGTATGCGGTCGCGCACTACTTGGAGCAGGAACGCGTGCTGGACGCGGACGTTGTGGAGTAGCAGAGGCCAGGCACTCGCTCCAGTATGATGAATCGTTCCCGAATGAATTCCATAGCAACTCTTGAAGAACCAGTAGCGACCGAGAACGGAAGCCGGCCGAATCGCCTGCTTACGGACTGGCGGATTTCTGCGCTGCTGCTGGTGGGATTATGGCTGGCGATTTATATGGTGGGATTGTCGCGGCCGGCGCTGCTCGACGATGCGGACACGGTGCATGCCGAGGCGGCGCGGGAGATGTTGCTGCGCCACGACTGGGTCACGCTGCATGTGAATGGCGTGCGTTATCTGGAAAAGGCTCCGCTGATGTACTGGAGCGTGGCGGCCAGCTACAAAATATTCGGCATCAGCGAGTGGAGCACACGATTTCCCTTGATGGTGGGCGTGCTGGCCATGATCCTGGCCACCTTTGGCCTGGGGGGCTGGGCCTTTGGCGGCGAGGGCGGATTTCTTTCGGGGATGGTGCTGGCGACTGCGCTCGGGCCTTTCTTATTTACGCGCTTTCTGATTCCGGACGTGCTGGTGGGGCTGTGGCTGACGCTGACCTTCTGGCTATTTCTGGCATCGCTGGAGCAGTCGAGGCCTTCGCGTGCTGTTTGCTGGACATTGGCGGCGGTGTGCGCCCTGAACGTCCTCACCAAAGGGCTGATCGGGCTGGTGTTTCCGGTGGGGGCAATCGGGCTCTACCTGCTGCTGACGGGGAATCTGCGGCACCTGCTCCGGCTGCGCCTGGTTTCGAGCACGCTGTTTTTTCTTGCGATCGCTGCTCCCTGGCACATTCTGGCGGAGCTGCGCAATCCCGCGCAGGGCCATGTGCGGGGATTCCTGTGGTTCTACTTCGTGAATGAACAGTTTCTGCGTTTCCTGAACAAGCGCGTTCCGCGCGACTATGACACGGTTCCCCTTCTCCTGTTCTGGGCGTTGCTGGTTGTGTGGCTGATTCCGTGGACGGCGTTTCTTCCGCAGTCTCTACAGGAGGTGCCACGGCGCTGGCGCGAATTCCGGGAGCACATGACGCGCCGGCAGAAAACTTTTCTGCTCTGTTTTCTCTGGAACGTGGTGATCGTGGGTTTCTTCAGCTTCTCGACGCGGCAGGAATATTACACGATCCCGGCGATTCCCGGGATGGCGCTGCTGGTCGGAGGATGGTTGCAGCGGGAGAGAACGTCGGTGGCCGGAAGCCGTGAACGGCGGGCCGGCCGGATCTCGTCGGCGGTGTTGTTGGTGGTGGGCCTGATCACCGCGGTGGTGGGATTCGCGTTGCTCATTTTCTCGAAGGCTCCAGCTCCGGGCACCGATCTTTCCGACCTGCTGCGGAAAAATCCTCAGGACTATGCGCTCTCGTTCGGACACTTCCTTGATTTGACGCCGCAGGCAATGGGTGCATTCCGATGGCCGCTGCTCCTTTTTTCGCTGGCATTTCTGGTGGGCACGCTGGCGAACTGGACGCTTCGCCGCGCGGGGCGGGCTGGAGCCGCGAACGGCGCTCTGGTGCTGATGATGGTGGTCGTGCTCGCGTGTGTCCGGATTGCGTTTGGAATTTTCTCTCCGATCATTTCGTCGAAGGATCTGGCGCTGGCAATTCGCGCGCAGTACCGCCCGGGCGATCAGGTGGTGGCGACGGGGCTTTATGAGAATGCGTCGACGCTGAATTTTTACGGAGGGTTCCCATTGCGCAGCTTGCACACTCCCGGCGGAAACATGTGGTACGGCGCGCAGTTTCCGGATGCGCCTCGCGTTTGGGAGACGGAGGCGTCATTTGTAGCTTCGTGGAATGGCCCTGGGCGAGTGTTCTTGTGGACCGATCAGGACGATCCCGCAGCTCTGCACGGATTGAGGAGTTATGTGATTGCGCGGCGGGGTGGAAAGACGATTTATTCGAATCGGCCGAATGCGACCTCGCAGAATGGTGCAACGCGGTGAAGATCAAGATCGATAACCACGGGGTACAGAGCGGGGCACGGAGGAAACCGTAGATCCGTCAGTGGGAAGCTTTCGACGGAATTTTGGACAGACGTCCATCTTTTAGATAAAACTCGTCTCCACGCCAGTGGATGCGATTGCCAATCAGTCCCGCGGCCCACACCAAGGGTGCGATCAGGTCACGTAGTGGGAACAGAAAAATGTTTCGAAGCGCCTGACGATCATGGAGCGCGGCGACCGCCGTGCCGATGCCGACGATCAACCGCGCGCCGAACGTGACAGCGAACAGCATCCACGCCCAAAGTGCGCCGCGAGCTGCAATCAGCATTGCCAATGACCAGGGCAGGCCGAAGGTGAAGATGAGTCCCAGGTAGCCCCAGCGGCGGGCGTCGCGAATGGTGCGTGACCACCGGAGTTGATGCTGCCAGAACTGGCGAAGCGTGTAAGCGGGTAAGAACGTGACGACGGTCGCCGAGCTGAGTTCAACTCTCTTGCCGCTCGCCGCTATCCGGCGGCCGAGTTCATAGTCGTCGGCGAGGTAATCGAGAAGTGCCTCGAAGCCTCCGATAGGAGCGAGATCCTGGCGGCGAAAGACGAGCGTCGATCCCAATCCGAAGTGCAGACCTTGCTCGAGAAATCTCGCGCTCAGAACACCGGGCGCGAAGTCGGTGCTTATTCCCAGGGCTTCGAGGCGCGATCCGAGCGTGTTGGCGGGTTCGGCATGGTAGAGGCAGGTGACGAGGCCGATTTGAGGATCGGCGAGGGGTGCTACGACCCGCTGCAAATAATCTGGAGCGACGCGGATGTCGCTGTCGTTCACGAGCAGGATTTCGTATCGCGCCTCGGGCAGCATCTGCACGAGATTGCTGACTTTGACATTCGCCCCCAGAACGCGCTCGCACACCACCAACTTGATCGCGCGGGCAGGATATTGTTTCTGTAGCTCGCGCACGACTTCGCAGGCAGGGTCGACGGGATCGCTGACGCCGAAGATCAGTTCAAACTCGGGATACTGCTGTTCGCAATGACTGCAGAGACTTTCCCAGAGTTCGGGGTCGACGCCTTTTAACGGTTTGAAAATGGAGACGGGCGGAAGCTGAGTCTTGTCTTGATCGTGATTTCGACGATTTTCTGTCAGGAAACTCAGCAGTCCGCAGGCCGCGAGAAGGTAGAAAGACAACGAGGCAAGCGTTCCCATCACTGTGACTGTTTCCAGCAGAGTTCTTGGCGTTAAATGCATCCGCGTGTTTTCTTTCGCCCCGTTGGGGCTGGTTCGTCTCCCAACGGAAGCACCCACGGCTTACGCCGTGGGCTGTAATCTTACGCCGCTTCGCGGCTGCAGACGGGTCCTATTTCACCGAAAAAGAGGCGGCTGGTTGCGCCACAATTTCGCGGCGCTCCGCGACGCGAGGCAATCACTCGTAGCGGAGGGCCTCGATGGGATCGAGGTTGGCTGCTTTCCACGCGGGGTAAATGCCAAACAGCAAGCCTTCCGCCGCCGCGGAAAGAAAGCCGAAGCTGGCCCAGAAGACCGACATGGTGGCGGGCAGGGAATCCCATACCAGACGTATACCGTACGTGATCATGGCGCCCAGGAGCACACCCAGAATGCCTCCTACGGCCGTGAGCGTGATCGCCTCCAGCGTGAATTGCAGCAGGATGTCACCTTTGCGGGCTCCGATGGCCTTGCGGACACCAATCTCGCGAGTGCGCTCGGTAACGGAAACCAACATGATGTTCATCACGCCCACGCCGCCTACAATCAAGGCCACGCTCGAAACCGCGAACATGAAAATGAAGATCGCACCGGTGATCTGGTTCCAGACATCGGAGAGCGAGTCCTGGGTGAAGACGGCGAAATTGTCCGGTTTATCCGGCGGCACACGGCGCCGGCGGCGGAGCAGTTCGCGCATTTCATCGACCGCCTTCGGCATATCGGCGTGCGACGTGGCCTTGACGCTGATGAAGTGCTGCTTCAGTTCGGGGTGCAGCTTGCGAAAGGTGGACAACGGGAAATAGACCTTGTTATCGTCGGGATTCTTGCCGCCACCAAAAACGCTTTTTACCTTCTCGGCTACCCCAATCACCTCGAACAACTGTCCTTCGATGTTGATCTCCTTGCCAATGGGATCGGAATTGCCGAAAAGCTCGTCGGCCGTGTCGGCGCCGAGAAGAATCACTGGCGCATGGCGATCATCGTCGATCTCGCTGAACCAGCGGCCCGATCTGAGATCCAAATCGAAGACATCCTTGGCCGAAGCCGTGTCGCCTTCCAGAATCGTCTGCTTGGCTTTGCGGTTCCCGTATTTCACCACGTACGTGCCGGTGCCGAACTGTGGCTCGGCATACTGAACACCCGCCGTAACAGCCTTCACATGCGGCAAGTCTTTCATGGCCTCCGCGTCTTCGAATGTCAGTTCTTTGCGCGTCCGCAATTCTTCGGTTGGACGGGTGAAGGTGATCGGCATGTGGAAGGCGAAAATGATATTCGATCCCATGCTGCTGATCATGCCGCTGACGTTATTGTTGAGGCCGCGCACAATCGAGGAGATTCCGATCACGACCGCAACGCCGATGACGATGCCGAGAACAGTCAGCCCGGAGCGCATCTTGTTGGTGCGGATGGTGGAGAGCGCCATCGCGATGATTTCACCGAATTCGCTTTTGCCCATCATGAGCCGCTCTCAGTCTTCAGTCTTCAGTTTTCAGCTCTCAGTTACATTTCGAAGCGCAAGGCAGCGATTGGATCGAGCGTCGCCGCCCGCCGCGCCGGATACACTCCGAAAAAAACGCCCACGCTGCCGGCGACGAAAAGTCCCGCCGCGACTGCCCAGAGTTTGATCACGGATGGCATTCCGACTGCCCACGTTACCCCTTTGGCCACCGCGATTCCCAATAGCACGCCCACTATACCGCCGAGCAGAGCCAGGATCACCGCCTCAATCAGGAACTGCAGCAGAACATCCGCCCGTTTTGCGCCCATGGCTTTGCGAATCCCTACTTCTCGCGTGCGTTCTGTTACCGATACCAGCATGATGTTCATGATCACGATGCCGCCGACAACCATGGAGATCGACGCGATGCCGATCATCGCGATAAAGAACGTTCCGGTAAGGTTTTTCCAGATGCTGAGCAGGCTGCTGTTGTTCTCCATGTCAAACGAATCGGCTCCGCCGGCGGGATCGTGGCGGCGCGCGCGCACGATCACACGGGCTTGGTCCATGGCTTCGTCCAAAACGGCGCCGGTTCCAACCGCTTTGGCGGAGATGCGCATGTTGGAGTTGTAGACGCCATATTGCTTAAACCACGCCGACAGCGGCATGAACACCCAGTTGTCCAGACTCTGGCCGAGCGTGCTGCCCTTCTTCTTGCCGACGCCGATGATGCGGTAGATCCAGCCGTCTACCCTGATTTCTTTCCCGATGGGATCGACGCCCGGCATCAGGTTGTCGACGATGTCGGTGCCGACCACGACAACCGGCGAGTCGTTTTCCAGGTCGGAGTCATTCAGCATGCGGCCCGAGTCGATGTCCGTGTCCTGCGTGATGGCGACCGCCGGAGTCATTCCCTGCACGATCGTGTCACTAAGAGCCTGTTCCCCATATTTCACGTGGCCGCTGTTGTTACGCGCATAAGCCCCCACATAGGCACATAGCCTGCAGCCTTCCCGCACCGCGCGATAGTCGTCCATGGTGAGGTCTTTGCGCTTCTGGCCTTCAATATAGTGTTCAACGTTGGTAACGGCTGGGGAGACCTTGAATATGATGAAGACGTCCGCGCCCAGATTGAAGATTCGTTCCGCGACGTAAGTATTAATGCCGTTCACAAATGTGACAACGGCAATCACGGCCGCGACCCCAATGACCACGCCGAGCAGTGTGAGCGCAGAGCGCAGTTTGTTCGCCCACAACGATTGCAGGGCAATCTTGATGGCTTCGGAGATATGCATGAATTCCGCGACGCCTATCGGCTTTTGGGGTAAGCCAGACAGACTATGAATAAGTTTAGCAGCCGAGCACGGGGAGATGAATATTTACAGGGCGCGGATGTTATGTTGCGAGTCCGGAAGAATGGGGAGATGCCCTCACGCTTTATCGGCAGCCAAGTGCATGGAGAGCTTAATCGAGACCAATGCCACCACTAGGGCCAGAGCCGTCCAGCCAACGGTAGAACTAATCGTTCCCTGTCCGGCAAGCCAAGGCAGCGGCGACCACGTTGTGGCCGCACGCAGCGAGAGTACTCCTCGACTCATCTGCAGGATCGCAGCGACCCCCACTACCACGACCAGTACCAGCGCGAAAGCTGCGACCGCAATTCCGGGCAGGGCGCGCCTCCAGGGAAAAGGAATCGGCGGCGGGGCGGAGGCCTCGCGATGCACCGCTCCCATGACGGAGGCGGCGAACCCCGAGGAGGGCAGTATCTCATCATGCTTCGAAAGAATGCGGTCCACGTCGCAGTCGCTCATCTTTCCTCCTTTGGCCATAATTTCTCCTCGCGCATGCTTGTCTCGGGGCATCAGGCCTCCTTCAGCCGCGGCATAGCCAGGAGCTGTGGAAGTTTGCCGCGCAAAATTTCCCGTCCGCGAAACAAGCGGGCCTTAAACGTGCCTTCGGGAAGGCCGAGGCTGCGCGCCGCCGCCGGGACATCCATATCGTGAAAATAAAAAAGGATCAACGCCTCGCGATATTTCGCCGGGAGAGCGAAGACGGCGCGCCGCACTGCCAAATCGCGATCGTCGTCTTCGAGCCTTCCGGCAGCGGCGCGCGGGTCGACGGGCTCGGCGACGTCATTGAGCGAAACTGTTCGGACCGGAATCCGCCGCAGCTCCGAACGATAGAAATTGGTGGCCAGCGCGAACAGCCAGGTGGAAAAGGCCGCTTCTTTACGCCATTGTTTGAGGCCCCGGTACGCCCGGAGAAAAGCCTCCTGCGCCATCTCCTCGGCGCGGCCCCGGTCGCGGCAAAAACGGTAAGCGAGGTTGACCAGCGGAGACTGCCAGCGCCCTACGATCTCCTCAAAGGCGGAAATGTCTCCCGCCAGCACACGGTCGACCGCGGATTGATCGTCACTTGCGCTCAACCTGGACTCCTCGCACCAGATACGACCTAACTTTACACCCGGCGGTTGCATTATTTTCGGCTTCGCGATGCGCCACAAAAAATGCAACCGCCGCTCCTGTTCGCTGGTCTTACCGGATGCAAGCAAGCAGAGGCATTCTGGAGGTCATGATGGGAATCGATCTTGGCGAGAACATAGTCCCGGTCGCTGGCATGCTCGTGCCGATCATCGGCAGTATCGCGCTGTTTTCATTCTTAGGCGTGGCATCCTGGTCGGATGCGCGCCGCAAAGAACGAGAAGCCTATTACACGGCTGAGACTTTAAAGAAGATTGCCGAGAGTTCCGGCGAGGGGACCAAGTCTGCAGTCGAATACCTGCGGGAGCAAAACAGGAATATCCGCCAACGCCGTCTGGAAGGTCTAAAACTGGGTGGTCTGATCACTGCCGCTGTCGGCATTGGTCTGATGGCGTTCCTGCACGGTGTGGAACACGACGAACCGGTCTATCTGGTGGGCCTGATTCCACTGCTGATTGGCGTTGCGCTGCTGGCATATGCGTTCGCGCTCGCGCCACGGGCTGAAGCAAACGCCTGATCCAGCCGGGTCAACCAGTGGGGAGCGGTCACCGTCACGCTGTTAATAGCCGTGCACTATAATCAATGAGTTGGCTGCCGGACCGGACGGTCGCTGTCGCAAGGCAGAGGAAAGTCCGAACTCCGCAGAGCAGTGTGCCGGATAACGTCCGGGAGGGCCCCCTCGCCCGTATGGGTGGGACCGTTCGACGGAAAGTGCCACAGAAAATATACCGCCCCGTCGTCGTTGTGAATCCGTCGAGAATTGCGGGTTTAGAACGACGGCGAGGTAAGGGTGAAAAGGTGCGGTAAGAGCGCACCGCCGCGGCAGTAATGCAGCGGGCATGGCAAACCCCACACGGAGCAAGACCAAATAGGGAGGGATTCACGGGGAAGCTTCGGCTTCACTGGGAACGCGTGCTGGCTCGGCGCGCCACAACCTCCGGGTAGGTCGCTAGAGCCTCGCAGTAATGCGGGGCCCAGAGGAATGATCGTCCTGCCGGCAACGGCAGACAGAATTCGGCTTACAGGTCCGGCGGCCATCTTTATCTGCTCTGAGGTCCCTCGACTGGCGCCTCGGGATCTCGGCAAAGCGGGCTTCCCGCTTCGCTCACGCCCGCTCGGCGCCTCAGCTTACAGGTCCGGCGCCGTCAACTGGTGTGTTCCATGCACCGAACACGCCTCGGATACATGCGCGTTTCTTCGTTGTCCACGGTGCAATCCGTAAAGAAAGTTGCCTTCTTGCTCAGGATTTCGGGTGGCGTTCCGGCAGACTCTCGCGTTGGTCAAACGGGGAAAAGTTCGATGCAGATTTGAATTGCCCGTGAAACACTCAGCTGACCAGCTTTTTGCGCCTTTTCCAAGAGGAGGCAATTCGCAAGTCTGTTGTTGCAATGCTGAGTGTTTCACGCGCCTTTCAAATTGATCGTAATTCTGGAATAAACAATCTGAGGAGATTCGTCAACAGCAAACGTATATCCCGCGCGTGACGTTGGTGTACCCAGAGGTTAGCGTTTTGAAACAAACCAGAGGGCATGTCCTGGATTTTGAAAGTACGGAATCCACTGGGACCTCGTGGCTGGAGCCCGTCGATTCAGCGGTTGTATCAGCACAAAATGCGAAACAAGCGTGGACGAACCTGTCATTCCAGTAACTGCGCACGCGCTCGGAAGCTCTGATTATAGGAAGCTCTGACTTAAGCGCCGGCAAGAAACATAGACCGCAAGGTTCACGGAGGACCGCAGGTACTGGATCAGAGTTTGCCTAGCGCACAACCGTGAGTCCTAGAACTAATCAAGGGAAGAAATTATCTTCCGCTCATCGGGCTGCCTGGCGCTTCCAGAGCGGGAAGCGGACGGTTGTGACCGTGGCTCGCCTAAAGGAACTAGCCCGCCACTAAAAACTTTGAGATAACGCTGCGCGAGCAAAAGCGGGTGTACAATTGCTGCCGCTTCGGAAATGCTCAATAAGTTTCGGCTTTTCGGCCCACTGCAACGGACAAACAACCCAAAAAACAAAAAAGGGGGTAATATGCGACGAAAGATCAGATCTTCCGCGGTACTGGTTTCGTTTTTCTGCTTGATGGCCGCGGTATCGGCCAGCGCACAAAAGCGGGAGGCACCGGTAGGCGGCAATCTTCTGCCAGATGGTTTCTACATTACACCTACAGCCGCTCCCGGCTCGTTCTTTCAGGGCCTGCCCACCGGGCTGCGTCCGGATGGCTCAGCCGATGCCAATGGCGCGGTGAATACGGCTCTCAGTCCGGATGGCACGGCGCTATTGATCTCAACCACTGGCTTCAATACCGGCTTCTACACCCAGGGACCGGATGGCACAGCCATCCTGTGGCCGGCGCTCTATCCGCTGACCGGGTTGCCATCGTCAACGCTGACATCGAATGCCGAGTGGGTATTCGTTTATGATGTCCGCGGCTCGCAGCCCGTGCAAAAGCAAATGATCAACATTCCCAACACCTATCACGGCTTGGTGTGGGATCCCTCGGGCGCCCGCTTCTACGTAGCGGGAGGCATCGACGATCGCATTGAGGTCTTCAAGAATGCGAACTCCGGAGCGAGCGCCGACGGGAACTACGTGCCAGACGCTCCCTTCGTGCTCTTGAATCACAATCTTCCCGCCAACGTTCCTCTACAGGAATACCCGACGGGCGGGCTGTTCGCCAGTACTCCCATCAACAACAATCCAGTCGCGCAGTATATGTACATGCCGTTCAGCGCGCTGGCCGCCGGATTGGCGATCAGTCCGGATGGCACAACCTTATATGTCGCCAACTACCAGAACGATTCGCTCTCCGTCATCAACACGGCCACCCGCCTGGTGACGAACGAAATTGTCTTCTTCGCGCCGGGACAAGGTACCGCGGTCGGCGAAATGCCGTACTGGCCGGCGGTTGTGTCGAACGCACAAGGCGCTCCGGTGAAGACTTATGTGAGCAGCCAGCGTGATGGTCAAGTGCTCGACGTGAGCGCTTCCGGATCGGTCAACGTAATCAAGGTGGGCGGCGAACCGAATCGGATGATCCTGTCTGCCGATCAGAAATGGCTGTACGTGGCCAACGGAGATCTCGATGAGGTCGAGGTCATCAATACCGCGACCGATAAGCTTGTGAGCTGGATGTCCGTGGCGCGCCCGGGATACAAATACAAGGGTTCCAGCCCCAACTCACTGGCGCTCAGCCCGAATGGACGAACCCTTTACGTGACGCTGGGCGGTGAGAATGCCGTCGCGGTGATTGACGTCGCGTCTCAGAAAGTGCTCGGCCGCATTCCCACCGGATGGTATCCAAGTTCGGTGACGGTGAGCGGCGACGGAAGCACGTTGTACGTAGTGAACATGAAGTCCAACGCAGGCCCCAATCTGGAATACCGCTACGACTGTCCTGGTTCGGGCATTCCTCCGCAGTATTCGCAACTTCTGTGCACGCCCCCCAACCCGACCTCCCGCAATGAATACATCCTGGCATTGCTGAAGGCAGGACTGTCGACCATCCCGGTTCCCGACGCTCATAGCCTCGCGTATTTGTCGCAGCTGGTCGATGCCAACAATGGCTTCCACAACCCGCAGCACGATCCGATGATGACATTCCTCCACAACCACATTAAACACGTGATCTACATCCAGAAGGAAAACCGGACCTACGACCAGGTTCTAGGCGATCTGACGCAGGGTAATGGCGATCCGACCCGGGTGCAGTTTCCGCAGCCGATTTCTCCCAACGAACACCTGCTCGCCACCCAGTTTGCGTTGCTCGACAATTACTACGATGCCGGCGACGTAAGCGGCGACGGATGGAACTGGGATACGCAAGGCCATGCTAACGATGTCACCACCAAGAACGTCCTGGTCGGCTATGGCAATGCGAACTACAATATTCCCTTTGACTGGAACGGCAATCCGCGAAACATCGGCATCGCCCTGCCCGACACCACCACTGGAACGCCGAGTCCGAGCACCGTGCGCATTACCACCCTGTTCGATCCGACCGGCGGTTCCTCGATTGAGCCGGGAACAAAGGACGTCACTGCCGACGAAGGCGCGGATGACCTCAATCCAGACGCGGTCGGCGGCTACATCTGGGATAGCGTGATGCGCGCCGGACTGACGGTTCGCCACTACGGTCTCTATGCTGACGAGAATTATTATGTCGACCCGTATGCTGGCGCTCCGTTCTACATTCCTATCGTTCGCAACGCCTTCGCTCAGAAGGTGGTGCAGGCGGTGCCTGTGCGCAAATCTCTCCTCGGCAAAACCGATGTTTACTATCGGGGATGGGACCTGAACACTCCCGATCAATACCGTTTTGAGGAGTGGAATCGCGAGTTCAACGGGTATGTGAAAAATGGCAATCTACCCAACTTCGAGATGGTCGATTTTATGGAAGACCATTTCGGTAACTTCTCCTCGAACGCTGCGAACCTGGAGAACCCGCTCGCGCAGATGGCCAGCAATGACTATGCGGTCGGCCGTCTGGTCGAGGCCGTTAGCAACTCACCTTACTGGAAGGATACGGCGATTTTTGTGACTGAGGACGACGCACAAAACGGGCCGGACCATGTGGATGCTCATCGCTCGACGGTGTTCATAATTTCTCCTTACACCAAGAGCGGGGCGGTGGTGCACACCATGTACAACTCAACCAACCTTCTTAGAACCATCGAGGACATCCTGGGAGTTGACCACCTTGGCTTGAACGACGCCAATGCCCTTCCCATGTCCGACGTGTTCATCAATAAACCTAACCTGCAACCGTATACCGCACCGATTCCGGGTATCCTGTGCCAGGCTCCCGTAGACCCGACACTCGTACCGGAATGCGCGAACCCGGGAAGCCGCCCAATCACGGCCGCGGTCCAATCTCTGCATGATGGCAAGTGGTGGGCGCAAGCCACCAAAGGCTTCAACTTCAGTCACCCCGACATGATCAATTCCGATTTGTTTAACCGGATTCTGTGGCGGGGAATCATGGGCGATGACAAACCGTACCCAACGCCAGGTGTTCAGTTCGTAAGTAAAGGAGCGCCGGAAACGGATCGCGATTGAGTCGCTCCAACGCTGCTGAGCAGCGGTCGTTGTAGCACATGTAGTGGCTATTCCCCATAGGTCGGGGAATTCGGTAGTGGTGCAGTTTCAAACTGCACCACTACCGGGAATTCAAAGAAAACTGAATAGCTCCCCCAGATAGGGCAGTCCAGATACCTATGTTGATTTTGGCCTCAAAATCTCGGCACTGAGATCCAAGTCCGCTGGTGCCGATTGGGAATTCTTACAGGCCGAGTTGCATAGTCAGCAGTTTTTCAGTGCTGGCCCGCTTCTGCGGGCGCTGCAATTCGAGAATCGTCTCTTTTTCGTCAGGTGGATTTAGCGTCGGCGAGGGAGTCTCTTTGCCGAGGCCTCGGATCCTGGTGGTTCACGGAACGGCTCCACAGCAATGCGCTCGTAACCCACTTCCAGCACGGTCAGGTTTTCCGTACCGCCCGGCAATTGCAGGACTACGCTGTCACCCGCTGCCGACTTCATCAACGCGCGCCCCAGAGGTGACACCCAACTGATGTGGTTGCGGTCGAGATCGATCTCGTCCGTGCCCACGATGCTCACCACTCGCGATACTCCCGCGGCATTGGCATAGCGCACGGTCGCTCCGAAGAATGCCCTCGTTGCTGCCAGCCCCGGTCTCGGAGCTTCCGGGTCCACTACTTCCGCGGCTTCGATTCGCTTCGTGAGAAAGCGGATTCGCCCATCGATCTGCCGCAGGCGCCGCTTGCCGTACTGATAGTCGGCGTTTTCACTGCGATCGCCGTTACTGGCAGCCCACGCCACCACCTCCACCACGGCCGGGCGTTCCCTGGTGAGCAGAAACCGGTGCTCATCTTTGAGGCGATCGAGCCCGCTCGGCGTGATGTAGTTCTTGACTGGTGGCCCGGGCTCATCCGCTTTTGGATTTCTGGTGAAGCCTTTTCGCATTTTGTTGTCTTTCCAGGGCGAATCCAGTGGGTGCACCAATGGCGGACAACTCCTGCCGCAGATGCCATAGCTTACACTCAAATCACATGCTCAACCGGGGCCATGCCTATACCACAATCATCATCAACAAGTATCATGGACGGACCCTGCTCTCCCACTTGGCAAGCCTTTACCCACACTCAACCGCACAAGCCTGGCAACAAAATCTGAACAACCGCGAACTCACCGTCAACGGCGTCACCGCCACCGGAAGCGAATCGCTTATTTCAGGCCAAACCCTTGTCTGGAACCGTCCACCATGGATTGAACCGGATTCTCCTCAGCACTTCGAAGTGCTGTTTGATGACGCCCATCTGTTGGCCGTCAACAAACCCAGCGGGCTGCCGACCCTCCCCGGCGGAGGCTTCATGGAAAACACCCTCCTGCGGCTGGTGCAAAAGCAAACCCCCAACGCAAACCCTGTCCACCGGTTAGGACGAGCCACTACCGGCATCGTTCTCTTCGCCAAAACAGCGGAGGCGGCCTCGAAATTAGGCGCAGACTGGAACACACCCAAAATTCAAAAAATCTATTGGGCGCTGGCTCAAAACATTGCCCAGCGCGACGCCTACGAAATCCTCACACCCATCGGACTTGTACCGCACCCGCGCCTCGGATCGGTGTGGGCCGCCAGCCCGAGTGGCAAGCCGTCACGGTCATTGGCGAAGGTGATCTCACGGTCGCCAAGCAGCACCACATTTGAGGTAAGCCTAAATTCGGGACGCCCTCATCAAATCAGAATTCATCTGGCATCCATCGGCCATCCGCTGGTAGGCGATCCTCTGTACGGTTTATCCGGCCAGCCTCTTGAAAATCTCCCCGGCCTCCCGGGCGATGGAGGATATTTCCTGCACGCCCAATTTCTGAATTTCCAACATCCCATCACCGGAGAACAAATCAATCTTGAGGCAGTTTTGCCGTCTGGATTCTCATTGCAGCGGTAGGTTCACGGCGGGATTCAAATCATGGTGGCGGAAAAACGGGGAACGTTCTGTCTGTCCCCGCATATCGTCTTCGTCTTAGCTCGCCAGCTGTTCGGGCTCCGCCTCAGTAAACTTGAAGCCAATTGCTGACCGAGAGCGTGGGGTGGAAAGATTCTGCTTAATCTCTTGCACAATCAATTCATAAAATTCATCGCAGACCGACTGATTGTTGAAGTCGATTGGATAAGGTTTGCCCTTTTCAGACAGTCTGGCAGTTAGCTGACCTTTTTCCTGGGACACTACCAATGCGAAAGTGACCCAGTTTCCCGAACGTCCAGGTGAATTCGTCAGCTTGATAGCTACCCCAAGATGAGCGAAGCCATCATCATCAAATTTCATTGCAGCAATCGGTGTCTTCTTTATCGCAGAGCCGTCGTAGTCTCCTGTCTCTTCGACCCACTCAAAGTATTCGGCCCTATCC
>JBAQJU010000297.1:0-12143 GCA_049300475.1 Terriglobales bacterium | reverse complement strand
GCGAGCGATTGAGCTGCGAACGGGTTCGGCGAAGAGTACTGAGGCTGAACGCCAACAGAACCTCGACGAGGACGACCGGGAAGGCTATATTCTGACTCGCGTTTTCTATGATGAGCTGGCGAATTTCGAAAAAGACCCGGTAGGCCTGCGCAGCGCCTATCCTGGAATGCTCGGCTCGATCGATGTTGGCAAGGAGACGAAGCGCGCGCGTGAGATCGTGTATGCGAGCGAGGCGGCGCCGGAACTCCTGCGGTTGGCACGTCCACGAAACGAGCATCTTCTGCAGAACGCGGAAAGGCAACTGACGGCGGGCGACGCTAAGACTGCGCAAAAACTGGCGGAGCAGGCGCTCGCCGAGCAGGAAGAAGATCCGGGGCGGGCTCTGTTCATTCTGGCGCAGGTCGCCACCGCGAATCGCGACATGGAAGGCGCGCGCACATACTTTGAGCGGGCGCTTGAAACCACGCACGAACCGAAGGTGATCGCGTGGTCGCACATCTATCTGGGCCGTATTTTTGATTTGAAGGAAAATCGGGACGCCGCCTTGACGGAGTATCGGGCGGCGTTGAGCGTGGCCGGCGCGGCTCTTCCGGAGGCGAAAGTGGCGGCGGAGCGAGGCCTGGACAAACCCTACGAGCCACCCGTGGCAAGGCAGCCTGAGTAGATGAGGTTTCAAGGTATCAGCGTCTCAAGAGTTTCAACGTTGCGGGCGGTTTTGGAGGAGGCTTTGACCTCCTCCAGGTGATAGAGTTATTGGTCATCCAGCATTATTTTTGTGACGCACTGAAACGTTGATATTTTGAAACCTGCTTTTTACGGAGAGAGCATGAAACGAGCGGCAGTCATTGCAGGATTACTGACGATTGCGATTTGGGCTGTGGCCCAGAGCACAGAAGCGGCGGCGCAGACAGCGCCAGCGGCGGGCCAGGCGACGCCAGCGCAGGGAACTCCGGCGGCGCAAACTACGCCCGCGGCGGGTACGACGACACCACCCATCAAACGCCCGCCACAAGCGAAGACGCAGCCGGAATTCGACGCTTACAAAGCGGCGGCGGCCCTCACCGATGCTGCCGCTCAGGAGAAGGCAGCCGACGATTTTGCCACCAAGTTTCCGGATAGCGAACTGCGGGTGCTGCTCTATAAGAACGTGATGCACCTTTACCAGAACACCAACAACGCCGAGAAGACTGAAGCCATGGGCCGGAAAGTGCTCGCCATTGACCCGGACGATCCGGATGCTCTTACGACCGTGGCCGAGGTCATCGCGGAGCGGACTCGCGACACCGATCTCGACAAGGATCAACGCTACGCGGAAGGCATGAAGATGGCGGAGAAGGCGCTGCAGACGATCGATACCGATGTTGCCGTGCCGGCGGGCACGCCACAGGACAAGATCGACGCCTACAAATCTGGAATGCGTTCGCAGGCGTACTCGACCATGGGCGCCATTGAATACAACAGGAATAACTTTGCCGCGGCCCAGACGGACTTCCAAAAGGCGATTGACGCATTTCCGAGTCAGCCTTATCCGCCGGATGTGCTGCGGCTGGCGCTGTCGCTCGATAAGCAGCAAAAGTATGAAGAGGCGTTGAAGGTTGCCAATCGCGCGGTCGAGCTCACGCAGGACAACACCACCATAGGAAGCTCGGCACGCCGGGAACGCGACCGTCTGCAGCAACTCACAGGGAGCGTTCCTGCCCAGCCGCAGGCCCAACCTCCCAAGCACTGACCGGGCGAGGATTTGAGCGGGCGGAGAATAGCCCCAGCTGAACCCGGCTGCGATTTCCAATGAAGTCACGCGAACTTATGGCGCTCGAAGAGAGCCTGGGGTACCAATTCCAGCGCCAGGAACTGATCGAGCAGGCTCTTACCCACAGTTCGCAGGCCCGCGAAGTGGAGGCGTTGGGCGCATCTAATAATGTGCGCGGCGGCGGCAATTTGCCGGGCGGCGGCGATAACGAGTTGCTCGAGTTTCTGGGAGACGCCGTACTGGGACTGGTCGCCAGCGAGACGCTATTTCACCGCTTTCCGGGATTCCATGAAGGGCAGCTTTCGAAGCTGCGTGCTCACCTGGTGGGACAGCGGCACCTGTTGCGAGTTGCCGAGCAATTACAAATCGGAAACTACATGCGCCTGGGCCGCGGCGAAGAGAAGAGCGGCGGCCGCGGCAAAGCAAGCCTGCTGGTCGATGCGCTGGAGGCGATTCTCGCCGCGCTCTATCTCGATGGCGGCTGGCAGGCGGCCCGAGACTTCATTGTGCGCGTGATTGTGGAACCGGAACTGGCGCACATGAATCTGGAAACCAGCGCCATCCCGGTGATGGACTTCAAGTCGGCATTGCAGGAGGCGCTCCAGGCGAGCGGGAGAGCGCAACCGGTTTACGTCCTGGTGAAAGAAGAAGGACCCGAGCACCGGAAGACCTTTACGGTCGAAGCGATGCTGCCGGAACCGGAGGCGGCACAATTCGTAGGCCGCGCGGAAGGTGCGACCAAGAAGCGCGCGGAGCAGGAGGCAGCACGTCAGGTTCTGGAGCACCTGTCCGGGTTGGCGCAAACTCGGGGGCGACGCGTGGAGAAAGGCACCGCGTAGTCTCAATCAAGTCAGCCTGTCCATGTCATGTCGTGGAGTGAGAACATCCTGGCCGGCGAGTGGCCCGCGACGATTCAGTCGGTCGCGGGAACCGTGGCCATTGCTGTGTTCGTGGTGACATTCCTCGCGCAGGCCTTCACCATTCCATCCGAATCCATGGAGCAAACGCTGCTGGTCGGTGACTATCTGCTGGTGGATAAGCTTTGCTACGGCGATGGCGGCATCTTCCGCCGGTTGTTGCCCTATCGGCAGATCCGGCGCGGCGACGTCGTCGTCTTCCATTATCCCGTGAATCCGGCGCAGGATTTTGTGAAGCGCGTGGTGGCCTTGCCGGGAGATCGTGTCCGCCTGATCGACAAGCGGGTCTACGTCAATGGGATTCTGCAGGAAGAAGGATATGTGCAGTTCATCTCGAACGTGCGTGACCCCTACCGCGACGATTTTCCGCGCACCGATGCTCCCGATTATGGGGTCGACGCGCGATGGTGGAAGCAGATGCCGAAGCTGGTCGAGGACCATCAATTGATCGTGCCGGAGGGACATTATTTTGTGCTGGGCGACAATCGCGATGATAGCCAGGACAGCCGATACTGGGGATTTGTGCCTCGGGCAAATGTGATTGGCCGGCCGCTCTTGATTTATTGGTCGTCGGGGAATTCGAGCAATGACCTGACCGGATCGCCGACCGCGGGTGATAGACTTTATCACCTTGCCTACGCGGTAACCCATGTGTTCCAGACGACGCGCTGGGGACGGACATTCAGGCTGGTGCGTTAAGAACGAGTGCTTGAGATGAAGCCGATTAAGAAAGCGGAGAAGAGATTCTCCAAGATGGACGACGACGTGCCCAAGAAAGACAAAGAAGTCACTCAAACCGAAGAACCGCGAGAGACAACGGTAGAGTTCCTGGCCTCCATCGCAGGCTTGCTCGCCACCGTGTTGTTCATCATGACGTTTGTCTTCCAGACGTTTGCCATCCCTTCCAGTTCGATGGAAGACACGCTGCTTATCGGAGACCATCTGCTGGTCAACCGCGAGCAGTTCTCGCCGCCCGCGCACTGGGTAGGACCTCTAGTACCCTATCGCGACGTTCACCGCGGCGACATCGCGGTGTTCCTCTCGCCCGAACAACCGGGGTTGTTTCTGGTGAAGCGCATCATCGGGATTGGCGGGGATCGCATTCACCTGCGCGATGGCGTCGTTTACCGAAACGGGCAAAGGCTTGATGAACCCTACGTGAAGCATGTGCTGGCGGGCGACTACAATCCCTACCGCGACAATTTTCCCGCCGTACTCCCTTCGCCGCTCTATGGAGTCCGAAACGAGAAATGGCGTCAGGAGATGCCACCCCATGTTGAGGGCGACGACATCGTCGTGCCTCCAAACAGTTACTTTGCCATGGGTGACAACCGGGATGTGAGTTATGACAGCCGGTACTGGGGCTTCCTTCCCCATGCGAACATAATCGGCCGGCCGCTGTTCATCTACTGGTCGTTTATTACCCCGCCTGACGAGTACCTGAAAACTGACATGGGCGACCGTTTCGCTTCCATGGCGCATACCATCCTCCATTTCTTCGACGAGACCCGCTGGTCGCGCACGTTCCAAATCCCGAAGTGAGCGTGGGTGTTTTGTGAACGAACGGGCCGGAAAGAAGCGAGAGGGAATAACGGTGCCAGGCAAAGAAAAAGAGGCCGCACAGGACGGGAAGCCACAGGAGACAACAGTGGAATTCCTGTCTTCGATTGCGGGCGTGCTGGTGATTGGTTTGTTCATCATCACTTTCCTGGTGCAGGCCTTCGAAATTCCCTCCAGTTCCATGGAAGATACGCTGTTGATCGGCGACCATGTATTCGTGAACCGGGAGCAGTTTGCCGCGGCCACGCATTGGTTGGGGCCGGTGCTGCCTTATCGCAATCCTCGTGACGGCGACGTCGTGGTGTTCCTGTCGCCCGCGGAGCACGGGCTGTTCGTCGTGAAGCGGATCATAGGCAGTCCAGGCGACCGCATTCACCTGCGCGATGACGTGGTCTACCGCAACGGACAGAAACTGGACGAACCCTACGTCCGTCACAAGGGAGACCCCGGCGACCCTTATAACGAGAGGCGATCGTACCGCGCGAATTTTCCAGCGGTTCCCCCGTCGGGCGTGGACAACCTCGATCCCGACTGGCAGGCTCATCTGCCCTCGCACATCGCGGGCGGGGACATCGTCGTACCTCCCAACAGCTACTTTGCGATGGGCGACAACCGGGACGTAAGCTATGACAGCCGCTACTGGGGCTTTATTCCCAGACCGAACGTGATCGGGCACCCGATGTTTATCTACTGGTCGTTTATTACGCCTCCCGACCAATACCAGATGACCAGTTGGGAAGATCGTTTCGGCTTCCTGGCGCACATCGTCATTCACTTTTTCGATGAGACCCGCTGGTCACGCACGCTTCGGATCATACGGTGAATTTCTTGCGTTCTTTTCTGCGTTCCAGGCGCGGGATGGCGGTCATCGCTGGGCTTCTGGTGGTTCTTTTTGTTTTTCGACCCGGCGTGCAGCGGCTGCGCAACCGAATCGCGGGCTCGATCGGAGCCGCGCTTGGGCGCAACGTGGCCATCGAGGACGTACGTTTTCGTATTCTGCCCAGGCCGGGGTTCGATCTGGAAGGGTTCGTTATCTCGGATGATCCCGCCTTCAGCGCGGAGCCGATGATCCGCGCGCAGGACGTGTTCGCCGCCATCCGTTTCCGGTCTCTGCTGCGCGGCCGGCTCGAGATTGCCACCCTGAGTGCGACCGAGCCCAGCATCAACATCGTGCGCAACAACGAAGGGCGCTGGAATCTGGCGAGCCTTCTCGAGCGCAACGCGCAGATTCCGGCGGCCCCAACTCAGAAGCCGATCTCGGAGCGGCGCCCGGGATTTCCGTATCTCGAAGCCAGCAATGCCCGGATCAACTTCAAGATTGGGCAGGAGAAAAAGTCCTACGCGCTCACCGATGCGGATGTGGCTCTGTGGCAGGATTCCGAGAACTCATGGGGAGCGCGCATGAAGGCTCAGCCGGTGCGCACGGATTTCAACCTTACGGATACCGGACAGTTGCAGGTCAACGCAACGTGGCAGCGCGCTCCCAACCTGGACCTGACTCCGCTGCGGCTCAGCATCGCATGGGAAAAGGGACAACTCGGACAGATTACAACGTTGCTGACGGGCGCGGACCGGGGATGGCGCGGAGGAGTTGATTTCACGGCGAATCTCTCCGGCACTCCGGAGGCGCTTACGGTAGAGAGCCGGGCCGCGGTGAACGGCTTCCGCCGTTACGACATTCTCGATAACAGGATCGTAAATCTCACTGCCAACTGCAAGGGCAAGTACAACGCGTCGAGCCGATCTTTTGCCGACCTGCTCTGCGAATCGCCCGTCGGCGGGGGGATGCTTCGCGTGCGGGGAAATGTGGTCGCGACGACGGGGCGTCCCAGCTACGATCTGACACTGGCAGCTGAGAAGGTGCCGTTCGCATCAGTGCTCGGGTTGATACACGAGGCGAAACAACAACTGCCCGCCGATCTCACGGCGGAAGGGCTGCTGAATGCCGAGTTCCACGCAGTGGGCGACGGGCTAGGGCCGTCTCAACTTAGTGGTACCGGCGCGGCCAGTGATGTGAACCTGATCTCGAGCGCGGGCAGTGAAGTAGTTGCCATCGGGAATATTCCGTTGGCGCTGATTGGGGATTCGAGGTGTTGTAAGGCTGCTCGCTCGGCACAGACGGCGTCTGCAAGGATCAGTGCGCAGGGCACAGACGGTAAAGAGCCCGAACCAGTCGAAGCTCATCTGCGGGTCGGACCGGTCGCTTTGAAGGTGAACGCTTCAGCGCCTTTGAATGCGGGAGGATGGATCTCGGCGGGCGGATATCGTTTCTTTCTGCGTGGCGATGTAGAACTGAAAAATCTGTTTCGCCTGGAACATACTCTTGGTTTGCCGGCGGCGCGTCCGGCGGCGGAAGGCGATGCTAAATTGGATGTGAGCATTTCCGGGACGTGGCACGGACTGGCCGCTCCCACCGCATTCGGGACTGCACAATTGCGAAATGTGCGGGCCGAGACGCGGGGACTGAATGCTCCAATTGAAATTTCGTCGGCTACGGTTTTGTTGGCTGCGGACGCGTTTTCGCTACAGAAACTGTCGGCGCAGACGGGAAGCACTCATTGGAGCGGCTCGGTTACCGCGCCCCGGCATTGCGCTCCCGCTTGCTTATTTCAGTTTGATCTGACCGCCGATCAGTTCTCGACCGGCGATCTTGTCGAGTGGTTCACGCCGCACCCTGCGAAACGTCCGTGGTACCGCATCTTGAGTTCGACCGACCAGCAGGGTCCTTCACCTCTGCTCGCGCTTCAGGCGCAGGGCAGTTTACATGTTGGGCACCTGGGTTTAAAAAAATTGCTCGCTACCCAGGTAAGCACCCAGCTGGCGGTGGATCGAGGCAAGATCGCGCTCACAGCGCTCCACGGACAATTACTGCAGGGCATACATCAGGGGAACTGGACAATTGACACGACGGCTCTGCCGCCGCGCTATCACGGCACCGGTGCGTTGCAAAATATCTCGCTGGGCCAGTTGGTTGCGTTGATGAACGAAGCCTGGATCGCCGGAAGCGGTGATGGCAGCTTCGAACTGGAGACGTCGGGAGGGAACTTCGGCGATTTGCTGGCCCACGCAGACGGCAAATTGAATTTCGTGATGCGCAATGGCCGACTCAACCATGTTCAGATTTCCAGTGCGGAGGGACCGCTGCCGGTCCACCGCTTTACCGGTGACCTTCGCCTGAAGAAGGGCGTCTGGGAGCTTTCGGGAGGCAGGCTCGAATCCCGGGATGGTATCTACCGAGTGAGCGGAACAGACTCTCCGACCGCGGGACTCGACGTGATGCTCACTCGTGACGACGACCAGTCGTGGAACCTGACCGGGACGCTAACCAAGCCGCATGTGGCGCCCGTAAATCAGGAGATCAGCCGCACGCCAGCGAACACAAAAAGCGAGAGCAAACGGTAGCAGGCTGCAAAAAAAGGCATTCGCGGGGCAAAATTTCCCTCAGCGGCTAGAAGCCGCTTCTGATTTGGCAAGACTTACGGTGCGGCTTAAAGCCGCACCCTTTCAAAGCAATGCCAAAAAAAGAAGTTTTTCCGCAGCCTTCTAGGAAATGTGCTTAGGGGTTCAACTGTGATACGACCGCGTTTTCGCCGGCATTGGTTTGTGCAGTGCGCGGGCGTCGAAGCAATTGGCCAAGGACAATCCAGAGAGCGAATACGAACCACTCCCAACCTGAGAAATGTCCCGGCACAAATGGCAGAAACTTCATGAGCGCCATCGCTAAACCGACGACTGCGCCCAGCAGCGCGATTAGATACTCCGAGGTTGAAGGTTTCATGCACAAAAATGCTGCGCACACCGCGAACCATCCGGTTGCGGAGGCGACCGAACCTACTTCGGATATCGGAACCAGGATGGCGCTTCCCAGGAACATGCACAAGCCGGTGGCAATTCCGACTGCGAGAACTGAAGCGGAAGGTGTCTGATTCCGGGGATGAACGCTGGCCAGCCTGTTATCCAGCAATCCGCGCCGCGCCATCGCAAACAGCAATCGGCTGGCAGCGACAAAGTTCCCGTTAAATACTTTCAGCAGAGACAGCAACGCGGCGCTCATAATGATGCTCACGATCCACCGCGAACCAATCGCATGTTCGAAGGCGACCGCGGTCATGAAGGGCGCGTCCGTCAATTGCCGCCAGGGCGCAACGAAAGCTACGGCCGCGATTATGATGATGTAGAACATGAAGCCGACGACGATCGCGGTAAAGATCACGCGGGAGAACCCGCGCGAACGAAACTCGGGATTGGCTTCCTCCGCGGCCTTGGTCACGGATTCGAAGCCAGTCATGAAATAAGGCACGATCTGCAACACGAGCAAAATCGAAACAAACGGAGTGTGGGTAAACAACGGCGGGAAGTTGGCGGGTGATCCGCGCGCGACGCCCAGGCCGACGAAGATCACGAAAAGCGCCAGCGTGCCGAAGGTCGTCCAGTTCTGAAAGGTGGCGCTCAGACGGATGCCGCGATAGTTGAGCAATGTAACGAGCGCCGTAAGCCCGAGGCCGATTACCAGGTGCGGCAGATAAACCGGCTTGCCTGACACGTGGTACAGTTCGATGCGATTGAGCGCAGGCACGATCGCGCCAGCAATGCGGCCTACCGCCACGGCTTCCCAGGGGCAAACGATGAAATAGGCCAGCATCATCATCCAGCCTGTAAAGAAGCTGACGGGCCGCGGAAAGACTTTGGCGGTATAGGCGACCTCGCCCGACGCATCGGGCATCATCACAACCAATTTGCCATACACGTAACCGATAGGAAGCAGGAGAATGCCTCCGATCGCGAAGCCCAGAATGCCGCCGAGCGGACCGCCGCGCAAGAGCCAGTCGTCCATGACGACGAGCCAGCCGACTCCGACCATGGTTCCCCAACCGAGAGAGAAATAATCGGTGATGCTGAGTTTGCGGGCGAGGCGGGTCAGCATGAGGGTCTCAAACGGGACGAACAGGCCGGCTCGAAGCCATGCCCGGGAGCGACTTTGATGAAATCAGCCGGAGGCGAAAAATGCGGTGAGGGACAGGGAATCTGGCCAGCTCAAGACCGGGACGCGCGCGCCGTGTGGGTCTCATGGGCGCGAATTATAAAGCATCGCGTCCCATGAAACCGAGTTGCTTTATGCCACCGCAAAGCGAGGGGGACACTCTGGCCGCAAGATATAAAGCGCTTCTTTCAGCGAGGAGATCTCGAACACAGAATTCAAGTGCGTTGCGTCGAGCATCTGGCGAAAAAAGACCGGCGGATTCACGAGCTTCAGCCGCGCCGAATTCTGCAACGCCCAGCGACGCACCAGCAGCAGCGTTCCCAGACCGCCAGCATCCAGTTGCTGAACGTCGGAAAGATCGAGCACAAGCACCCGGAGACGTTGGAGCTGTTCGATCCGGCGCCGGAACTGGTCGAGAGCGGCTCCGCGCACCATGCGTCCAGAGCAGCGTACGACGGCTACATCCTGCAAGCATTCGACTTGGTATTGAAGTTCCATACTTCTAATCATACGAACCAGCCTTGGAAGAAGTTCCGTGGCGCTGACTTCTTTATAGACGTGGGAACGGGGCAAAGGTCACCTTTTTGCGGACAAATATGGATGTTGTTGAAATATTTTTGGCAAATGTTAAAGGAGCGTGAATTTTGCCATGCCTCTGCCTCAAAATGACGCCAAGTGGTAGTGGATGCAATTGTGCGGGAATAGGGGTGCTTCGACTACGCAGAACAATTCGCCAACGCGAATTGCTCTGCTGCGCTCAGCATGACAGGGCTTTAAGAGCATCGCTTGTTTCAAGATTCGATTCGCTCGCTCATCGTTTACAAGCCAGCCTCGATTCGGGATCTTGGGTCGAGGAAGTCGCGCAGCGCGTCGCCGATAAAGTTAAAGGCGAGAACCGCGAGCATGACCGTGACCGCTGGAAAAATTACGAGATGAGGAGCATCGAACAAATGCGAGCGGGCGTCGTTCAACATCGATCCCCAACTGGCGGTGGGCGGAGGCACCCCCAGGCCGAGGAAGCTCATGGTCGCTTCGGCCAGGACCGCGCCCGCCATGCCGATTGCGGCTTGCACGATCACGGGCTGAATGATGTTCGGCAGAATGTGGCGCAAGACGATGCGCAGATCGTTTGCTCCCAGCGCGCGCGCGGCCTCGACAAACTCTCTTTCACGAACCGAAAGCACCTGGCCGCGCACCAGCCGCGCGTAGCCGACCCAACCTCCGAGCGACAGGGCAAGAACGAGATTGAAAATTCCGGGACCACGGAAGGCGACGAAGGCGATGGCGATGAGGATTCCCGGAAACGAAAGAAAAGCATTCATGAGCACGATGTTGACGAAGCGGTCGATGCGTCCTCCATAAAATCCGGCGAGCGAGCCGATGATGAGGCCAAGGACTAACGAGCCGGCGACCACGCTCGAGCCGACGAACATGGAAATGCGTGCTCCCCAGATGAGGCGGGAGAGAATGTCGCGTCCGAGTTCGTCAGTGCCGCAAAGATGATGCGCCGAAGGCGCCTTGAGGCGATTGGGAAGGTCGATATAGGCGGGATCTTGCGGGGCGATCCAGGGCGCAAAGAGCGCACAGATCACGAACACCGTAACCAACAGCACTCCCACGGCCGCCAAGGGATTGTGGCGGGCGACGCGGGCAGTGCCGCTCAGTTGCCAGTTGCCGGTGGTCAGTTGCCAGTTGGTGGCCATGAGGTGTCTTGAGTTTATATGTTTTCTTGGGTCGCTGGGATGCCAATGCCCTTCCAACATGGGCGTCCAGCATGGATGGGTCGAATGGCGGAGCCAACCTCTCAGCAATGGTGAACATCTAGCATTAGGGTGAGTTGATCGGTGGTGGTGACCGCCAGCGCGATTGTCGCCAGTAGCTGGTTGCCAGTTCCAAAGAGCGGCCAGATCGTGGAAATGTTTCCGGTGTAGATCAAATATCCCCAACCCAGAACCACAACAGAACTCGTCATCAGGTTGCCGGGAAGCCAGGCATTGTTGCCGAAAGGCTTGTAGACCTTGCCCATGAGTTCCTGCAGCACGTAGCGGGCTACACGAGTGCCGGTGTCAACCGTGGTGAGAATGAACAGCGCCTCGAACATGATCGCGTAGTGATACCAGTAACCCATCAGAGTCGCCATACCGGGAAGGCCTTTGAAAATTTGTGCCATGCCGATGGCGAGAGAGACTGCACCTCCCGTGCGACCGGCGAGTTTCTCACCCACTTCGCGGGAGAACATATCCAGATTCACCGTGGATAGGCCAAGGTGACTGAATACCTGTGGGGTGGTGTTGATGGCGAAGTAGTCGCCGGGATACATCGAACAAGCGGCAATCAGGGCAAGAACGCCAACCAGCGATTCGGCGATCATGGCGCCATAGCCGATGAAGCGCGCGTCGGATTCCTTGTCCAGCATTTTGGGGGTTGTGCCGGAGGAAACCAGCGAGTGGAAGCCTGAAATCGCCCCGCACGCGATGGTCACAAAGAGGAACGGAAACAGCGGACCTTTAATGATCGGGCCGCCGCCGTGCACAAAGGGTGTGAAGTTCGGGAACTGAATGTTGGGATGTACAACGAACACGCCAATCACGAGAACTGCAATCGTGCCCAGCTTGACGTAGGTGGAGAGATAATCACGCGGTTCCAGCACGAGCCAGACCGGAAGAACGGAAGCGATCAGGCCATACAGGGCCATGAGAATCGTGATCTGATGCGGCGTAAAAGTCAGGGCTGCGGCCGCTCCGCTCTGCGCTACCCAGTGTCCGGCGACCACGCTACCAATCAACAACACGACGCCGAAGATACTCGGGCCAGTGACAGTGATTTGTCCGGCATGGCTTTTGAACATCCAGAAACCCATGATGACCGCGATCGGGATCGTCATGCCGATAGTGAAAACGCCCCAGGGACTGTTGGAGAGTGCATTGACCACCAC
>JBAQJU010000296.1:0-1603 GCA_049300475.1 Terriglobales bacterium | reverse complement strand
GTTACCAGCAGCGAAATGTTGCTCTTGAACGCCTCATCCATGGGTGCTTTCTGCACGGCATCGAGCAACGGCCGCAACCGCGTAAATGACGTGTTATTCTTCATCGCCAGCGGATCCAGCAGGTAATGCAGATAGGTATGGCGAATCTGCTGCATCTTGAGCGCCGTGCCCGCCGCCGGTGAAAAAACTACGTAGTAATCCGACGCATAATTGCGGGCGTTCGTCTCTCCCGGCGCACCCATGGCATCCAGATAGACGGTGAACTGGCGGCCCAGGTACCCGGCCGACGGCAATTTCAGATAGATCTCGGTATCGAAAGTCATCTTCGACAACGGATCGTGATAACTCTCCGTCAATTCTTCATAACGTGCCCGGTGCCGCTCCCAAATCGCGTGCAGCCCTACCTTCGCATAAAAGGCCTGCATGAGCGGGACGATGTCCACGATGCCCGCAGCATCCGGCGGCAACTCTGCCTCTTTGAGTTTCGGTGTGAACGTCGGCGGCTCGCCCAAGTAAAGCGCCAGCGAGACATATTGCGAGAGGTCGTGCGCCGGCTCGCCCACCTGGTGGTGGCGATAGAACTCGCACATCGGAACCGCTACTTCCTTGGCGCCCGGCGTGGTTCCAACCGCCTTGTCCACCTCCGCGCGGATTTGCGCCCGCAGCGGATCGGACGAACTCAGCTCCTGATCGTAGCCGCAGGCATTGATGGCGGTCAGCACCGTGAAAATCGTTTCGCTTGTCTCCAGCGAAACCTGGGAGTTGCCCTGCGCCAGCCCGCATCGGGCGGTCAGGAACACAATCAGACTCAAAACCAACGTCAGTCGAAAACGCTGTCCCAGGAAACTCCTCCTAAATCTCGGGCACGGTGGGGTGAACTGAAAATAGTGTACGAAGTTGCTATCGGGAAGGTCAAACAAGGGCGGACAGCCATTAGAATTCAGCACCATTTGGCTGAAGTCAAAAGTCAGAAGTCAAATTGAAGAAGTAAGAAAAACGACGGGTTTGGGTTTTACTTCTGCAATCTGACTTCTGACTTCTGACTTGCCCTTACCCTTTCACGCTGATCTTCGAAAAGGAGATGACAGCGCGTCCGGCGGTGGGTACGCCCATGGAAAGTGCGGGGCTGAAGGTCGTGAAAATCAGCAGATTTTTTACCTGCGGCGGCACGGCCTTACTGCCATCCGATTGCGACAGGATGCGGTAGTCTTCCACCCGCCCATTGGCGCCCACATAGGCCTCGATCACCACTGAATCCTCTCCTACGCTGCCCAGTGACGTACCGAATACCGACTGCTTCAGCTGCGGCCCGATGTACAGCATCAAAGGAACGTCGGAACTGCTCGCAATCAGTTGTTGCGGCAGGGCAAAAAAGCCGAGCAGCAGCCCGAACGTCAGCACCGCGCTCACCACTCCCGCCGTCGCCGGAACCATAAATGCATGCAGAGCGTTACTCAGCCTTACCATCGCGCCTTCGAACCGGCGGCGGCGCGCCTGCTTCGACTCATGCGAAATCGCCAGCCGCAACTTCAAGGGCAAATCCGCGGGAGCCTTGGTCCTCGCTCGATTCAAAGCCACTACCAATTGCAAGGCGCGCTGGACC
>JBAQJU010000295.1:0-14747 GCA_049300475.1 Terriglobales bacterium | reverse complement strand
GCAATATTGTTGCGCAGAGTGTCATTGAAGAGGACGGTTTCCTGCGTAACGATGCCAATTTGCGAACGCAGCGAAGCGAGCGTCACGTCGCGGACATCGTTATCGTCAATCAGAATCTGGCCCGCAGTGACGTCGAAGAAACGGGGGATCAGGTGAACAAGCGTGCTCTTGCCCGCGCCGCTCGATCCAACCACCGCCAGCACTTCGCCCGCCTTCACTTCCAGATTGATTCCGTGGAGTACGTCGCGGGAATCGTCCGCACCATGGTAGGAGAAGGCAACGTCGGAGAAGCGGATGGTGCGGGAGAATTTGCCCAACCTTTTGGCGCCCGGTTTCTCGCGAACTTCGTCCTCGATATCCATGAAGCGGAAGATCTCCGATGACGCGCCGATGGCCTGCTGAAAATTATTGTTGAAGATCGAAAACTTGCGCACCGGCTCATAGAGCTTGAAAACGGCTACGATGAACGCGAGGAACGTGGCCGCGGTAAAAACGTGATGGTGAATCCGGTCGCGCCCCAAAAGCAACAGGAGCGCGATCGCGATCGAACCGAAGATGTCCATCAGCGGGGAACTGATGGCAAAGGCGGCGACCAGCCGAAGGTTGGCTCGAAACAGTCGCCGGGCGGCGCTCCGGAAGCGCTCCATCTCCCATCCTTCCATTCCGAACGCTTTTACAATCCGGTTGCCGGTGATGGTCTCATGCAGAATATTCTGGATTTCCGCCAGCTTGTCCTGGCCGCCACGGGTCTTGCCGCGCACTTGGCGGCCAATCTTTTTCGAGGAATAGATGATGACCGGAACAAACAACAACAAAATCCAGGCCAACTTTCCCCCTAACAGGACGGCCACCCCGGCCGTGAAAATGAACGTGAATAACTGCTGCAGAAACTCCGCCAGCACGCTCGACATGGCGTACTGCATGCGCTCGACATCGTTGATGATGGTGGAGAGCAGCGTGCCCGTCGTGTGTTTTGTGAAAAATGCCGCCGAACTGCGCAGGAAGGCCTCGTACAGATCGTCGCGCACGTCGGTGATCATGCCAAAACCCGCGTAGTTCACGAGATAGGTTCCGAGGTAGTCGAAAATTCCCTTCAAGACGGTCGCGGCCACCAGCGCAAACGCCACCGCTGTCCACGGATTTTGAAAATGTGACGGAATCACTTGCTGCAGAGTGAAAACGCGTTCCGTGCCCGGAAACTTGAACAACTGCAACGTCCGGCCCTGAGAATCGGGATTGAGCACGCGATCAAAAATCGGGCCAATCAGCAGGACTCGAAACGCATCGAGCAAACCGACCAGAGCCATCAGCAAAATAGAAGCGAGAAACGGCGCCCAGTAAGGCAGCACATAATGCAGAAGGCGGGCCAGTTGACGTGGCTTGGCCGGTGCCTCCGCGCCGTTTGCTCCCGCCAGTGTGGTGGTTGCCATGCGTTAAAGGTAATTCTACATGCGGCTTTGGATCTGGGCTCCGGGGTTTCGCCACCAACCCCGGGTTCCTGGGAATCAAATGCTCCACGAAAATCGAATCCGAATGCCGGGAGGCTATTTCGGGCTGTCCCGATGCACGATTTTCACTTTATATCCCGCATCGCGCATCTGTTTTCCCACGTCCTCGGCGATCATCACCGAGCGGTGCTGGCCCCCGGTGCAGCCGAAGCCGATGGTCAAGTAGCTTTTTCCCTCATGAACGTAGTGCGGGAGCAAGTAGACCAGCAGGTCGGAGATGCGGCTGATGAACTCCTTGGTCTGCGGGAAGGATCGTATATATTTGGCGACCCGCGGATCGCGGCCGGTGAGCGGCCGGAACTCCGGCACGAAATGAGGATTGGGGAGAAAGCGCACGTCGAACACGAGGTCGGCATCGTCGGGCACTCCGTGCTTGAAACCGAAGCTCACACAGGAGACCAGAATGGTATGGTTGGTTCCCGTGGAGTGCTGGAAGCGGTCCGTCAGATGCGCGCGCAGCTCATGAACGTTGAACTTGGAGGTGTCGATCACCAGGTCGGCGAGGGAGCGAATCATGCGCAGATGCCGCCGCTCGGTGGTGAGCGAAGCACGCACCGTGGTACGGGTCCCAAGAGGATGAGGACGCCGAGTTTCACTGAATCGGCGCAGCAGGACCGGATCGCTGGCTTCCAGATAAATGACCCGCGTGGGAATCAATTGTTTGACCGACTTCAGAATGGCCGGCAGCTTTTCCAGTTGTGACCCTTCGCGCACGTCGACGACCAGCGCCGTCCGCGGAATCTCGCCGGATTGCAAAGCCAGTTCGGCGAAGCGCGGGATCAGTTCAACGGGCAGATTATCAACGCAGTAATAACCGAGATCTTCGAAGGCCTTCAACGCCGAGGCTTTGCCAGAGCCGCTCATTCCGGTAATGATGACCAACTCCGACCCGACGCGATGCTTGCCGTCGCGACGTTTAGCCTGGCGATTTTCAGCCTTGCGCGGTCGAACCAACTTACCCGCGCGTCCGGCTTTTTTGGGTTGGGCGCCAAAATCCATTTCCGGCATCTTAGCATTTTGCAGGCATGGAGGATTTCCGAAGATCTACCAGGAAACCGGGTTGTAATATCGCGAACCCCGGCCTATAGATGGTCGATATGTGTAAACTGGAAGGCACTATGGCTAGCGCTACAAGAAGTTTGTTCCTTTGGATCCTTACTGCCGCCGCAACAATCATCTTTGTTGGTGGCTTTGAAATGGCTCGGTCGTCGGATACGGGCGTTACACCGTTGCGTTCTGAACAAGCACGAGCGGCCAACGACGTGCCACCCGGCATGATGGTGGTGGTGGAGGAAGACGGAAAATTGTTTCATCGTGCCGGGTGCTCATTTATCCATGACAAAGCGAGATCGCGAACCGTTACTGCTCGCACCGCCATGCACCAGGGCTACACTCCGTGCGTGCGCTGCTTGAAGCAGTACCTGCGCACGGCTCTTGTTTCACACCCTGACCACACTGCGGAATTAGCCGAAGATCCAATTTTGAAGTAACAATTATCGATTCGGCGACTTGCCCGGAAAGGTAATTCTCCATCTCGCTTAACCGTGGTCCTATCGCTCCATCCCAGTAGTTCCAATCGTACTGCACCCGGCGCTGCGATAGCTCTGCTATGAACTCTCGATTCACGTAGTATCAATTTTCGCGATCAGATCTTTTGCAACGTAATCCTCGAAGTCCTGGGGCGCGGTCGCAGAATTCGTGTACCAGGAATCATCGGCGTCTGGCATGACGATGATCCATTCCTTCCCCGCAACGTGCCATCCTTAAATGGAAAGCTTCGGCGCATGGGCCTGTGATCTGGGCATGAACGGCCGCAGATACCCTCCCAATAAAACTACGAATGGAAGAATGGCTTCTCGACCATACCAGCCGCCGATTTTCTGGAGGATTGCAGGCCCTTGTAGTCAGTTTAAGCGCCCGCGCCTGCCATCGACTGATGCGCGGACTAAAACGCATAGCGATCGCCGGTACAGGGAGGGAAATTGATGAAGTGGTTTATAACGATGCGGCTTTTGGGTACCCAGGAAATTCCGCGGCGGAGGGCGGGGTCACAACGGCAGACAGGGAGTGTGGCGGAGAAGAAGATTAGAAGAATCAGAAGCGATGCAGAGTCAGGCGCGGGCGCGCCGGCTTTAGTACGCGTTCTTGTTCGTTAAAGCCGAGAGGACGGTCATGGCGACAATCCGGAGGTCAAAGGCAAAACTCCAGTTTTGCACGTAGTACAAATCGTGCTCCAAACGCTTTTCGATCGAAGTGTCTCCTCGCCATCCGTGAACCTGGGCCCAGCCCGTGATTCCCACTTTGAGGGAATGGCGATGGTTGTAGCGGCGGATCTCCCGGAGAAACTTGTCGACGAAATAGGGGCGCTCGGGCCGGGGCCCCACCACGCTCATATTTCCCTTGAGGACGTTGATGAACTGCGGCAATTCATCGATGCTGGTTCGGCGCAGGAGCTCGCCCAGCCTGGTTCGGCGCGGGTCGTTGGCAGTGGTCCAGGTGGTATCGCTTTCATTGCGGGCGGAGACCTGCATGGTCCGGAACTTGTACATCTGAAACTTTTGGCCATTGAGCCCGATCCGCTCTTGGGTGAAGACGATGGGACCGGGAGAAGTGAGCCGGATCAGAAGCGCGACCAATCCCGACAGTGGAGCGGTAATGACGAGGACCAGCGCCGAGAAGGCGACGTCGAAGGCGCGTTTAAGAAGCGCATAATACAGAAGGTCGGCCGGAGTTGAAGTCAGATCCAGCATCTGAATGCGGCCCAACTGAAACAACTTTTCCCGGACCACGATGCCTTCCCCGAGATCTACGATGGCGCGCGCCGGCACGCACAGTTTTTCCAGCGCCTCCACGATCGCCGGGATCTGCACGAATTGCACCGGTTGCAGAGCGATGATCGCCTCGTGAAATCCACGCGACGCGTTTAATTGGGCGATCTGATCGAAACGATACGCGGGGCTTGCTTCGGGTGAGGGATCCTGGCCGGGAAGAACTACATAGCCGGCAATCTCACAGGGCGCAACCGAGAGTCTCTGCAGGCGTTCCGCGGCTTCATGGGCGAAGGTGTCGGCGCCAATGATTAAGATTTCGGTGGGCTTACCCCATGCTCTTCTCTGCCGGAAGATCCGCCGGAGGAGCGCTCGCATCAGCAGGGTCAGAATAAACAGCGCCAGGATTCCACATACGAACAGGCCGCGGGGGAAGAAGTCATCGCGGCTGAAAAATAAAATCGCGAGGAAGATGGCGCTGGTTGCGACCAGTGCTGAAAGGGCCGCTTTGGCTCCAGTTCGTTCCCGGAAGAGTTCGTCAATGCTGGTGACCGAATAATGCTCGGTCACAAACGCCCAAACAAAAGAACATAGTAATAACAAACCAGTGTGCCCAGCGCGCGGATACGTTGCTTGCCTGGCAACGTACCAGCACATGACAAACCACACGCGATGGCCGACTTCAAAGGCAAGCCACGGCAAAAGATAGGTGAGAACCGTAAGAACCAACCGGTAAATGCGGAGCGAGAGAAACACTGGATCGAACCTTCCTTTGCTCTTTGTGGGTTATTTCGATCAATCGGCAGCCGCGCCCGAACCTTGAGGGTCCTGAGCTTCGGCAAGGGTCGGCCAGCGGGACTGACTTAATCCGCGGCGATGGCGACCGCAGAGGCTGGCTGTGTTTTGGAAAAAGACGCGAAGAAATGGTCGTACAAACGCAACACTTCTGCCTTGCTGTAATTGTTCTCGGCGTAAGCGCGCCCGTTCGCTCCCATGGTCTGGCGCAGGATCCGGTTGGCTCGCAACGCGAGCGCTCCTTCTACCAGGGCCAGAGGATCCTCGGGCTGCACAACCTCGCCGCAGTGCGCGTCACGAACCAGACGGGACGCTTCGCTGCCGGAATGGGCAGCGCACAACACCGCCTTGCCCGACGCCATGTAGGTCAGCAGCTTGGAAGGTATTACCGCGTCTTTAACCGCCGCTTTCTGGTTCAGGACGAGCACATCGGCGTCCGCATACATCTGACCTAGCTGGTTCGCGGGTTGGAGCGGCAGGACCAGAAGATTGGGAAGGCTCGCCACCCGCGCCGCATTTTCGATCAGGAGCCGCTCTTCCCCTTCGCCCACGATCACCCAATGCAAGTTGGCGCCGTCTCTGGTCAACTCCGCGGCGCGAACTATGTTGAGCAGGTCCTGTTTCTTCCCCATATTGCCGGTGTGCAGCATGACGAAATGGCCGGCGGGGATCCCATGCGCGGCTCGAAACGAACCATCGCTCGGAACCGGCCGGATGGCTTCTGTGTCTCCCCAATCCGGGATGCGATGAAGGCGGTCGCCGGGAAGTCCGGCTTGCGCCAGCCGCGCGCGGAATGCATCGCACAGACAAACCACGGTTTGCGCATGACGATACGCGAACGTTTCAATCGCCCGCGCGCAGCGGATCAGAAAGCCTTCGCGCAGAATTCCGGTGGCCAGAGCGGCGTCCGACGCGAGATCGGTAAGCTTGATCGTGTACGGTACGTTCCTCAGTCGGCTGAGAACGTAAGCGGCCAGAGCCAGCGCGGGCGGTGGGCACGAGCAATAAATAACGTCGCACGGCCCCGCTGCCAGACCCGCGATCAAAGCTCCGGCCATGAAGGAGAAATCGTGCAGAAGGCGCTGCGCGAGCGAACTGGCGCGCCACGGAACGAAGTGCCGCACGCGCCGGATCTTGACTCCGTTGCGGACTTCCAGTTGGGTGATCCGCCCACGGTATTCCTTCCATGTACGCCAGTCCGGATAGTACGGAAATGCGGTCACGACCCGGACCTCATGCCCCGCGGCCGCCAGATGCTCGCTCAAGCCGGTTGTAAATGGAGAGACCGACGTACGTTCGGGAAAATAGTTGATTCCCAAAATTAGGATGCGCATAATTTTTCTTCCCAGGGTGTGAGTTTCGAGGTGAGGCGGCAGAGGAGGACTATGCGCTCGATCGCACAGCCAGTGCCTTTTTCTTTTTGCTCAAGCGGCCAGACTTATCGAGTTCCTGCGCAATCCATGCGTAGGTTACGGCCAGTCCTTGCTCGAGCGAAATAGTTGGTTCCCACCCCAGCACCTGGCGAAGCAGGCGGTTGTCGCTGTTGCGCCCGCGCACGCCCTGGGGCTTGCCGGTGTCGTGCTCCTTGGCGAGTTGTTTGCCGGCGATTCCCGCGATCAAATCGACCAGGGCATTGATCGAGATCAGACGGTCCGTTCCGAGGTTCAGTGGCCCGGGGAAATCCGAGGCCATCAGGCGCACCAGGCCCTCAACGCAGTCGTCGATATACATAAAGGAGCGAGTCTGCTCTCCGTCGCCCCAGACCTCGATCGTTCCCACGTCGTCTGCCAGAGCGACTTTTCGGCTCACTGCTGCCGGCGCCTTCTCGCGCCCACCCTCGTAGGTGCCGAGCGGACCGTAGACATTGTGGAAGCGCACGATCTTGGTGTCGAGAGTGTAATCCTGCCGGAAATACCGGCAGAGCATTTCGGCATACAGTTTTTCCCACCCGTAACCCGGCTCCGGATCGGCGGGGAATGCATCTTCCTCCCGCAACGGAGTCACCTCCGCATCGGCTTGCTTGGACTGCGGATAAATGCATGCCGACGAGGAAAACAGAAACCGCGAAACTCCCTGCAGGCGGCTGGCTTCCAGCATGTGGACGTTGATCAGTATGTTGTTGCGCGCAATATCGGCATGGTTGGCGGTGATGAAGCCGATTCCACCCATATCGGCGGCGAGGTTGTAGACCGTATCGATTCCGCCGCGCGTAGCCAGCAAACAGTTGTCGAACTTGCGCAGGTCCAGCAGTTCGAACTCATTGGCATCGGTCGTTTCATATTCCGGGAGTTTGAGGTCCACTCCGCGAACCCAGTGGCCGTCGGCCCGAAGCCGTTTCACGAGATGGTGCCCGATAAATCCTCCCGCACCGGTTACGAGAATGCGCGTCGCTTGATTCATGGTGTTTCCTCTTTTCTTGAATGAAGTTACTGATAGAAATCGAAGGCTCTTTAGGCCAGAGCAACGGGTTGGGGTTCAGCGGGCGGCCCGCGGCCGCATCACGTTCCCATAGATGGAGACCAACTGCTGATAATTCACGTTGTCACTGTACCGTTGCGCGTGAGTCTGGCGTGCCGCGCTCGACCATTGCGACCAGGTGCCATCGTCAGCGTGAAGAGCCTCTCGCAACGCGGAGGCGAGTGCCTGCGCGTCCCCCGTTTGAAATAAAAGTCCCTCTCGCTGGTGCTCGACCATCGCCGTCAGGCTGGAATGGTTCGCGCTCACCACCGGCGTCCCCACCGAGAGCGCTTCGAGCACGACCATCGGGCAATTTTCATAAGCCAGGGACGGAAACACGAGAACCCGGCTCTCGGCCATCCGTGCCAGGATTTGCGGGCGTTCCATCCGTCCGCACCACGTGATATTGCCGAGATGCGCAAACTCCCGTTCCAAAGATTTGCGTTCCGGACCATCGCCGATCAAAAGCAGTTCGAATTCCGCCAGCGCGGCCGCGCTCCAGGCCTGCAGCAACAGATGTACGCCCTTGCTCGGCATCATGGCCCCGACAAAGATGGCTTGCCGCTTGCGCGCGCAATTTCCCAATTGCGATGCGGGGACGAAATTTGGCTTGACGTGCAATTTATTGTCGGGAAGCCCGCCCCCCCGGAAGATCTCCCGATTGAAATCGTTGAGAGTAATAAAGGCATCTACGCCGCGGCTGTAAGTACCAATGACCTGGTGCAAGATGCCGGTCGCAACCACCACCGCAGACCGGCTCAGACTACGGGCATAACAGCGATGAAGCAGAGCCGAGCCCCCTCGTCGTCCCACACACTTTTCGCAGCGGAAGCCGTCGCGGAGCAGGAGCGCGTTGGCACAGACGTGCCGGAAATTATGGAGCGTCTGCACCACCGGCACGCCCTCCCGGCGCGCCGCCCAGAATACGCTCGGACTGAGTTCGGGAAACGTATTGTGGACGTGAACCACATCGGGTTCGAACTCCGCAATTCTCCGGCGCAGCGCGGCATAGGAACGGCGCGACCATAGGAAACTCGGTACCGCCAGAATCTGCCAGAAGATGTGCGCGCTCTTCAACCGCGCGTTTGAAACCTGGAAGTCTTCGACCACGTGTCCATGATCCTGAAGCAGGCGTTTCTCCAGCGCCACCACCGTCTCCTCGCCGCCCCAGCCCGGAGCATGCTGGTTCTGCACCTGAAGAACGCGGAGTCTCCCGGGAAATTCGGACATACGTCTACGCGGTAAAGATTGCCTTCGAGCGGATCGCCGCCCAGGCCGTTTGCAGGGAAAGCGGAGACCGGGCGATGCGGCATTGCGCGGCCAGATCGCGGTTTCCCCACAGCGTGTAGCGCTTGAGCAGCAGCGCGCGCGTCCGCGAGCGGGTGCTCGGAATGGTATTTCTGCCGGCGCGAGCCGTTACCCCCAGGCGAAGGCCGGCTTCGTTCGCAGCTTCCAGGGCCGCTCTCGATACATTGCCATTGGGGTACGCAATCATCGCCGGCACCCGCCCAGTGATGGCTTCGAGCGACTCCTGCGCGCGGCCGATCTGCTCCCGCACTTCGTCGGGCCGGTAGTTGGTGAGGATCGCGTGATCTGCAGTGTGGTTGCCGATGTGAACCAGCGGGTGCCTGGCGAAGGTTGCCAGTTCGGCGGCGGTAAACGGACGATCGATGTCCGAGACGGTCTGGAATGCCGCGCTGCCAAACGCGGCGATGATTTGTTCTTCGGCCTCGCAGGTGCGCAGGCGCTTCAAGGCGGCGCAGGCGCCGCCGGGGTTATCCGCGGGCTGGCCGCGCTTCTGCATCTCGCGGTAGAGAACATCCCACCAAAAAGGTTTCCCGGTGAGCACCTGATTGCTGGCGATGAAGAAGACCGCGGGCGCATGGAATTCTTCCAGTGTGGCGAGCGCGCGGAAATTGTTTGCGTAGCCGTCGTCGAAGGTAATCATCGCGTAGCGCCCGGCAGGATCGAGGCCGGCGACGATGTCCTCCGGAGAAACGAAACGGTAGCCATGCTCGTGGAGGGTGGCCACGAAGCCGTGAAACATCTCCGCCGTCACGGCCTGCTGCGGATCCATCACGCCCCGTGCGGCCTCCTCCGCCGACTCGAACAGACTGTGAAAGAGGAAGATCAGCAAAGTCGAGGTAGCCGGGAAGATACTCAGACAGGAATCAGCCAGCTTGGCATCGCTGGCGATGGCGAACTCTTTCCAAAATTGCCGGGACATCATCGGGAGGTTGCCTTTCCCAGTTTTCGGAGCGAAAACTGTGTTATGACAGGTGTTAGTGGGACAAGTGTTAATGGAGGTTAGAATTGCGGTTATGAATCTATCGGACCTGGATATGTCACTCCTGGTATGTCCGGACGACCTCGAACGGCTTGAAGCGCTGGCGGACGAGTTAGTCTGCTCCAATTGTGGGCGCCATTTCTCGGCGAAGAATGGAGTTTGGGAGCTGCTTCCCCTGGAATCCCAGGATCTGGGATCATCCGAAGGGCAGCGCCTGGAATCGTATCGAGCCAGTTACTCGCAGCGTCCTGACCGCCGGTGGTTGTTTCCGGCTCGTGCGCTAATCGCCGAACTGGGAAATTCGTACCTCTATCTGTGGGCGAACCGCACCATTGAAACGCTCGCCCAGGGCCGGACCCTTCGTATCCTTGACGCCGCCTGTGGCGACGGCATGCTCTGGCGCCACATCGCGCGACGGCATCATTATGTAGGAGTAGACTTCTCGGCGCGGCCGCTGGAGCGTGCCTCCCGTTATCATCCCGCTACCTATATCCGCGGCGACCTCAATCGGCTGCCCTTCGCTGCCCAGACCTTCGATCTGGCCGTGTCGCTGCAGGCTCTTCAATATCTTGAAGAGCCGCAACGCGCAGTGCGGGAGATTGGCCGCGTCCTCCGGCCGGATGGCCGCCTGCTGCTGACGCTCCCAAACGATGCCAGTTTCAAATATCGCCGGCAGGGAGTGCCTTCTCTTCAACTTCATCGCTTCCGCCGCGGCGATATGGTGGAGTTACTGCAGCCCGAATTCGAAGTGCGGCACCTGGCGGCCCGCGGCCTGTGGTTTCCAATTCCCCGGCTTGCGGTTCATCTCCCCGGCCGTTATTCCGAGGCCCACGGGCTTTCCTGGACGGCGGTGGGTTTGCGCAAATCATGATCGTTGGATATCGACCTGGACCGGACCCCGGCCCAGGCATCTGGCGTCCGTAAAGTGCCTCATGCAGGGATCTCGCGAAGAGTGGCATTCGGCAAAGCAAGCTCGCCATTCGAGGTCAATCCCCGTTCCATCTGAAACAGACGAACCAGCGCGACGCACAGCAGAAACGCGACGAAGTTGTCTTCGATCGTCGATCGAGCCGCCCAGAGCAGCACCACAAAGAGAATCGTATGCAGCACTGGATGCCCGGTGGCGGCTCTCGAACTCCACTGGCTCAGCCCAATGACCGCGCCCGTCAGGACCGGGAACAAAAATAAGGTAAGCGGCCCGAAGTTTGCATACATCTCGCCAATGGCCGTGGCATTGAGACTGGTTTCGACATTCGGCAGGTATCGCTCCGCCATGAGCGCGGTGAAATTATGCGGCTTGGCGGGCAGCAGTTGTCTCGGAACCAGCGAGATGAAGGCGCGGGCATAGGTTAAGCCGTGCAAGTAATCGACGCGATTCCCATAATCGTCGACAATATGGAAGAGCAGCAGAACGTTCATCCCTTCGGTCACATTGATGAGCGATGCCATCAGGTCGCCATGGTCCTCGTTTTCGAGGTAGTCGCCGGTAGATTTTCCCAGGTCGGAGAGGTTATGCCGCACCGAACTCCACATGCTGAACACAAAAACCAGGATGGGCGCACAGGCCAGCATAGTCGCGACTACTTTCCAACGTCTCTCGCAGCACAGAGTTGCAACCACTCCGAGCAGATAGATAGCCAGAAAAATCCGGTTCCCGGTGACTACTACCTCCAGTAAGAGAACCAGCCAGACCAGCAGCGTGAACCGCCAGCGCATCTCCCGGCGGCAGATTCCAATCACCGTGTGCAGAACCGCGGCGCTGCAAAACACGATCTGATTGGCCGTCGCCAGGTGGTTCCAGAGCACGAACAGGTCGCCATTCCGGGCCACCAGCTCTTCGGTCCGGGCGTACCAGTGAGAGACCAGGAACTCCGCGACGCCTCCGACCATCCAGATCAGCAGCGCCCAGCAGGAGAACATCACGGCCATGCTCACCACGATTCCCTTTTGCAGGCGTTTAACCCCGATATGACGCCACCAGGCATCCGGCCGGGAGCGCGGCAGAAACAGGTAAACCACCGCCAGTGCCCCCATCATCGACAGCCAGACGGTCAGGTAAGGCAGGAGAAAGCGCGCGCTTGACAGGTCAACCGCGCCCCAGGTGCCGCCCACATCGAAAATCTCCGGCAGCCGGTAGCCGCCGTGCATGGTGATCAGAGCCAAAGGCGCGAGTGTAAAGTAGCCCAGCCCTACCAACCAGCCTGTAAGTGGAGATATGGGTCCGCAATGTCTCCCCACCTTGATTAGGATCAGAAGATAAGTCGGCAGAAGGATCAGTAACAGAACCATGTAGACAGTTGTCATGGTGGCTACTCGGCTGCGGCATCCATGGCCGCCCCATCCATTGCCGCGCCCGGCGGTGGAGGCGTGTGGGCGGTGGCGGCGTCGCGAAACTCCACCCTGCCAGAAGCAGCGAGTTCCCGAAGAAGGATTCCCCCAAGCCGGGCAGCGAGCGAGGGAGTGATCAAGTCCAGGTAAGTGCTGTAGGCCGCGGTCTGCATCCGCCGGAGCCGGGCCGCGTCTCCCAGGATCGTGATCAGGGCTTCGTCGATCCGCCCTACCGGTTGTCCGGCGCCATAGCGAACGCCATTGTTCCCGTCCTCGACCAGGAAAACCTCGGGGCCATGCTGCTCCAGACCGTTTTGCACTAAGACCGGCAAACTCAGGGACATCATGTGCACAACCGAAAGGCCTGCCGGCCCTGGATGGCAGCCCGCCAAGCACGCCTGGGAAATTTCTCGAATCCTCGCCGGCTCGTAGACTTCGCCGTGCCAGTGAACCCAATGCGCTCCGGCATACTCTTCCTGCAACCGAGGCCTCGCCTCACCCTCTCCCACAACATGAACTTCGATGTCACGACCGACGATGTCATGGCCAGCATGTCGCAGCCGGTGCACAGCACTCAGCAAGCTCTCGACGCCGCTATCTAGCCGAAGGCGGCCTAAAAACAACACGCCCCGCTCGGCGCCGGTTTTCTCCTGCGGCGAAAGCGGGCAGGGATTGATCATCGAATTGTGCGCCACCTCGACCTTGCTTACCGGGAAGCCGTGTGCGGCAAAGGTATCGCGAACCATCGGAGCATATGCGATATAGCCTGTTGCCAGGCGCAGCAGCCAGTTCATCATCCGGCGGTAGAACCACGAGATGCGGGTCCTCCGACCGACCCCGTGGCCGTGCGCATAAACCGGGATTCCGAGGATGCGGCCGGCCACCAGCGCCATCCAGAAACTGAGCGACCGGGGATTCGCCGAAAACATGACCACGTCGGGACGCTCCCGAATCAGGTAGCGCAAAATCCCAGCCTGCCAGAAACCGATGGTTGGCCCAAACGGCTTCCTCATCCGCATCTCGATATAGCGAAGCGACGGGGTGGGCGGCGGCGTGATGCTGCCAAACCCCGCCGCCCGCCGGGCGGGAGAAAAAATCCAATCCACGCGGCAGTGCTCGGCCAGCTCCGAGTACACGGGATAGCGGTAGTAGGTCCAGACCGGTTCGATGATGGCGATGCGCACGGACATGATCAGGACTAGTCCCCAGACCGAGAGATTATTACCACAAGGCCGGGACCGTAGCGCCGGCACCTTGCCGGCGGTTCCGGGGGCGCCTCGCCCCCGGCGCAGCCAGCGAGCGCAGAAAAAATCATGCGGTCACAGCACTAGAGATCAGATCAGCTGGATACACAAGTCGTACGATTGCTCGTTTCGGCCATCACCGCGACGCTGCTGCCATATCGGCGGAGCCCGAGCAGAGATGCCAGGGCGTCATCGAACTCGGTCAGCTTCCAGGCCAGCCGGTAGGGCGTCGGGATGCCTATTTTGTGGAGGGCGATCATCGCGTAGCGCGTAAACACTCCATGTTGCACGACGGAGAACTTGGAGAAACTCTCGCCGAGCGGCGCCAGCCTTCGCGCATCGAGCGGCCGGCAATGGACCTCTACTTCGCGCTTCCCGAACACCCGAATGCCCCAGCCATACAAAGGCGCCCTCCAGGGCTCTTCGGCGGCGAACCTGCCTCCCGGAACCAGCACCCGGGCGATCTCGGGAAATGCTTCCTCGGTTTGAAAATGATGCGCGCAGCCGCCCGAGTAGATGGCGTCAAAGTAGCCCGCCTCGAACGGCAGGTCCTCGGCCAACCCCAGCTTGCAGCCGATCTCGACCCCAGCCAGCCGCGCCAACTCCCGGGCATAGCGCGCCTCGGCCTCCACCGGAGTCACCAGCCAGGCCTCGCCCGCGCCGCCCAGCATGAACTGCACCGCATGATGACCCTGTCCGCCGATTTGCAAGACGCGCTTTCCACCCAGCGGCGCCAGGTATTCCAGGGCATCGCGCTCGGCCAGACAGTCGTAGGTGGCGCACATCCACAGATCGCGGGGATGCGGGAACTCCCCCCGGTCTTTCTCTTCGGTGAGGGCGAGCCGGGCCACCAGGCTCGCCGTGTCCGACTGCTTCATCGCTAACAACTGTGCCATCGAATCGAGCCTCGCGATCTGGTCGCATTGTTTCGCGGCCGTAGCTTCGTAATAAACCGCTTCATCTGCCGGAATTTCGATCTTCAGTGCGTGGTCGGGACTGGACATTGTCACCTCGGGAATATGCTGGCGAAATGGGACCGCAAATCGCTGTCCAGGCTCGAAGCGCTCGTCGATTCAGTTTCGCCCGTTGCTCGACCGTCCCCCAGGTTGGGCGCAACCTCAACAGGGTGGATTGGGCCAGGCTTGCGGACCACGAAAAACACGCACCGAGCACGCAGCTTTTGCCACCACCAGCGCGCGTGGTAGGTCCGAAACCAAATAGGCAAAGAGCAGAGGAAGCTATCGAGCTTTACCACCCACTTTGTGTTATAGGGTGGGGCCCTGAGAACGTGGCGCAAACAAGCAATGAGCGGAAAATGCAGGAGATGCTCGCGCTCGATCGAGAGCCCACTGCTGTTGAG